>CAYUNL010000452.1:0-1500 GCA_964446055.1 uncultured Alphaproteobacteria bacterium | reverse complement strand
GGCGGGACACTGGCCAACGAGCTTTGCCAAAAGGGCGTCGACGTCGTCGTCCTTGAGGCCGGGCCGCGCTTCAAGCTCGCCGATTTCGTGAACGACGAAGCCGCCGCCGATGCCATGTTCACGTGGCAGGACCGCCGCATCATCACCGGCGATTCGGAGCTTGCCCGCACCTGGTCCGACCGCCCCACCCACGTATGCAAGACCGTCGGCGGCAGCACCGTTCACTGGCAGGCCCAGACGATTCGCTTCCGCGCCGAGGAGTTCCGCCCCCGCACCACCTACGGCGCCATCGACGGCGCCAGCCTGATCGACTGGCCGCTTGCCCTCGACGACCTCCTCCCCTACTACGCCCGCGCCGAGGAGAACATGGGGGTCTCGGGGCGTGGCGGGCGCCCCTTCCTGCCCCCGAGCAACGGCTACAAGGTGTTCGCGCTGGGCGCCAAGCGAATGGGGTACCGCGACTTCGGGATGACCCACGTGGCCATCAACTCGGTGCCCTTCGACGGGCGCAACGCGTGCGACCAGATCGGCTTTTGCGCCCAGGGCTGCGCCTCGGGCGCCAAGTGGTCGACGCTCTACGCCGATATCCCCAAGGCCGAAGCCACCGGGCGCTGCGAGGTGCGCGCCGGCTGTATGGCGCTACGCATCGAGCACGATGCGCGAGGCGCGGTCTCGGGGGTGCTCTACGCCGACCAGACCGGCGCCCAGCACCTCCAAAAAGCGCGCGCGGTGTGCGTGGCCGGCAACTCGATCGAGACGCCGCGCCTGTTGCTCAACTCGGAATCGGCCGCCTTTCCCGACGGTCTGGCTAATTCCTCCGGCGAGGTCGGGTGCAACTACTCTCACATCGCCGAAAGCTACGTCTACGGCACCTTCGAGCGGCCGATTCACATGCACCGCGGCGTCCAGGTGGCGGGGCTGTTGTCCGACGAGGCTCACCACGACCCGGCCCGTGGCTTTGCCGGCGGCGTCATCTTCATGCCGTTTGGCGCCGGCTTGGCGGGCTACGCGGCGGCGCTCGATCCCGCCGGCTGGGGCGCCGACTACGCCGGCACGATCGAGGGCTACGCCCGCACCGTCGGGGTCTCGATCAACGGCGCCGACATGCCAATGGCGGGCAACGGCGTTTCTCTCCATGCCGATGCGCGCGACCGCTACGGGCTGCCGATTCCGGTGCTCCACATCGACGATCACGCCAACGACGTGGCCAAGATGAACTACGGCCTCAAGTGCGCGACCGAGATTCTGCGCGCCGCCGGTGCCACCTCCACCACCGAGACGCCCCCGCACCCCGCCTCGCAGAACCTCGGCACCTGCCGCATGAGCGACAAGCCGGGCGAGGGCGTGGTCGATTCGTGGGGGCGTAGCCACGACGTTGCCAACCTCTTCGTCTCCGACGGCAGCCAGTTCGCCTCGTCCAACCTTTCCCACCCGACGCTGACCATCGTCACCCTGGCAATCCGCCAAGCCGAGCACATCGCCGAGGCGATGGCCCGCGGC
>CAYUNL010000451.1:0-1505 GCA_964446055.1 uncultured Alphaproteobacteria bacterium | reverse complement strand
AGCTGGAGTTTCATGGCACCAAGGTCTCTTCCGACGCCGGGCTGTTGCCGTACCGGGAACTCGATGATACCGTCGGACTGAGCGAGATTGCCGGGGACGCACTCACGGACACCCATCGTGGGAACCGATCCCGCCGGCGAATTCAACCGCACCATGTACAATGACGAGAAAGAGGTGGAGGTGGACGTCGAAGCCTGTGAACAGAACGTCCTCGACGCCGGTCGGCAGTTGGTCGAGCGCCATCCAGAGGTCGGCGCCTTGGTCTTAGAATGCAGCCGCATGCCGGCCTATTCCCGGGCGTTGAGGGATACTCTCGGCCTACCCATTTACGACATCTACTCCTTTGTCACCTGGTTTCACGCCGGTTTAGCGCCGAGGGATTTCGGCCATCCGGGCAGTGCCCCACGTGACTTGCGCGAGCGGTGATCCCAGATTGAGAAAGCAGGGCCATGAGCAATTCAGGACGAATAGCATACGGTGGAAAAACCGTGTACGGCGCCAAGGTCGGGTTCTTGATCCTTAACAAGCAATATCCGCGCATCCCCGGCGATCCGGTCAATGCCGGAACCTGGCCGTTTCCGGTGATGTACAAGGTGGTGAAGGGGGCCTCGCCCAAGCAGGTGGTCGAAAAGCAAGGGGAAGGACTTGTCGACGCCTTCCTCGATGCCGCCCAGGAACTGGTCGACGAGGGAGCCGACGGGATCACGACCAGCGGCGGCTTCCTGGTGTTGTTTCAAGACGCCCTTGCCGCCCACTGCAAGGTGCCGGTTGCCACCAGCTCGCTGATGCAGATTCCCTTTGTTGACCGCTTGCTGCCCCCGGGCAAACGTGTCGGCGTGGTCACGGTAAACAGCGACGCGCTAGGCGACGAGCATCTGCAAGCGGCTGGCGCGCCACTCGACGTGCCCATCGTGGGAACCGATCCCGCCGGCGAATTCAACCGCACCATGTACAATGACGAGAAAGAGGTGGAGGTGGACGTCGAAGCCTGTGAACAGAACGTCCTCGACGCCGGTCGGCAGTTGGTCGAGCGCCATCCAGAGGTCGGCGCCTTGGTCTTAGAATGCAGCCGCATGCCGGCCTATTCCCGGGCGTTGAGGGATACTCTCGGCCTACCCATTTACGACATCTACTCCTTTGTCACCTGGTTTCACGCCGGTTTAGCGCCGAGGGATTTCGGCCATCCGGGCAGTGCCCCGCGCGATTACCGCGAGCGCTGATCCTGGTTTTCGCCCACAGGTATGCGGAGCAGGCAGGACAACGGGCAACATTGGGAAACGGAGGAAACGATCATGACGGGACGGATGGTCTACGGCGGCAAGAACCTCTATGGCGCGCGACTTGGCTTCTTGATGCTGGACGTCGAGACTCCGCGCATGCCAGGCGACGTTGGGAACGCGGCGACCTGGCCATTCCCTGTCCTCTATGGGGTGGTGCCGGGCGCCAACCCCAGGCGGGTGGTCAACGAGCGGGGAAAGGGACTTCTCGACGCCATCTACGGGACC
>CAYUNL010000450.1:0-1508 GCA_964446055.1 uncultured Alphaproteobacteria bacterium | reverse complement strand
GCACCAACACCGACCCCTACCAGCCGATCGAGCGGCGGCTCAAGATTACCCGCCAGATCCTCGAAGTCTTGGCCGCCGCCAATCACCCGGTCGGCATCACCACCAAATCGGCGCTGGTCGCGCGCGACCTCGACATACTGGGGCCGATGGCCGAGCGCAATCTGGTGCGGGTATTCCTCTCGATCACCACGCTCAACCGGCGGCTGGCCCGGCGAATGGAGCCGCGCGCGACGACGCCGGCCAAACGGCTCGCGACCCTGCGAGCGCTTCGCGAGGCCGGGGTTACCGCCGGCGTCATGGTGGCCCCGGTGATCCCCGGCCTCACCGATTCCGAGATGGAGCGAATCCTCGAGGCCGCCGCCTGGGCCGGTGCGGAGGGCGCGGCGTACGTGCTCTTGCGCCTGCCGAACGAGGTCAAGGATTTGTTCCGCGAATGGCTGAGCGAGAACGAGCCTTTGCGGGCCAGCCGGGTGATGACGCTCGTGCGTGAGACCCGGGGCGGTAAACTCAACGATTCGGCGTTCCATTTGCGCGGCCGCGGGCGGGGCGCCTACGCCGATCTGATCGCCCGCCGGTTTCGCCTCGCCACCCGACGGCTGGGTCTGAACGCCGATTCGCGCAGCCTCGACACCGGCGCCTTCCGCCCCCCACCCGGAGCGCAACTGAAACTGATCTGACGCCGTGTGGTAGGCTGGACCATGGCGGCGCGGACAAGCGGCGGCGTGGCCGGGATCGACGAGGTTGGGCGGGGCCCGTGGGCCGGTCCGGTGGTGGCCGCGGCGGTGGTCCTGGATCGAGCTGAGATTCCCGATGGCATCGCCGATTCCAAGGCGCTCACCAGGGCCGAGCGCGAAGTGCTGTTCGACGCCCTGCGGCTGAGTGGCGCGGCGATCGGGCTCGGCGCGGCGGGCCTCGCCGAGATCGAGACGCTGAACATCCTGGGTGCGAGCCTGCTGGCGATGCGCCGCGCCGCCGCGGCGCTTCCCTGCCGCCCCGCGCTCGCGCTGGTCGACGGTAACCGGGCGCCGGTGCTCGCCTGTCCGGTGCGCACCCTGATCAGCGGCGACGCGATCTCGGTATCGATCGCCGCCGCCTCGATTATCGCCAAGGTCACGCGCGACCGCCTGATGGCAAGGCTCAGCCTTCGCCACCCGGGATACGGTTGGGAACGCAACGCCGGCTACGGCACCGCCGAGCACCGCCTGGCGCTCGACCGGCTAGGGCCCAGTCCTCACCACCGCCGCACTTTCGCGCCGGTCGCCGAGCGCACCGCCGCCTAGGACGCGTACGCAAGAACGGGCGTTCATCGAACCCAGAAGCACGACCCAATGTCCGCTCATGGCCCAATAGGCGACATTCGCGTGACGGCTCAGTCCATCAGAATCATGCAATCGGGTCGTTTGCACTGCTTATCGGGCTCGGAACAATGCGGAGGGGGCCCCCGGGGCGGCGCACATTACCCGCCCCAAACAACCATCCCTTTCTCGGCGGCGGCGGGCTTATTCCAG
>CAYUNL010000449.1:0-1511 GCA_964446055.1 uncultured Alphaproteobacteria bacterium | reverse complement strand
GGAAGTGGTCGACTTCATGAGCCGCGACGACTTCCAGGCGCGCGCCGCTGCCCTCCAGCAGATGATGGGGCAGCAGGGCGCCGACGGCCAGGCGGGACCCCCGCCGGCGCAATAGGCCGGCCGCCGGGGGAGGGCGCATGACCGAGGCAACCGCCGTTCACGCGCCCGCAGCCCATGCCGACTGGCCGCTGCGGCCTTGGACGCTCGCCGTCCTGCTGGGCCTCGCCGGGCTCGCCGTCCACCTGTTGTCCGATTGGAAGGCGGCCGACATGCCGCCGTGGCGGGCCGCGCTCGCCGCCGCTTTCGTCTTCGGTCCGCTGGCGCTGGCCTTCACCGTCGAGCGAATCCGCTGGCAGGAGCCGCTGGTCTTCGCCGGGCTGGTCGCGCTGGTCATGGCGGGAATCGCCTGGCGGGTGACGAGCGCGGGCGACCGCTATGCCGACGAGCCTTTCTGGGTCGCCGCCGGGCTGGTCGCGATCACGCTGGCCCTGCCGCTGTTCCAGGCGGGGTTCCACCGGCTGCGCTGGCGGACGGCCTACGACCAGACCCACTTCCACGTATGGACCGATGCGATCAGCGGCGCCGGGGCGCTCGCCTTCACCGGCGTATCGTGGCTGCTGGCCGTGCTGCTCGCCGCGCTCTTCTCCGCCATCGATATCGATGTGGTCGAGAACGTGGTCGACGAGGCCTGGTTCGGCTGGATCTTCTCGGGTGCGGCATTCGGCGCCGCCTTGGGCGTACTGCGCAACCAGTTGAAGATCATCGGCACGCTGCAATCGGTGGTGATGCTGGTGTTCTCGATCATCGCCGTGCCGCTGGCGGCCGCGCTGGCGATCTTCCTGCTGGCCGTGCTGGCAAGCGGTATTGCGGTGCTGTGGAATGCGACCGAAAGCCCCACGCCGCTGCTGCTGTCGGTGGCGGTGGCGGGCTTCGTCCTGGTCAATGCGGTGATTCGCAACGCCGATCACGAAGTCAGCGCCAATCGCGTCTTGCGCTGGGCCGCTTTGGTGCTGGCGCTGGCGATCTTCCCGCTGGCGCTGCTGGCGGCAGTCTCGACCGGAACGCGGGTCGCCGAATACGGGCTCAGCCCCGAACGGCTCTGGGGCATCGTCGCGGTGGCGGTCGCGGTCGCTTACGGCATGGCCTATTTCATTGCACCGATCCGCGGACGACTGATCGGCTGGATGGACCGCGTCCGCACCGCGAACATGCATCTCGCGGTGGCGACATGCGGGCTGGCCTTCGTCCTCGCGCTGCCGCTGTTCGATTTCGGTGCGATATCGGCGAAGAACCAGATCGCCCGGCTCGAAAGCGGCAGGGTTGCGGTGGACGACTTCGACTTCGACGCGCTGCGCTGGGAATTCGGCGAGGCCGGGCGCGAAGGACTGGCGCGGCTGGCGAAGGGCAGTGATGGCGAGGTGGCAGAACTCGCTGCCGGTGCCCTCGCGCAGGAAGCGGTGCCCTCGCGCAGGAACAGGTGCCCTCGCGCAGGAAAAGGTGCTCTCGCGCGG
>CAYUNL010000448.1:1073-1516 GCA_964446055.1 uncultured Alphaproteobacteria bacterium | reverse complement strand
GGCCAGCCGAGGCCAGGTGCTGGTTCCCATGACCGACGCCACCGTGCCGCTGTCCGCCAGGTAGATGAGGGTCGGCGCGATGCCGGCGATGCCCGTCAGCTCGCTCTGGAGCACGTTGCTGGCGAGCGCGGCCGCGACGCCGGCGTCGACGGCGTTGCCGGCCGCCTCCAGCATTTGGAAGCCGGCCAACGCCGCCATGTGGTGGCCAGCCGATACCGCGTGACGATTGGCCCGCACCACCGGCCGCAGCGGTCGTTCCCACGAATCCTGGCTGGACATGAACCTTCCTCCCCAAGAGGCGACCGCCCGCGGGACCGGCTTCGCCGAAACCCGGAGCCCGGGGGGCCGTCGGTTACTACTCGGCCGCGCTATCGGCGGCGTCGAAGGCCTTCGCCATGGCTTCGGCGAGGCGTGCGCGGATGGCGTCCGGCTCGCCCATCACG
>CAYUNL010000448.1:0-1063 GCA_964446055.1 uncultured Alphaproteobacteria bacterium | reverse complement strand
ATCACGCTGGCCAGCGTGCGCCCGCCGCCGGCGACCGGAATGTCGGGCACGGCCTTCTCGATGATGCGCCGTCGCACGTTCTGGCGCACGGACTTGGGCAACTTCATGAGCCTGCGGTTGAGTTCCATCATCGTCGGATCATCGAACACGGTTTCCCAAGCTGCGCGCTCGGAGCCGAAGTCGAAGTCGGCGCGAACGTTCTCTTTGACGCGCTCGCGGCGGCGGGCGGTGGTGGCCTCATGGTCGACGTGACCGGCTTCGGTAATGACCACTCCGTAGTCGCGCTCCGCGCCCCTGCGACTGACGAAACCCAGTTCCACGTCAGTGCGGACCTTCTCGAGGTCGCGGTCATAAGGATCGCCGTAGCCGCCTCCGCCGGGCATCATGATGGTCAGGATGTCTCCCTTGTTGACCGGCAACCGGTCGATTTTGGTGAGCTCCCGTTCGTCTGCACGCCCCTCGTTGAGGAGGACGCGCACCGTGCGACCCGGCTTGCCGCCGAAGACTCCGAAAGAGGGAAAGCGCAGCCGCTCCATCCCGCGGGCGAGGATGACGCCGCCGTCGCGCAGCACCTCCACCGCGATCACCTGGGCGGCGCCACCCCGCCATTTGCCGGGTCCGCCCGAATCTGGGCGCACATCGTAGCGGCGGAGGACCACGCCGGATTCCTGCTCGACGGTCTCGACGGGGTGGTTCTGCATGTTGTTCATGGAATTGTCGCGGGCGTCGACGCCGTCCTGGCCGTCGAGCGCTCCCATGCCGCCGCGCGTAGACTGGATCACCTGCACCGTCCGCCTGACCCCGCCGGAGACGAACTCGGCAAGGGCGAAGGGCATGCTCGTCGCCCCGCTCGGCGCCGGCAGGAAGCCCGGCTTCGCCTTCAGGATCGCCCCTGTCACTGTGTCGCTGTAGCGCTGGCCGGGCGTGGCGCGGATGCCGACCGGACCGGGGAACTCGGCGTTCATCACCGTGCCGGGCGGATTGGTGACCGTCACCGATCGGTAGAGCCCGGCGTTGATGGCCATGGTCTGGCCGTCTCGCGATGTGGCGTGCATCATCATCC
>CAYUNL010000447.1:0-1518 GCA_964446055.1 uncultured Alphaproteobacteria bacterium | reverse complement strand
TCATGCTCCTCACCCGACGCTTGGCACGCTCAGCATGAGTTTCGAGTCGGACTCTTAGACTCCGGTGGGGCGCGTTCGGCGGTGGTCGGCATCGTGTTCGTGGTCATGGGTATCGCCGAGGGCGTGCCCATGAACGAGATCTTCATGGGCGTGATCCCGTTCTGGGGCGCGATGCTGGTGTGCGCGGCGCTGTTGATCGCGTTCCCCGACCTCGCGCTGTTCCTGCCCGAGACGATGATCCGGAACTAGACGGCGCCCTACCCCCAAACCTCGTTCGCCACCTCGACGACCAGCCTCAGCTTGGCGATCTCGTCGTCCTCGGTGATCAGGTTACCGACGGCGTTGGACGAGAAGCCGCACTGCGGCGACAGGCAGAGCTGGTCGAGGGGGACGTGCTTGGCCGCCTCGTCGATACGGCGCTTGAGGTCGTCCTTGCTCTCCAGATCGCCCCGCTTGGTGGTCACCAGGCCGAGCACGATCTTCTTGCCCTCGGGCACGAAGCGGAGCGGCGCGAAGTCGCCCGAGCGCTCGTCGTCGTATTCGAGGAAAAAGCCGTCGACCTCGGTCAAGTTGAACACCTGTTCCGCGATCGGCTCGTAGCCGCCGGCGGCGAACCACTGGCTCTGGGCGTTGCCTCGGCACATGTGAATACAAACGGACATGTCATCCGGGCGGCCCGCGACGGCGCCATTGATCAGGGCGGCATACGTCGCCGGCAGCGCGTCCGGATCCTCACCGAGCTTGCGCACGCCGTCCCGCATGCTCTCGTCACAAAGGTAGGCGAGGTTGGTGTCGTCGAACTGGACGTAGCGGCAACCCACCTCGGCGAGGCCGGCGAGCTCCTCGCGATAGACCCGCGCGAGGTCGGCGAAGAAGCCTTCGATGTCGGGATAGGCGTCGCGGCTGATCGCCTCGCGCCCGCCCCGGAAGTGGGTCATGGTGGGCGACGGGATCGCGACCTTGACCGGGGCGTCGGTCAGCGCGGCGACGAACTTGTAGTTCTCGACCTCGATGCCGCCTACGGGGCGCGTCATGCGGTCGTGGACCAGGGCAACGAACGGCGCTTTCTCGGGGTCGATCGAGTCGCCTTCCGAGCCCGGCGGCATCATCGGCTTGAACTCGACGCCCTCGATGCGGTCGATGAAATCGCGGTGGAAATTCTCGCGCCGGTACTCGCCGTCGCTGACCGAGCCGATGCCGGAGTCCTCCTGCAGCCGAACGACGGCGGCGATGTGCTTGTTCTCGTGCTCGCGCAGCGCCTGATCCGTGATCTCGCCCGCCTTCCAACGCACCCGCTCGTCGAGCAGCGCTTGTGGCCTGAGCAGGCTGCCCACGTGATCCGCGCGGAACGGCGGTCTTGTTCTGGTCGTCATCTGTTCTACTCCGGCGAACTTGGCCATAGTTGAGCCGAGGCGATACGCGCGCCTTCGGCCAGCGCCTCGAGCTTGGCCCACATGATAGAGGGGTGGACGCGGCGATAGAACGGACTTTGCGCGAAGCCGCAATCGGTGCCGCCCA
>CAYUNL010000446.1:0-1528 GCA_964446055.1 uncultured Alphaproteobacteria bacterium | reverse complement strand
GCCGGGCCGCGACCCGGTCCCACCGATGGCTTTCGGCGACGGCGAGACCGTGGCGGCGAAATGCGTCCGCCTGGGAGGAATCGGCAAGCAACCCTCCAGCCCTCTCCACCAAGCCGCCGATGTCGTCCACTTCCGTCAACGCCCCATTGCGCCCGTTTTCGATTACGTCCTCCGCCATTCCGGTACGTGTCGAGACCAGAGGCACGCCGCTCGCCATGCTCTCCAGCAAAGCGAGCGGACCACCCTCCTCCCGCGAGGTCATGAGATATAGATCAAGGGCGTGGTAGCACGTCGCGACGGCATGATTGTCGGGAGCGTAAAAGTGATGAAAGGGCACGCCCTGTCGCTCCAGCCCCCGCTTCACGTATCCCCGCGCCGGTCCCGTCAACAGAACAAAGACGGGAAATTCCCGCGCCAAACGGCCCGCCGCCTCGACGAAGACGTCGGGCCCCTTGACGAGCTTGGGCTCGAAGCCCTCGCCCCAACCGACGCCGTCCTTTTGGAAGGAGCCGATGCAAAGCGCTCCATCGGGGATCCCGAAGCGGCGCCTGGCTGCGGCGCGCTCGTCCTCGCTCGGAGGGCGGAAAATGCCGGTGTCGACTCCGAGAGGAACGCGCACCAGCTTTTCCCTTGGCACGCCCCAGTCCAGAAGTCGATCTTCCATCATGGTGGATGCGGTTACGACGCGTTCGACACGGTGGTGATTGGCCAGGAAAAAATCGACGTGGTGGGCCATTTCGGGCCCATCCCCGTGCTTGCCGTGGAAAATCGTCACCGCGTACCGGTTGGACTCGGGCAAAACCGGCAGCCAGTTGCCCCAATTGAAGTGCGACCCAAAATGCACAACGCGCCGGAATAACCCCATGGGGTCCGTGTGGACGGCGGCCGTGCCCGGTCGAGCGTGCTCTATGGCGCCGACGTAGGAATCGCCGACCCATCGGATCACCCAGTTCGCCCGGTCGGCCACGTAGACGGCGGGTGGCGCCGTGCATCGATAAAGCCCGAGAGCGTCCAAAGTCCCGTACCCGAAAGAGAGGCCCTGGCGTGCCCAAGATTTTAGTCTCCTTCTCATATCGGCAATTGTCGGCTCGCCGCGTCAAGCTTACATTGTCGGTGGCGTGGCAATCGGATATCAACGGTTCCGCCCAGGCTCAATGAAAGGACCACACCGGCGTGGCCGAGAACAATACCAGGGCCTTGATCCTTGGGATCACCGGACAAGATGGCGCCTATCTCGCCAATTTCCTTCTCGAGAAAGGCTATGTCGTGCACGGCACGTCGCGCGACATCCATAACGCCACGGAGGGCAATCTGGCCAAGCTTGGGATCGGTGGACGGGTGATCGTTCATCGGGCTGTTCTGACCGATTTTCAAAGCGTGAAGCAAGCCCTCAATGATTCGGAACCTGGAGAAATATTTAATCTCGCCGGCCTGACGTCGGTCGGCCTCTCCTTCGAGCGTCCCGACGAAGCGTTCGACAGCATTGTCGGCGGCACCCTGAATATTATCGAGGCCATCCACGCGAGCG
>CAYUNL010000445.1:290-1539 GCA_964446055.1 uncultured Alphaproteobacteria bacterium | reverse complement strand
ACTTGCAGCTAAGTGCTGAGGACAATTGGCAGGTCGTCAACTGCACGACCCCGGCCAGCTATTTCCACGTGCTCAGGCGCCAGATCAATCGCGATTTCCGCAAGCCCCTCATCGTGATGACGCCGAAATCGCTCTTGCGGCACAAGCGCGCGGTTTCCAAGCTTGCCGACTTGGCGCCCAAGCAATCCTTCCACCGGCTGTTGTGGGATGAGGGAGACCTGGTCAAGGATTCAGCGATAAAGCGGGTCGTGCTGTGTTCGGGAAAGATCTATTACGACCTCTTCGAGGCGCGTGCCGAGCGGGACATCGACAACATCGTGGTCTTGCGGCTCGAGCAGCTCTATCCGGTTCCGGCGAAGGCGCTCAGCAAAGAGCTCGGTCGTTTCAAGGGGGCCGACGTCGTCTGGTGCCAGGAAGAGCCCGCCAATATGGGGGCGTGGAGCTTCATCGCGCCGCACATCGAAGAATCGCTTGCCAACATCGGCGTGAAGGCCCGGCGTCCGCGTTACGTCGGCCGGCCCGCCATGGCCTCGCCCTCGGAAGGTACCCTGAAGGCGCACAACGCTCACCAGCAAGAAATCTTGGAAGCGGCGCTCGGGCTGTAGACCGCGGGAGAGATCGATGACCACAGAAATCACGGTTCCTGCGCTCGGCGAATCGGTAACCGAGGCCACCGTCGCCAAGTGGTGCAAGTCCCAAGGCGAAGCGGTCAGCGCCGACGAGCCGTTGTGCGAGCTGGAGACCGACAAGGTGGCGGTGGAGGTACCGGCGCCGGCCGCCGGTACGCTCGCCGAAATCCTCAGCCCCGAGGGGACGACGGTCGAGATCGGCGCCGTCCTCGGTCGCATCGCCGAAGGCGCCGCACCCGCCAAGGCGGCGCCCGCGGCCAAAGCGGCGCCCGCGGTCAAAGCCCCGCCGGCGCCCGCACCCGCGCCCGCCGAACCAGCCGCATCTGCGCCGCTTTCCCCCGCGGTACGAAAGCTGGTGGCCGAGAAGGGGCTCGACCCAGCGAAGATTCCCGCCACCGGAAAGGGTGGCCGCCTGCTCAAGGGCGACGTCCTCAAGGCCATCGAGGGCGCCGCCGCGCCGCCCGAGGCCGCACCGGCGTCGGGCGAACGCGCCGAAGAGCGGGTCCCGATGACCCGTCTGCGCCGGCGCATCGCCGAACGCCTCAAAGAGGCCCAGAACACCGCCGCCATGTTGACCACCTTTAACGAAGTGGACATGACCAAGGTCATGGCGCTGCGGG
>CAYUNL010000445.1:0-280 GCA_964446055.1 uncultured Alphaproteobacteria bacterium | reverse complement strand
CATGTCGTTCTTTGTCAAGGCTTGCATCGGCGCGCTCAAGGAGATTCCGGCGGTCAACGCGGCCATCGACGGCGAGGACATCGTCTACCGCGACTACTACGACGTGGGCGTCGCCGTCAGCACCCCGCAGGGGCTGGTGGTGCCGGTGGTGCGGGACGCCGATGCTCTGAGCTTCGCCGACATCGAACGCACGATCACCGACTTCGGCCTCCGCGCCCGCGACGGCAAGATCACCATCGCCGATCTTCAAGGCGGCACCTTCACGATCAGCAACGGCGGC
>CAYUNL010000444.1:0-1553 GCA_964446055.1 uncultured Alphaproteobacteria bacterium | reverse complement strand
TGCTGATCGCAGCGATCGCGGCCTCGCGAGCTCGGTTGCTGCCGCTGGCGATGCCAGTGCCCATCAGAGCCAGGCCGCGGCCACGCATGATGGCCACCACATCGGCAAAATCGACGTTGACCAAGCCGGGTGTCAGGATCATGTCCGCAATGCCCTTGACCGCCTCCATCAAGACAGTGTCGGCGACCTTGAAGCCATCTCGCAACGAGGTGTTCTCGTCGGCGATCTCCAACAACCGATCGTTCGGGATGACGATCAGCGTGTCGACATTGTCGGCCAACTCTTGAACGCCCGCCTCGGCACGGCGAGCACGCGCCTTGCCCTCAAAGGTGAAGGGCCGAGTGACCACGGCGACGGTCAAGGCTCCGGACTCTCGCGCCAGGCGGGCGATGACAGGCGCCGCGCCGGTACCGGTACCGCCGCCCATACCGGCGGTGACAAAGACCATGTCGGCCTCTCCGATCGCCGCGGTAATCTGGTCTTGGTCATCAACGGCAGCTCGAAATCCAACCTCAGGGTCGGCGCCAGCGCCCAGCCCCCGCGTCAACTCGCCGCCGATCTGCAGCCGCGCGCTGGCGAGGTTTCTCTCCAACGCCTGCGCATCGGTGTTGGCCACCACGTACTCAACGTTGTCGAGGTTGGCCTCGATCATATTGTTCACCGCGTTGCCGCCACCTCCACCCACTCCGATGACGCGAAGTCGCGCGCCTACCGGGCGAGTATCGTCCATTTCCAATGATTCGATCATGGCTCCACTCCCTTGGTCATTACCGGTCACCACGACGCGTTCGCGCCCGCCCCTGACCGACAACTGATGTTGCTCTCCAATCCCCTGGATTCAGCGCACGGCTAGAATGCCTCGCGCACCCAATTCCCAATCCTGTTCAGAAAGTTCCGGGGCCCACGGGCGCCGACGCCACGAGGCCTGGGTCCGTCCAATCCACTCCGCTCCTCGACAACGCCCAGAAGCACCAATCCCATCGCTGTCGACAAGGTCGGCGCCTTGATGAGGTCGTAGAGGCCTCCGATCGTGGTCGGAATCCCACCGCCCCGCGAACCTGACGACGTCAATTCGGGCTTGGGTTTTCCGATCCGTACCGGCAGATTCAGCACCTCTTCACCAAGCTCGGCGATGCCAGGCAGCAAAGCGGTGCCGCCACTGATGACGACGCCCGAACCCAGCACGTCGGCAAAGTTCGAAGCTTGAACCTCGCGCTCGATCAGACGAAAAATCTCTTCCATGCGCGGTTCGATGATGTCGCAGAGGAGGGTCTGGCGCCGCTTGATCGGCTCGCGCCCGCCAACACATGCCACGTCGATCTCGACGTCCTCTTCAATCATCGATGACAAGGCGCAGCCGTGCCGCAGCTTGACGCGTTCAGCCTCGGCCTTGGGGGTGCGCAAGCCAACCGCGATGTCACTGGTGATGTGATCACCGCCAACCGGCAGCACCGCGGAATGAACGATTGCACCATTGTGGTAGACCGCGATGTCGGTCGTGCCGCCGCCGATGTCCACCAGAACGACCCCGAGTTCCTTTTCATCGTCCTCGA
>CAYUNL010000443.1:0-1556 GCA_964446055.1 uncultured Alphaproteobacteria bacterium | reverse complement strand
TCCGCCGGCCCCCAGCGCTACACTTGCCCCATCAGACCAGCCCAGGAGAAGCATAATGTCCATCTTCGCCGTCGTCCGTCTGCATGCACATCCCGGCAAGGGCGGTGCGGTTCGCGACATGCTAAACGAGGGGATGCTCGATGTTGCCCGGGGGGACGAGGGGTGCGTCAAGCTCGAGCTCTTCGTGAGTGACGGTGACCCCGACCAGATTGCCGTCCTCGAGGAATGGACCTCGATCGAGGCCCATACCCGTTACCTCGATACAATTGGCGATACCTTCGACGCGTTGATGGAGCTGGTCGCCGACCGCGAGGCCCGGCACTACACCGCGATCGACTAGGCTCACCGATTCGTGACCGCGCGTGCCTTGTGCCACCGCCGGCAGGGCGGGAGACTGCGCAGATGCGCGGCGAGGTCCCGATTCGGCGGTTGGTGATAGCGGCGGCGGCGCTTGGCTTGGCCGCCGCAACGATGCCGGCGAGCGCGGGCGGGCCTTCCGAGTGGGTGCACGAGTTTCCGACCACCAACTTCGACAACAACTCGATCGACCTCGACGAGATCATCACCGACGGACCGCGGCGGGATTCGATCCCGCCGATTGACAACCCGGTCTTCGTTCCCGCCGCCGAGGCCGGGATCGGCCCCGACGAGCCGGTCTTGAGCGTTATTATCAACGGCGATGCACGGGCATACCCGCTCAACATGCTGCTCTGGCATGAGATCGTGAATGACACGGTTGGCGGCGTTCCCATCCTGGTGAGTTTTTGCCCGCTGTGCGCATCGGGCGTCGTGTTCGACCGCCGCAAGGACGGACGGCGGTTCGACTTCGGCAACACCGGCCGCATCCGTCACTTCGACATGGTCATGTACGACCACCAGACCGAGAGTTTCTGGCAGCAGTTTCTTGGCGAGGCGATCGTCGGCGAGCTGACCGGGGTTCGGCTGGATGCGCTGCCCTCGCGGCTTGAATCGCTGGACCGCTTCCGCGCCCGCGCCCCCGAGGGCAAGCTGTTGGTCCCCAACGACCCAGGTCTCCGATCCTATGGGCAGACGCCGTACGCCGGCTATGAAGGGGCCTCGCCGCGAGGATTCCCCTATCCGCTACCGGACGGTCTGGCCCCGTTCGACCGCATCGTCATCGTTGGAGACGAGGCCTGGCCTTTGGATCTGGTGCGCGAGCGCCGGACCATCGAGACCGATTCGTTCGTGATCTCGTGGCAGCCCGGACAGAACTCCATGTACGACACGCGAAGCATCGAAAGAGGCGGCGACGTCGGCAACGTCATCGTCCAGCACCAGGGAGGTGACGGGCCCGAAGACGTCGTCTACGACGTCAGCTTCGCCTTCGCCTTTGTCGCCTTCATCCCCGACGGGACGTTACATCTGCAGTAGTTGCGGCGCCTCGTTGACTTGCGGCGATCCGATCCGTTCGACCTCTTCATCGGCGGCGAGTTCATGGCCCGCTGGGAGGAAGCCAAGAACTGAAGCGACTGCGCAGCCGAACCGCCTACCAGAGCTCGAAGCTCGGGGGCTTGCGGAGGGCGACGCGTTTGAGG
>CAYUNL010000442.1:0-1557 GCA_964446055.1 uncultured Alphaproteobacteria bacterium | reverse complement strand
CTCCCGAATCGGCAGGAGGCAGCTTTCCGGCGAATTAGAATGGCAGCAGTTCTGGGTCTCGCCCAGCCTCATGTGAGCGACGCCGAGGCGGTACGCCGCCTCGGCGGCCGCTGCCGGCGAGGCGATCCCTTCCTTACTCAACTGCTTCTGGTGCTGGTGGACGGTCGTGAGGTGCTCAATGCCACGATCGAGGTTGCCCAGGCGAAGCTCGGCTTCACCCAGCTGTGCATACACACGTGTTGTGTTCACCGAAGGCAGGTGGGGCGTGCTAGCAGACCTCAACTCGGCTAAACGGCGTCGCGCCTTTCGGACCGCCCTGTCGCCCAGGATGGGGTGGTCGCGCACGGGCTGAACCGCGGTGCGCCGCAGCATGGCGAGCATCCGCGCGTGGCTGGACAGTACGGGTGGCGCCGGCGAGACGGCTGCGGATTGGGCCGACGGCGTCGGTTGAGAAGAGCTATCTTGATCTTGCCCGCAGCTTGAAGATGTCAGCAGGACTGCAACCGCCGCGCAACACGCCGGCGGCACGCTTGCTCTGCCCCGAAACTTCTCAGACAATTGCCTCATTGTCGGCGTTCCTTGAATCGCCCCGGGTTTTCCGGAGGCTGGGTTAGTTGAGTCAAGCCACCATGGCTTGGGTTTCCTGCTGATGATAATGCTGCTGCTCATACTCGGCCGGTGGGATATTGCCGATCGGCTGCAGCAACCGTCGGTTGTTAAACTAGTCCACCCATTCGAGGGTCGCAAATTCCACGTGTTCGAGGGTACGCCAGGGACCCCGGCGGCGGATGACTTCGGTTTTGTACAAACCAATGATGGTCTCGGCCAGCGCGTTGTCATACGAGTCACCGACGCTGCCGACAGACGACTCGATACCAGCCTCGGCCAAACGCTCGGTGTAGCGGATCGAGACGTATTGCACCCCACGGTCGCTGTGGTGCACGAGCCGGTCACTCTCAGGGCGTGCGTATAGGGCTTGTTCCAGAGCATCCAGCGCCAAGTCGCTGCGCGGCGTGCTGGAAGCGCGCCAGCCCACGATCATCCGTGAGAAGGCGTCGATGACAAAGGCGACATACACGAAGCCCGACCAACTCGCTACATACGTCAAATCGGCGACCCACAGCTGGTTGGGTTGCTGCGCGTTGAAGTTGCGCTCCACCAGGTCAGCGAGTCGCGGTGCGGCCTTGTCCGCGATCGTCGTTACCTTGAAGCGTGGTCCCCGTGTGGCACCCTGAAGCCCCATCTGGCGCATCAAGCGCTCGATCGTGCAACGCGCTATTTTCCACCCTTCACGACCGAGTTGTCGCCAGACCTTGGGGGCGCCGTAGACCTGGAAGTTGTCGTTCCACACGCGCTCGATCTCGTCGCGCAACACCGCATCGCGGCGAACACGCGGTGGCAGGCGCGCCGGATCGGCCTGTCGAGCCTTGTGTTCGTAGTAGGTGGACGGAGCAATCGGCAGGGCATTGCAGATGGGCTCGACCCCGTATTCGTCACCATGTGCATCGACGAAGGCCACCATCACTTCGGTCGGCGGTCGAGCTCCGCCTGCGCGAA
>CAYUNL010000441.1:0-1573 GCA_964446055.1 uncultured Alphaproteobacteria bacterium | reverse complement strand
GCGTCAACACCGCAGGCGGTACGCCTAGGGAATTCACCACCATCACCGTCACCGATGGCATCGCCATGGGCCACGAGGGCATGAAATCGTCGCTGGTCAGCCGCGAGGTGATCGCGGATTCGGTCGAGCTAACGGTGCGCGGCCACTGCTACGACGCGCTGGTCGGCATCGCCGGGTGCGACAAGTCGTTGCCGGGGCTGATGATGGTCATGGTGCGGCTCAATATCCCCTCGGTGTTCCTCTATGGTGGCTCGATCCTGCCGGGCCGGTTTCGAAACCGCGATGTGACCATCGTCGATGTCTTCGAGGCGGTGGGCCAACACAGCGTCGGCAGCATCGACGACGAGAGCTTGCACGAGCTTGAGACCCTGGCCTGTCCCTCGGCGGGCTCGTGCGGGGGCCAGTTCACGGCCAACACCATGGCCTGTGTCTCGGAGGCGATCGGGCTTGCCTTGCCGGGATCTTCGGGGGCACCGGCGCCCTACAACAGCCGCGACAGCTTCGCCGAGACCTCGGGCGAGCAAGTGATGCAGCTTGTGGCCGAGGGCATCCGGCCGCGCGACATCGTCACCCGCGAGGCGCTGGAGAACGCCGCCGTCGTGGTCGCCGCCACCGGCGGATCGACCAACGCCGGGCTTCACCTGCCGGCCATCGCCCACGAGGCCGGCATTGCCTTCGATCTGGGCGATGTCTGCGAGATCTTCCGGCGCACACCCTACATCGCCGACCTCAAGCCGGGCGGGCGCTTCGTTGCCAAGGACCTCTACGAGGCCGGCGGGGTGGAGGCGGTGATGAGGACGCTGTTGGACGGCGGCTACCTGAACGGCGATTGTTTGACCGTGAGCGGAAAAACCATCAAGGAAAACCTCGAGGGCGTGAGCTTGCGCGAGGACCAAGACGTGATCCACCCCGTCGAGTCACCGCTCTCGCCGACGGGTGGGGTCGTCGGGCTGAAGGGCAACCTCGCCCCGCAGGGGGCCATCGTCAAAGTCGCCGGCATGAAGCGCCAGCAGTTCTCGGGCCCGGCGCAGGTGTTCGAGTGCGAGGAGGATGCCTTCGCCGCGGTGCAAGCGGGCGAGATCAACGAGGGCGCGGTCATCGTGATCCGTTATGAGGGCCCGCGCGGCGGACCCGGCATGCGCGAGATGCTCTCGACCACGGCGGCGATCTCGGGTCAGGGCATCGGCGAGACGGTGGCGCTGATCACCGACGGCCGGTTCTCGGGCGGGACGCGGGGATTCTGCGTCGGCCACGTCGGCCCCGAGGCCGCGGTCGGCGGCCCCATTGGCCTGTTGCGCGACGGTGACACGATCTCGCTCGACGCCGAGGCGGGGACCATCGAAGTCGCGCTGTCGGACGCCGAACTCGCGGCGCGGGCCGAGGCCTGGACGCCGAGGCCCGCGGCCTTCGGCTCGGGCGTGCTGTGGAAGTACGCGCAGGGCGTGGGAGACGCCGAGAAGGGGGCGGTGACCCATCGCGGCGGCGCCGCCGAGCTGCGCTGCTACGCCGATATCTGAGAGCCGATGGCGGCCATCGATCCACTGCTCCGGGGACGCGCGCTTGTGCGGCTGTG
>CAYUNL010000440.1:0-1577 GCA_964446055.1 uncultured Alphaproteobacteria bacterium | reverse complement strand
ATCTGGTTGCGCGCCTCGGAGACACGGCTCAGCACCACCTCCTCCAGGTTCTCGACCAGCTCGCGGTAGGTGTCGACCGCGCGCGGCAGCATGTTCTCGACGTTGGCCAGCGCGGGCGCCGGGCCCTCGGCCTCGCGCTCCAGCCGGGCCTTCTCGGCCTCCGCCTTCTCCAGCTCGGTCTTGGTCGTCGCCGTGACGATCCCCGCCTTGATGGCGGCGACGATGTTGGCGATCTCGCGCCCGACCCGCGCCAACTCCCCCTCGGCGCGGCGCGCGTCCCGACCGCGGGCGGCGCGCCGCTCGGCGAGCAGGCGCCGCACCTCGGCCTTGACCCCCGTGCGGGCCAGGAGGTCGATCCTGTCCTGCGGAAGCTGCGCCAGCTCCTCGGCGGTGAGCCGGTCTCCCGGCCGGCGGTCCAGGCCGAACAGCCTGGTCGAGACGAGCACCTCCGCGCCGCGGGGAGTCGTCTTGGGTCGGGTCTTCTTGGTCATAACATCTCACTCCTACTGAATGGGCTCGGACGCCAGAGTTCGTTGCTACTGAAGGACAGATCGGGGATCGGTATCGGCCGCTCCCGGGCGCACAGCCACAAAGCGCCGCATGCAGCGTTGGCGAGGTCGTCGTGTGCGCGGGGCGGGTGATCCACGAGGTCGCGGCCGCCGCGCCGGGTCTGGCGCTCCAGGCCGCGCAGCTCGGCCGCGAGCTGGGGGAGGTCGGGCAGGCCGGCGCGGCCGGCGCTGAACAGGGGTAGCGTCTCCAGGTAGATCTCACTCTTCGAGCGGTCGGCGGCGCGATACTCGATCCCGTGCCGTCGGAACGCCTCGACCACCCACTCGCCGGCGTAGCGGTCGCCCGTGACCGTGCGGCAACGATAGGCCCGCAGGACCTCGGCGAACTCGGCGACCACCCTGGAGGGGTCGAAGGGCGGTCGCACGAGGCGGCAGGCGTCCACGATCTTGCGCTCGCCGGCCGCGTGCCCCACCGCGAGGGCGAAGGCGTCGGCCCGGCCGCCGCTCGGGTCCGCGAAGGCGCGGTAGACGACGCCCTCGCGGGGCGGCAGCTCGGGGCGGCCGGCCTCGACCGCGGCCTCGATCCAGTCCGCGTCGAGGAAGCCGATTACATCGGCGCGGAAGTGGGCGCCGAACTCGGCCGCCGCCGCCGCGGGGTCGCGCTCGTAGGCCGCCGCGACCACCTCCTTGGGCAGGCTCGGGTTCATCGTGCGCGACGACGCCCGGACCACCAACACGGGGGCGTCCTCCGCGCCGTAGTGTCGGTCGTAGGCATCGTAGAGCGCGCCGGCCCGGCGGTAGGGCGTGCCGAGGCCGAGGAGCAGGGCGCCGGGGATCGTTGCCATGGCCGGGCGGATGGCATCCAGGATCTCACGGTCGGGGTTGGCGCTGGTCTCGTCCCGCCAGAAGGCTGTCTCGTCGCACAGGGCCGCGACCACGGTATAGCCGCGCACGCTCCGGAAGGAGGCGGTGTGGATCTCGATGGTGATGCCGTTGGAGAGGTCCACGCTCTCGGCCGTCGAGCGCTCGACCAGGGCCGCGAGCATGGGCACGCGCTCGATCAGGGCC
>CAYUNL010000439.1:0-1582 GCA_964446055.1 uncultured Alphaproteobacteria bacterium | reverse complement strand
AACAGGGTCTCGATGCCGCCGCGGCCGCGCAGCAGGTGGCCCATCTGGCCACCGTGGCAGCCCAGGTCGAGGGCACGCGGGAAACGCCGCGTCACATCGTCGAGGCGGTCCGCCAGACGCTCGCCGACCTCGCCGATGAGGAAGTCGTGACCGCCGAAACCGGCCGCCGCGCGCTCCCGGTGGCGGCGCACGGCGGCGCGGTCGAATACGTTCATGACCTCGTTCATGACGGGTGTCCGCGTCATTTCATCCCTTGGGCACCATATGTTAGATTCTATCCAATCTGGAACACCAATGGGAGGGCGGCGCGGCGATTACCGCAACCAAGGCAGGCGGGCCGGCCCCAGCGACGCCTGCCCGGGCGAAGCCGAGGCTTGGTCTCAGCGAAGACAGGCCGGGATCGGCGATCGCCTACGACGCCGCCAGCCGGCGGCTGGTCCTCGCCTTCAAGAACGGCGATCGTACCGATGTGGTGCCGGCCTTCGGCCGCTGGATGGCGCGTGCCGGCGGCGATCTGCTGGCCGAGGCCGATGTGCTGGTGCCCGTGCTGCTCCATTGGAAGCGCTTGTTCGCGCGGCGCTACAACCAGGCGGCTATGCTCGCCCAGTCTATCGCCCGCCTCAGCGGCGTCGCGGTGACGCCGGGGCTGCTGAGGCGTCGCTGGCGCATCCCGTCCCAGGGCAGGTTCAGCCTGGCGGCGCCCCGGTGCAACGTGAGGGGCGCCTTCGCGCTGGCCCCGGTGGTGGCCCGTATCAAAAGCTGCCGCGTGCTGCTCATCGACGACGTGTTGACCCTGGCCCGGGTGCCGCGGCCCGGCTTTTGAGATCGGCGCCGCAATTGCGGGTCATGACGTGGTGTTTGGGGAGGAGTACATGGAGCAACGTATCAGCCTGATAACGCTTGGCGTTTCCGATTTTGATCGCAGCCGGGAGTTTTACGAAAACCTTGGTTGGAGGCGCTCCTTTACGGAAGCCCAAGGCATCGCCTTCTTCCAGGCGGGGGGAATGGCGCTTGCCCTTTAACCCGCGCGACGAACTTGCTAGGGATGTGGCCCTGCCAGTAGAAGGGAGCGAGTTCGGTGGGATGGTGCTCGCCCACAACACACGGAACCGTGCCGAAGTGGACACGGCGTTGGCCGAGGCTCAAGCCTCTGGTGCAACGCTTCTCAAACCGGCCGAGGACGCATTCTTGGGCGGCTATTCCGGCCGCTTCGCGGATCCCGACGGCTACCTAAGGGAGGTTGCGTGGAACCCGAATTTCGAGATGAAGGCGGATGGAAGTATCCGGCTTCCGGACTGACGCCACCCTTTATGCCGAGGGTACAAATCCGGTAACAAGGAGCCTGGGGAGACGCCTTTCGCGATCGGTGTCTCGGCAGAGAGGCCAACTGCCCGAGATCGAGATCTACGCGACGCCGTTTTGTCCGTTCTGCTATCGGGCCAAGGCCCTGCTCGCCGACAAGAGCGCCGCCTTCACCGAGATCGACGTCATGGTCGAACCGGTGCGGCGCAGCGAAATGATGGATCGCGCCGGCGGCGGTTACACCGTGCCGCAAGTCTTCGTCGACGACGCCCGTATCGGA
>CAYUNL010000438.1:0-1600 GCA_964446055.1 uncultured Alphaproteobacteria bacterium | reverse complement strand
ATGGACCGCGCGCCACTGGTCGGGATCATCGGCCAGGCGAGCACCGATCGACTGCACAAGGAAAGCCACCAGAATATGGACTCGGTCGCCATGTACCGGCCGATTTCCAAGTGGACCGCGACCGTCAGCAACCCACGAAATATTCCCGAAATGGTGCGCAAGGCTTTCAAATTGGCTGAGGCCGAGAAGCCGGGCGCCTGTGTGGTCGAGCTGCCCGAGGACCTGGCCGAGCACGACACCAACTCGGTCCCCTTGCAGCCTTACAAGTCTCGGCGCGCCGCGGCCGACCACAAAGCCGTGGCCCAAGCCGTCGGCACCATCGTCGGTGCCAAGAACCCGATGATCTTCGCCGGCAACGGCGCGGTGCGAAAGCGTGCGGCGCAACAGCTGGTACGGCTCGCCCACAAGACCGGGATTCCGGTCGTCAACACCTTCATGGGCAAAGGCGCCATCCCGCGCTCCGATGAACACAGCTTGTTCACGATGGGCCTGCAGGGCAAGGACCACATCAACCACGCCATCGACACCTGTGACGTGATCGTCACGGTCGGCTACGACCTTGTCGAATACAGCCCCGAGCACTGGAACAAGAGCGAGGGCAAGAAGATCGTCCACATCGACTATTGGCCGGCGGAGATCGATAATTCTTATCCGGTAACGATCGATGTCGTGGCCGACATTGCCGATGCGCTGTGGCAGATCAACGAAGAGTTAAACCGCCGCTTCGATGGGGCCGGCAAGCTGCCGCTGTTCGATATCGGCAAATGGGCCGACCTGCGTCAGACGATTCTCGACGACTTCGCGATGGAGAAGGACAGCGACTCCTTTCCCATGAAACCCCAGAAGATATTGTGGGACGTTCGCGAGTTCCTCGACCCCTCCGACATTCTCCTCTCCGACGTCGGCGCCCATAAGATGTGGATTTCGCGCTACTACCAGTGCGACGAGCCCAACACCTGCCTCATCTCCAACGGGTTCTGCACCATGGGGTTCGCCTTCCCCGGATCGATCGGCGCCAAGATCGCCTACCCCGACCGCCGGGTCCTGTCGATCAGCGGCGATGCCGGCTTCCTGATGAACGTCCAGGATCTCGAGACCGCGGTGCGGCGCAAGCTCAACGTCGTCGCCATCGTCTGGATGGATGGCGAGTACGGCCTGATCAAGTGGAAGCAGCAGAACTCCTTCGACGGCAACCACTCGGAACTCGCGTTCAACAACCCCGATTTCGAGCTGTTGGCGAAGAGCTTCAACATGTGGGGACGAACCCTGACCGCCGCGGACCAGCTACCCTCGGCGCTCGAGGAGGCGTTCTCGCAGGAAGGGCCGGCGATCATCGCCATACCCGTCGATTACAGCGAGAACCTGAAGCTCACCAAGCGGCTCGGCGAAATCAACTGGACCCTGTAGGGACAATCCGAAGGTTGCGGGCCCGTCCCGGCTAGCGCCGCGGCGGGCCCGACGCGGGCTCAGACGCGCACGAGCTTGCCCGGGTTCATGATGTTGTCAGGGTCGATGGCCGTCTTCAGGGCGCGCATGACGCTTACCGCCTCGCCATGCTCGGCGACCAGAAAGTCGAGCTTGCCGGTGCCCACGCCGTGCT
>CAYUNL010000437.1:0-1601 GCA_964446055.1 uncultured Alphaproteobacteria bacterium | reverse complement strand
CCGGGTGAGCTTCTCGACCAAGGCCAGAATCGGCGCGAGCCTCCCCCCGCCTTCGTCCACCGAGTCCTGATCAAGCGCCTCGGCGGTCGCGGCGTGGATGCCGTGGCAGTATCCGCAGCTGTTGAGATCCGAGACATAGGCGGCAATGCGTTCGCGATCGCCCACGCTAAGGCTCGAGGCGCCGCGAAGGAGAACCTCAGTGTATGCGAGCAACGGGCGCGCGGCATCGGGATAGGCGTTGAAGACATCGAACAGCGCCGCGTCGGCGCGCAGCGAAGGTAGATGAGTCATTGGTGAGGCTCCTTTGTTTTCGGCCCCGCTGCGCTTGTCTCGCGCTGTCCGGGAAGTGCTAGTCTCCGCGTGATGGCCAGGCGAGTACTCAAGGTCGGCGAGAAGGAAAGGCGGCGGTACGCGGACGAGGGCTTCTTCGTCATCGATTCATTCTTCGATGCCGGCGTCGTCGAGGCGTTACGCGCCGAGTGCGACAAGAGCGTGGCCTTCATCGATGGCGCCATGGACGATATGGGGGTCGATACCTATGGCCTCAACCACCGCCGCCAGCGCTACATCTATCCGCAGCAGTACAAGAAGAGCGATGTTCTGCCGGGCATCCTGTTTTCCGAGCCCATGGCGGATATCTGCCGCGCAACACTGGGCCAGACCGCATATCTCTTGATCGAGCAGTTCGTCGTAAAGGGCCCGCGGTGCGGGCTCGAGCTGGGCTGGCATCAGGACGCAGGATACATACCGTTCGACTTTTCGACCTACGCGACGGTGTGGATTCCGCTCGACGACGTCGATCAGCGCAACGGCACGCTCTATTTTCTGCCCTACTCGCGGGCCGGCACGCGCCGGCGCGTGGAGCACCGTTTCATGCCCGAGAGCCACGACAAGGTCGGATATTTTGGTGACGATCCCGGCATTCCCGTGGTCGCCCCGGCGGGCAGCATCGCGGTCACCTCGAGCACTACGTTTCACCGTAGCGGTGCCAACATTACCGAATCGCCACGTCGCGCCTACATCGCCCAATACTCGGCCGAGCCGATGATGAACCCCGACGGTTCCGGCCCCCGCCACTTCGCCGACCCGTTCCTGCGTCAGGGCAAGATCGTCCCTCAACCCGACCTCGCCGAGCTCAAGCAGGCGCCGAACATGATCTGGGCCTGGACGGGTGTGACCGAGACCTAGCCGCGGAAGCGGGACGGCCGCGACGCTAAAGCCTTTTGGGCCAACCGGTGCTGCGCTACAATCGGATGTCCCGAGGAAGGGGTGCGCCAGCGCAAATCGCATACACCCCGCTTTGGGCCACCTGAGCCAGGTCGTATCCGAAACCGCTGCGCGCCAGCGGGCGGCTGAGGTTTCGGTTCCGTCCATGTGGAGGACACCGCGATGCTTCAGGTTGGTCTCATCGGACTGGGTTTCATCAGCGTCGAACACGTGCTCGGGTACGTCGATTGCGACGAGGCAAGAATCGTTGCCGTGTGCGATACCAATGCCGCCACCGCAAACGCTTGGCAGATGAAACACGGGCTCGAGGACGCCGCCTACTACTCCGACTACCGGAAGATGCTGGCGAACGACGATTTGGAGATCGTCGAGAT
>CAYUNL010000436.1:1329-1606 GCA_964446055.1 uncultured Alphaproteobacteria bacterium | reverse complement strand
GAACCTCTCTTGGTTCAGAAACCAAAATGTCTCAAATCATCTGACGACGGACAGTTTCGAGACGTAGTCGTTCATCCCCGCCGCCAGGTATCTCTCCCGGTCGCCCGCCATGGCGTTGGCGGTGAGGGCGATGATCGGCACCTCGGCGAGGGCGCCCGGAAGGCGGCGGATCTCCCTGGTGGCGGTAAGACCGTCCATTTCCGGCATTTGGACGTCCATCAGCACGATGTCGTAGGGCCGCTCTTGAAGAGCGGCCACGGCCTCGAGCCCATTTCCC
>CAYUNL010000436.1:464-1319 GCA_964446055.1 uncultured Alphaproteobacteria bacterium | reverse complement strand
GCCCCACCTTGCCCAACATGGCCGAAACCAGCATCTGGTTGACGGGATGGTCCTCGGCCAAAAGGACGCGCAAGGGCTCCTCGTCTTCCGGCTGGAACGACCCGGAAGCATCACCGGAATCGGCGGGCGGCTCACCAGGGCGGCAGGGAATCGTGAACCAGAACGTGCTGCCCTTACCTTCCGCGCTCTCGACACCGATCGACCCGCCCATCAGCTCCGTCAACTGCTTGCAGATCGAAAGGCCGAGCCCAGTGCCGCCGAAGCGCCGGGAAACCGACCCGTCCGCCTGGGTGAACCGATTGAAGAGCTTGTCGCGAACGGCGGCGGGAATGCCGATGCCGCTGTCCTCGACCTCGCACCGCAGCTCGATCCGGTTACCGTCGAGGGCGCGGGACGATGCCCGAATTGCGACCCCGCCCCGCTCGGTAAACTTGATGGCATTGCCGACCAAGTTGAGAAGAATCTGCCTCAACCGGCCTTCGTCCGCGCGCAGCCATTGCGGCAAGTCGGGCGCGATCGTCGCGTCAATCTCGATCCCCTTGTCGCGCACCCGCGCGCCGATCATCGAGAGGAGGTTGTCGAGGGTCAGGCCCAAGTGGAAATCAACCTCCTCGAGCTCCAGCATGCCCGCCTCTAGCTTCGAGAAGTCGAGGATGTCGTTGATGATGGCGAGGAGGGCGTTGGCAGAATCGCGGGCTGTCTTGACGAATTTCCGTTGCTCGTCCGAGAGGGTGGTGCCGAGCAGCAGGCCCGTCATGCCGAGGACGCCGTTCATGGGCGTGCGGATCTCGTGGCTCATATTTGCCAGGAACTCCGACTTGGCGTCGTTCGACGCCTCCGCCTTGTCGCGCTCCT
>CAYUNL010000436.1:0-454 GCA_964446055.1 uncultured Alphaproteobacteria bacterium | reverse complement strand
AAAGCAGCGCCGATCGGCTGATGAGTACCCTCGCCTTCGCTGTCCGAAGAGGCGACCTTGATCTGAACCGCGAACTCAGTTTCCTCCTTGGCGAGGGCCTCATTGCGCTTCTCGACCAGGGCCTGCGCCTCGAGCTGCTCGCGGGTTCTCTCGAGCTCGGCGACGCGCAGATTGAGCTGTGCGTCGTTTTCCTTGAGCGCACGCTCGGCCTCTTTGCGGGCGGTGATATCCTCCTTCACGGCGACGAAATGGGTGATCGTCCCATCCTCGGCCTTGATGGGCGAGATCCACGCCATCTCCCAGAAGTGCTCCCCGCTCTTGCGCCGGTTCCAGAACTCACCTTTCCAGATCTCGCCCGAGGTGATGGTACGCCACAGGCTCTCGTATTCCTCCAGTGTCGTATGGCCGGACTTGAGAATGCGGGGATTTCGGCCGATGACCTCCTTGGCCGCAT
>CAYUNL010000435.1:0-1608 GCA_964446055.1 uncultured Alphaproteobacteria bacterium | reverse complement strand
GTTCCTCGAGGATGCGCGCGACCGCCGGCCAATCCAGACCCGCCGCGGCCATGGTTTCGGGCGTGATCCGTTCGCGAACGAGCGGCGCCAGTTCGTTCTTGAGCCAAAGCCCCAAGGGCGGATTGAATCCCCGCTTGGCCCGGGTGACGAGGCGGTCCGGCAGCAACGTGCGCGCGGCGCGGCGCAGAAGCCCCTTCATGCCGCCGGCGATGCGAACCTCGGGCGCCAGCCGCCCGACCGTCTCGACCAAGCGATGATCGAGAAGCGGCAAGCGCAGCTCCAGCCCGTGGCGCATGCTCATGGCATCGCCGTAGGCGAGCAGGTTGCCGGGCAGGAACGACAAAAGATCCGTCTGCTGCATGACGTCCAACGGATGCGACGACGGCGCCGCCCGATAAAGGACGGAGATGGGCCGCAGCGGCGGCTCATTGAGGCCGAGAAGGCGCTGGCGTTCGTCGGGCGAGAAGTACTCGACCCAGGACGCGTACATCTCGTCATCGGGAAGCTCGGCGCCGTCGACGAACTCGCGCATGCGCCGGGGCCAATGATGACCGGCGGAACTATCCGCGAGCATCGGGGTGATGCGCTCGGCCGCCGCGCGTCGAAGCCAGCCGGGAAGGCGCCGGTAGGTTCCGGCGATCAGGCCGCCCCGATAGCGGGGATAGCCGGCGAAGACCTCGTCGCCGCCGTCACCGGCGATCGCCACGCTCACGTGTTCGCGTGCCTTTTGCGATAGATCCCCGATCAGAAACGCGGTGGGGTTGCCGAAGGGCTCGCCGAACGCCCGCACCATGTCGTCGAGCGTATCGGCCATGCGCGTGCTCGCCGGAAGCTCGGTGTGCTCGGTGCCGAGGTGTTCGGCGATTCGCCGCGCGCGCGTGCGTTCGTCGTAGGCGCGCGCCTCGAAGGTCATGGTGAAGGTCTTGAGGGGGCCGTCGCCACGGCGGCGCTTTTCGTCGGCGAGCAGCGCCGCGACCACCGAGCTGTCGACGCCGCCCGAGAGGAAGCACCCCACGGGCACGTCGGCGACGAGGCGATCGGCGACCGCGCGCCTGAGCACCGGCGACAGCTCTTCGAGGGCCTCGTCGGCGCCAAGCGCGCGCTCGCCCGTGAAGCGCGGCGCCCAATACTTCTCGATCCGCGTCTCGCCGCCCCGCCATTTCAAGAAATGGCCGGGGGGAAGCTTGCGAATCCCCCGCCGGATCGTGCGCGGCGCGGGCACGTAAAGACAGGCGAGGTACTCGGACAACGCCTCGGGATCGATCCCCAGATCGAGGCCCGGGTGTGCCTCGAGGGCGTGGATCTCGGAGGCGAAGGCGAGCGCGCCGCCGCGCATCGGTCCGTAGACCAGGGGCTTGAGCCCGAGGCGGTCGCGCGCCAGCAGCAGCTCGCCCCGTTCCCGGTCCCAGAACGCGAAGGCGAACATGCCGACGAGACGCTCGAGCACCCGTGAACCCTCGCGGCGCAACGATGCGAGCAGCACTTCCGTATCACTGTGGGACCGGAACTGCTCGCCCGCGGCCTCGAGTTCGACCCGCAAATCCCGGAAGTTGTAGATCGCGCCGTTGTAGGCGAGAACGAAACGGCCGCAGTCGGAGACCATGGGCT
>CAYUNL010000434.1:0-1621 GCA_964446055.1 uncultured Alphaproteobacteria bacterium | reverse complement strand
CGGGAGATTCGAGCCATCGCGTCGCGAGATTGGCCGATCCTGTACGGCGCGATCCTGGCAGCGTTGCTGGGCGTGCGGGCCGTGGTCAAGTTCCGCCGCGAAGCCAAGCGCCGCACGACGGCGGCGGCGACGGCGGCTACGGCCCACGTCGCCTAGGTCCGCTCGCCGGCTCAAGGCATTTCGAGCTGGTCGTAGACGGCCTCGGCGAGGCGGAGCAATCGCGCTCTGTCCATTTCGCCCGAGATCGCGTAACTGAGCGGCCGGTCGATCCAGTAGAAGACGCCGATCCCGCCCTCGTGCTCATAGCGAAAGGCGGTTTCCGGCATGTCTTCGCCGGGACTCTGGACGTAGAGCGTCATGCGTTCGCCGCGCTCGCTTTCATACATGAAGAGCGCCGCCGGCCCCTCGCTGGCCGCGAGCAGGCGCCCGCCCACCAGAGCAAAGCCGGCCTCGCGCAGCGACGGCGCGATGAGCGGCGCCTCGAGCCGCTTGGACAGCCACTTGACGAGGTGCGTCTCCTGGTCCGCGGTGACCTCGACCGGATGACGAACCTCGGGCGTGTAGACCGCGTGGGCCATCGTCGCTTGCCGTACGAAGCCTGCAGTGGGCGCGCGATCAGGCACCGCGCCATGCAGCCACCAGCCGGCGGCACCGCCCGCCAGCACCAGGGCGACGGCCGCCGCCGCGCGCAAGGCGGCGGCGGCCGGGGCGCGAGACCGTGGCGCCGTCCTCATCGATTCCGGAACCGGTTCGTCGAGGACCGGATCGTAGAGGCCGTGCAGCGCCTCTTTGTGGGCGACGAACGCAGTCACGCGCGCGGCCTCCTCGGGATGCTCGGTGAGGTAGGCCTCGATCGCCGCGCGCCGGTTCGCATCGATCTGGTCATCGACGAAAGCCTGGAGGTCGTCTTCGCTCACGTGCTTGCGGTCGGTCATTTCATCCTCGTCACGGCCGCCGGTCCCTCACCGCTCATCAGGCCCCGCAAGCGATCGCGGCCGCGGGACAGACGCGACATTACGGTGCCGATGGGAACGCCAAGCACCCGCGCGGCTTCGGCGTAGCTCATCTCCTCGAGACCGACGAGGAGGACCACCCGCCGCTGATCTTCGGGTAACTGGGCGAGCGCCCGCGCGAGTCCGCGAATCGCCAACGCATCGTCCTGCCGCGCCCCGGTCGCAGCGCGCGCTTCCTCGAGCGGGAAGGTCTGTGGTCGCGACTTGGCGCGTCGCACCGCGTTGGCATGGAGGTTGTGCATGATCGTGAACATCCAGGCACGAAGGTTGCTGCCCCGCCGCCACAGGTGGAACCGTCCCCATGCCCGCTCCAGACAGTCCTGGACGAGATCGTCGGCGGCGGCGGGATCGCCGGTGAGCGCGCGTGCATAACGCCGGAATCGCGGAATCTCTGCGACGATGAGCCGTTCTTGATCACGCACGTGACGGCGCTCCGAAAAAAGCGGGCCGGCGGCCGGGGGTTTGCCGCCGGCCCCGCAGGCGTACCTCTACAGGTGTTCCAGAAGAAGGCGGATCATTACGGCCTCCTCGGTCGGCGTAATCTCTCGGCTTGATAAACACCACCGCGCGCTCCCTATTCCCTATGCCGAAGCTTCATTCGCCACGAA
>CAYUNL010000433.1:0-1627 GCA_964446055.1 uncultured Alphaproteobacteria bacterium | reverse complement strand
GGTCGGGATCGACGATCGCCACCCGGCGCAGCGTCGCGCACGCGATCTCATAGGCCTTGCGGCGCGGGCGGCCGCGCCCGCCACGGCGGATGACGTTGAGGAGCTGGTCGCGAATCGTAAACACCGGATTGAGCGCCGCCGTGGGGTCCTGGAAGATCATCGAGATCCGGCGTCCTCGGATCTCGCGCCAGGCGTTCTCACGCAGCCCCAGGAGCTCGGAATCGTCGAACCGGATCGAGCCCTCGATCGATACGTTCTTCTGGCGCAACAGACCTAGGATCGCGCGCACCGTCACCGACTTGCCGCAGCCCGATTCACCCACGATCGCCACCCGTTCGCCCTTCTCGACCCGCAGGCTGACACCGTTGAGGACATGCGAGAGCCCCTCGAACAACGCGAACCTCATATGCAGCTCGCGCATTTCCAACAACGCCGCCACGGCTATGAAACCTCGACGTGCAGCACGTCGCGCAGTCCATCGCCTAGAAGGCTGAAGCCGAGTACGATGACCATGATGCCGATACCAGGAAAAACGGGCATCCACCAGCCGTCGGTGACGAAGTCCATGCCCTCCGAGACCATGCGGCCGAGATCCGGGGTTGGCGGCTGCACGCCGAGGCCGACGAAACCGAGAGCGGCGACAATGATAATGACAAAGGCCATGTCCAGAGTCACCTTGGTCAAAATGCTCGGCACGCAGTTGGGCAGTATCTCGCGGAACAGAATGTGCAGATCCGAGGCGCCGACGACCTTGGCCGCGACGACGAAGTCTTCCGTGCGGATCGAGCGCGTCAGGTTGTAGACCATGCGCGTGTGCCACGGCCACCAAAGCGCTGCGATGGCGATCATGACGTTGACCATCGAGGCGGACAGAACGCCCAGTATCGCCATGCCCAGGACCAAGGGCGGCAGCGCGAGGAAGACGTCAGTCACCCGCATCACGACCGTTTCGACGCGGCCGCGGTAATAACCGCCGATCAAGCCGAGAACGACGCCGAGCGGCACCGCGATTGACAGGACGACGACTCCGAGCCCGAACGATACTCGGTAGGCGAAGACCAGCCGCGAGAACACGTCGCGACCGATGTTGTCGGTACCGAAGAGGAACGACCAATCGGGCGGCGCGCTCGCGTTCTTGAAATCAACGAACATGCCCGCGTGCTCGGGGTATGGCGTGATAAAGGGCGCCAGCGCAGTGGCCAGGCTGATGACGACGACGATCGCCAGCCCGATCACCGACAAGGGGTTGCGGGTGAACTGGTACCAGGCCCGGGAGCGTCTAAGGAACGTCACGTCCCCTCTCCCTGCAGCCGGATGCGCGGGTTGATGTAGGCGACCACGAGATCGACCAGAATATTCACGAGCACGAACATGGCGCCGATCACCAGCACCGTGCCGACTATGGCGTTGAGGTCCTTTTGCAGCATGGCGTAGACGCCGTAGCGCGCCAGGCCCGGCCAGTTGAATACGAGCTCGACCAGGAAGGCCGAGCCCAGCATGACCGAAAAATCGAGCCCCAGGATCGTCAGGGTCGGGATCATCGCCGGCCTAAGCGCATACTTGAAGGCGATGGAGCGCTCGGAGAAGTTGAAGGCGCGCGCCATCTCGATGTACTGGCGGCCGTAGG
>CAYUNL010000432.1:0-1629 GCA_964446055.1 uncultured Alphaproteobacteria bacterium | reverse complement strand
CGGCGTCGGCCGGGCCTTCACCAAGTATTGTCCGCAGCCCTATCGCTTCGGGCTTCGGGTCTCGCTCTCCGAGTTGGGCGAACTGGCCGGGGCGATCGGCGCTGCCTGTTTGTGGCTCGAGCCGATCGATGGCCCGTCATGAGCGGCGCCTTGCAACTCATCCTGGCCGATGACTACCAGGACATGAGCCGGCGCGCCGCCGACCTGGTCGGCGATATCCTCGAACCTCTGGCGGCGCCAAACGTCATTTTGCCGACCGGAAATACGCCGCTCGGCATGTACCGGGAACTGGCGGCCGACGTTGCCGCGGGAGCGCTCGATCTGTCGCGGCTCCGGCTCTTCCAACTGGATGAATACGCCGGCATCGACAGCGACGATTGGCGCTGCCTGGCCGCTTGGCTGAAGCGCTCGTTCCTGGAGGGGCTGAACATCCCAGCAGGCGCGGTCACCAATTTCAACCCCTCGGCCGGGGACCGGGTCCAGGAGGCGCGGCGCATGGAGCGGGCGATCGAAGCCGCCGGCGGCATCGATTTTCAGCTTCTCGGTCTCGGGCTGAACGGCCATGTCGGTTTCAACGAGCCCGGCAGTGCGCCCGATGCAGCGACGCGTGTGGTCGAGCTGAGCGCTGAATCGGTGCGCAGCAACGCTTGCTATTGGGGCGACGCCTCCGTGGTGCCCCGGCAAGCCTACACGCTGGGCCTGAAGGTCCTTTCGCAAGCGCGCCGCACCCTATTGTTGGTCGGCGGCAGCGCCAAGGCAGATATTCTCGCCGCCGTTCTCGAGGGTCCGATCACCCCGCGGGTGCCGGCTACCTTCCTGCGTCTTCTGGACGGCGTGACGGTCATAGCCGACAGGGCGGCCGGCTGCCCGCCTGGGGTGACGCAAGCCCGCCCTTAGGTGCAGCGGAGGATTTCAAGTGTTTTTGGCATCGCCGGGCCAGCCGCCGCCTGGGATCATGCTTGAAATGCACTGGCCGTTTGCCAAGGGCGGTGACATATTTCACAATTACGCTTGATAGCCTCAGAGTGACAGGAAAGATGCAAGTAAACCCGAAAGAATTCTGGGACGCGAAGCTCTCGAAGTGGGAGGCGGACCGCTATGACGGCTCTGCTGCCGGCGGCGGCCTGCTGGAATGGCTGGCCAGCCGAAAGAGCGAATCGGTTCGCTACCGACTTCGGCGTAGCGCCGAAATCGTCGGCCCTTTCGTGGCCGGGCGCAACATCGTCGAGGTCGGTTGCGGATCCGGCAAACTGGCGGGCCGCTTTATCGAGCTGGGGGCGCGGCACTACACCGGCATCGATATCTCTGCGGTGGCGATTGAAGCGGCCGTGGTCCGCCAGAAGACCGAAGATTGGAATGATCGTGCCACCTTCCGGGTGGGCGACATCGCCGACATCGGACCGTTGGAGGCCGACACGATCGTGTTCTCGTTGGGTCTGCTGGATTGGCTCAGCGATCCCGAGCTCGAAACGTTTTTCGCGCAGCAGCGGGAGGTCGACTGGTTTCACGCCTTTTCGGAGCGCCGCGCCTCGATCTCGCAATTGCTCCATCGTGCCTATGTCCACGTCTCCTACGGCCGCCGCACGGCCGGTTACGTGCCGAGGTACTATGGCTTGGCGGACCTGGTCG
>CAYUNL010000431.1:0-1632 GCA_964446055.1 uncultured Alphaproteobacteria bacterium | reverse complement strand
CGAGGCCCGCGCCGAGCCGCCGCTGCCACAGCTTTACCGCGCTGAGGTGCGTCCATACGAGCGGCCCGCCTACACCTTGTTGCCAGGCTGGAGCGCGTCCAACCCCAAACTATATGAAGCGCCGTTGTTCAGCGTCGAGCCCGTCTACTACCTCACCTTCGAGGAGGGCGAGAGCTTCCGGTTCATCCTGCCCCTAACCGTTTTCTATGATCCCCAAGCGCTCGGTAACCAAGGGTCTGTCCAATATGCCTATACCTGGGCCACGGCGGGCAGCCCCCCGCAGACTATTGCGTTGCCCATCCCCAACAGGCTCTTGCGCTTCCGTAACGCGCTGCTGGCGGCCGAGGCGTACTGGAAGGGCATCGCGCGTACGAACGTCCTCGAATTTCCGCTTTACAACGAGGATGAGCCGATCGATGTCTACGTTGGCGATTTCGGCGAGATTTGGCGTAAAGAAGGGGTTCTTGGCCACACGGACACCTTCAATCAGCGCATTCGACTCCGGCACGATATTTCCTCTTTCAATGTCGATTTGACGCCAACCCACGAATTCTTTCACGTCATCCAATTCGCGGCGCCCATCAACATCGACCGGGCCGGGTACCGGTCCTGGTTCGACACCGCTCACAAGACCAAGAATCTCCTCCCTCCCTTGAATACACCGTTCCGCACCCTGCTGCTACTGGGGGAGGCGACGGCCACATGGTCGGAGGATGAGCCGATCCGCATACCCACCGGTCCCGGCCAGGCACCGGCCGTCTTGACCGATACCCTCAACCCATATTTCACCGGAAGTAAGACAAGAGACTGCGGACCCTTGTTCTTCAAGAAGAACGAATTGGCCCTGTTCGACCGCGATCAATACTGCGCTGGTGTGCTGTTCAAGTACTACACCGAGCAATTGGCGCTCGGCAGCGACAATCCCAAGCCCGAACAGGTCCTGGACATGATCGGGCGGGTCTACCGGAAGGGGCCGCTCGCGCCCGAGACGCTGTTCGAGGCGATGGCGGAGCGTCTCTCGTTGGGCCGCTTCCGCGGGCACGAGTGGCAGCAGCGCTGGCGGCATTTCTATGCCTGGTTCGCCGCCAGCACGATCGTGCAACGCGGGGCCGAGGCGCCGGACGAGGACAACCGAATCGGCTTTTTCGACGACTATTTCGCAAAGCTGCGGGGTGCGCTTCCGCTCGGTAACGGAACGCTGTACGGGGACTATTCGCACCCGCCGGGCGAAATCTACACGGTGGCGGCGACATCCGATACCGAGCGCCGGCGCCGAATGGCGGAGATCGCCCAGCCTGTGAAGATCGCGCCGTACGCCTACCCGATCATCAGAATCGAAACCTATCGCGGTCGTCTTGTCGAGAATCCGCCGGAGATCAGCGCATTCGTCTACGCCGCGGGCAAGGCGGGGACGGAAGCATTCTTGATGCGTCATGGGACAGCCGGGGACGCCGAGCGCCGCGGCGCCGGGGGTAAGTTCGAGTATCTCGACGATTTTACCTTGCTGGGCAGCTACGATCCGCAGGCCGACGATCCGCAGCCCGACGCGAGCACCTACGCCGAGGTCCCCGGGCTCGACCCGAAAAAGGGACGCGACATCGATCCCTACAGGAACGAGGCCGCGGCTCACTA
>CAYUNL010000430.1:0-1633 GCA_964446055.1 uncultured Alphaproteobacteria bacterium | reverse complement strand
TCGACCGCCTCAGCCCCGCGCTTCGATACCAGATCGCCAACGGGCTGGGGTGGAGCCCGGACAACTCCTTGATGTATTACGTCGACAGCGCCACCCAGCGCATCGACGTCTTTGATTTCGACTTCGAGAACGGGCGTATCGCCAACCGCCGCCCCTTCGTCGTGGTCCCGCCCGAGCAGGGCTGTCCCGACGGCTTGACGGTGGACAGCGAGGGCTTCGTCTGGTGCGCGCTCTCGGGCGGATGGCGGGTCACGAGATTCGATCCTTCGGGGGCGGTCGATCGGCTCGTCAAGCTGCCGGTGAACGGAGTGACGAGCTGCATCATCGGCGGCGAGGATTTGAAGACGCTCTACGCCGTCTCGTCGCGGTGGGACATGAAGACACGGGATATCGCCGAGCAGCCGCTGTCGGGGAGCGTGTTCGCGATCGACATCGAGGTCCCGGGACTGCTCGAGCCACGCTACGCAGGCTAGGCGGTCAGTGGCGTAGTTGGGGCGGCTCGCTTCCCCGCGCATCGGGCGGCGGCGTGACCGCCATTTCCCAGGGGTAGTGCAGGATGATATCCCAGTCGGTGTTGCCGACCACGGTGTGTAGCGCCTCGCAGAACAACACGTAGTGGCGCGCCGATAGCGGCAGGTTGAGCTGTTTTTCGGCGCTGACGAAAACCAGCGTGCGGGCGCCGCCCTTGCGCCGCGTAATGCGCACCGCCTTGGTCAGATAATCGTGGCGTTGCTTTACCTCGCCCAGGCGCTCGGGCGCGAGCGCGCCGGTTTCCTTGGCTTTTGATACCGCGCCCTCGTGGGCGAGCTTGCGGACCTCGTTTTGGTATGGTGCCGGAACCTTTTCCATGCGCGCCCGGGCCTCGGGAAAGGCCTTGAGCATGCGCGGCCACATTCGCTTGGTCAGGCGGCGGCTGATGCCGAAGGCGTGCTCGACCTCGGCGCCGTCGCGGACGAACACGAAGATCCGGTCCTCTTCGGCCGAATAGGCGATGTGATAGCGGGTGAAGCTCAAAGAACCACGATGCGGCGAGGGATGGGGCCGTGGCGGCGATTGTAGGGGAGGGGCACCGCGGCTGTCCATTTGCCCGGTCGGCGCTCGGTTGACGGTGCTCGGGTGCGCCCATATCGTGCCCGCGCGGGCGCGTAGCTCAGTCGGCAGAGCATCTGACTTTTAATCAGAGGGTCCCAGGTTCGAATCCTGGCGCGCCCACCAAGTTTTTCAACAACTTAGTCGGGTTTCCCTTCAGACATTGAAGCATCGGGTACCACATGGGTACCACGCGGCCCCGTTTCGGGGCAGGCTAATGGGAACAACGAACGCCACTCCCGAGTAATCCGGTTCCTGGCGATCAGGAGGTCAGGCACGGCCTCGGTCCGCAGCACCTCTGCGACCGCGGCCTTTATCCCTAGCTGACCTGCCCCCCTTAACCGGATCCACATGTTGAGTTAGAGAGGCTGGCATGAGGGTCCTTGGGAGGAGGGGGGCAGGTCAAAATGTCGATTATCGTCGGTTCAAACGGTTCGGGGGGTGCGTCGCCGACGTTTGACGACGATGATTTTGGCCATTTTAGCTTCTTCTTTTGCGCGTCGTGCCGCCGCTTTTGCCGCCGCTCTCGCTAGGGTACGAGCTC
>CAYUNL010000429.1:0-1641 GCA_964446055.1 uncultured Alphaproteobacteria bacterium | reverse complement strand
ATTTGGGCCACGGAATCGTCGGTGAGCGGGCTCATCACCAGTTTCCGGCATCGGGACCGGATCGTGGGCAGCAGGCGGGCGGGCCGGTGGCTCACCAAGAGCAGAAGCGAGCGGCGTGGCGGCTCTTCGAGAACCTTGAGAAGGGCGTTGGCGGCATGGGCGTTCATCTCATCCGCCGCATCGACGATGGCGATGCGCCAACCACCCTCACCCGCCGTCAAGTGGAAGAAGTCACCCAGCTCGCGCACGTCCTGGACGACGATCTCGGTGCGCCGGTTCTTGTGCAGGTACGCCTCCCACTCCGCCTCGGTCTTGAAGTCCGCCCGCGCCCGCCGCTTCTTGCGCTCGACGCTTCGCGCGACCGTTCGCAGCCCAGGCTGCGTCCCCTGGGCCACGTGCCGGAATACTGGATCGTCCTCGGCCAGATCCAAGCTCTCGGGCGGGCCGAACAGGCCGCCATCCGCGCCCGCGAAAAGGAACCGGGCAAAGCGATAGGCAAGCGTCGCCTTGCCGATCCCCTTGGGGCCGGAGAGCAGCCATGCATGCGGCAGCCGGCCCGAGGCATGCGCTTCGATCATCATTCGCTCGGCCGACTCGTGGCCGATAAGATCGTGGTTTTCCTGAGGCTTGGCAGCCGAGCTGCTACTTCTATCGCTCATTTTCCGCTCACTACATCAACCGCTCTTCGACGACCGACCGGATCTCATCGGCAACGCTCTCGGCCGCCTGCGCGCCATCGACGACCACGCAGCGCTCCGGTTCGCGTCTGGCGATATCGAGGAATCCGTCGCGTACCCGTGCGTGGAACGCGGGCGCCATGCGTTCGTAGCGATTTTCCTGGTGCGGCCGGTCGTCGGTCCGTTTGAGGCCAACTTCGATCGGCACGTCGATGACGATCGTCAAGTCCGGCGCGAGATCGCCGACCACGAGGGTGCCGAGCGCCTCGACGGCGGCCCGGCCCAGGGCATGGCCGTAGCCCTGATAGGCCATGGTCGAATCCGAGAACCGGTCGCACACCACCCAGCGGCCACGATTCAGCGCTGGCCGTATGGTCCGGCTCAAATGGTCGTGCCGCGCGGCGAAGTGCAACAGCAGCTCGCTCAAGGGCTCCCAGCGCCCGGTCTCGCCGGTGACGAGCAGATCGCGGATCTCGTTGGCGCCCGGCGACCCGCCGGGCTCGCGCGTGGTCAGGACGTCGATTCCGGCGCCTGCGAGCCACTGGGCCAGTGCCGCAAGCTGCGTGGTCTTGCCGGCCCCCTCGCCACCCTCCAGGGTTATGAAACGGCCGCGGCTCATGCCGCCTCGCCGAACGCGGCGGCCAGGATCAATTGGCACCCCAAACGAGGTGCTCGAGGGCGGCGGACATACGGCCGAACCGGCCGAGCTGCTCGACGGACGCGCCGGCCACCAGGGGAACCATCAAGGTCTCCGCGTCGGGCGCGCTGACCACCAGTGTCGCTATGCGCTCGCCCATCTGGATCGGCGCCGGTATCGGCCCTTCGTATGTGATGCTGACGCGCATGCCGTCGCGCGCGGTCCGCGGCAGGGTGTGGACAAGACCGGCCTCGATCACCAGAGGGACGTCTGGCGCTTCGCCGAGCCAGACTTGCGCCCTGTCCACCACCTCGCCGGCGCGGAACA
>CAYUNL010000428.1:0-1656 GCA_964446055.1 uncultured Alphaproteobacteria bacterium | reverse complement strand
CCGACATCGACGTCGACTTCGAGCACGAGCGCCGCGAGGAGGTGATCCAGTACATCTACGAGAAATACGGCCGCGACCGCGCCGGCCTGGCGGCCACGCTCATCACCTACCGCACCCGTAGCGCCGTGCGCGAGGTGGCCAAGGCGTTCGGGCTTTCGCAGGATACCGCCGGCGCACTGGTGAGCACGATTTGGGGCTCGGACCGCCGCGGCCTCGATGCGGACGCGGTGCGGGAGGCCGGGCTCGATGCGAACGACCGCACGCTGCGCCTCGCGCTCAAGCTCTCCCGCGAGCTCATCGGCTTTCCCCGCCACCTCTCGCAGCACGTCGGCGGCTTCGTCATCACCCGCGGACCCTTGTGCGAGCTAGTGCCGATCGCCAACGCGGCGATGGAGGATCGCACCGTAGTCGAATGGGACAAGGACGACCTCGACGCGCTCGGCATCCTCAAGATCGACGTCTTGGGACTGGGCATGCTGAGTTGTATCCGCAAAGCCTTCGATCTTCTCGCCCGCCACCACCACCGCACCGTCGATCTCGCCACCGTGCCGGCCGAGGACGCGGCGGTCTACGACATGCTGTGCGAGGCTGATTCGGTGGGCGTGTTCCAGGTCGAGAGCCGGGCCCAGATGTCGATGTTACCGCGCTTGCGGCCACGCAGCTTCTACGACCTGGTGATCGAGGTGGCGATCGTCCGCCCCGGCCCCATCCAGGGCGACATGGTGCACCCGTATCTGCGCCGCCGCCGCGGCGAGGAGCCGGTGGTCTACCCCTCCGAGGCGTTGCGCGGGGTGCTGGGCAAGACGCTCGGCGTGCCGCTCTTTCAGGAACAGGCGATGCGCATCGCCATCGTCGCCGGCGGATTCACCTCAGCCGAAGCCGATTCGTTACGCCGCGCCATGGCCACCTTCCGCCACACCGGCACCATTCACACCTTCCGCGAGAAGCTGGTGGAGGGGATGGCCGCGCGCGGCTACGAGCGCGACTTCGCCGAGCGCTGCTTCCACCAGATCGAGGGCTTCGGTGAATACGGCTTTCCCGAATCGCACGCCGCCTCGTTCGCGCTGCTGGTCTATGTCTCGGCCTGGCTCAAGTGCCACTATCCGGCGGCGTTCGCCTGCGGACTGCTGAACAGCCAGCCGATGGGCTTTTATGCCCCGGCGCAGATCGTGCGCGATGCCCGCGATCACGGCGTCGCGGTGCACCCCGTCGACGTCAATCGCAGCGACTGGGACTGCACGCTCGAGCCGGGCGGGGGCAACGGCGTGGCGCTTCGTTTGGGGCTTCGCCAGGTCAAGGGCTTGGCCGAGGCGAAAGCGGAGAAGCTGGTGGCGGCGCGCGGCACCGGCTACGGCGAGGTCCACGACCTATGGCGGCGGACGGGCTTGGGACCGGCGGTGCTGGAGCGCCTTGCTGGAGCGGACGCCTTTGGTTCGATGGGATTGTCGCGACGCCAGGGCCTGTGGGCGGTGCAAGGACTGGGGCCCGAGCCCCTGCCGCTGTTCGCCGCCGCGCCCGCCGGCGAGGGCGAGCCGGCGCGCGAGACCGGGATCGAGCCGGCCGTCCAACTCGCTCCGATGCCGCTCGGCCAGGAGGTGATCGAGGACTACCGCGCGATCCGTCTGTCGCTGAAGAAGCACCCCTTGGCTCTGTTGC
>CAYUNL010000427.1:0-1669 GCA_964446055.1 uncultured Alphaproteobacteria bacterium | reverse complement strand
GAGGACCGGCAGGGACTGAAGGTTTGTTGTCCCGAGGAGATCGCCTATCGCCTCGGCTACATCGACGCCGCCCAGCTCGAGCGCCTGTCCGGCGTGTTGGCCGAACATCCCTATGGACAATACCTTTTGAGCCTCCTGGACGAATAACTCATCGACGTGCCGACGCCTTTTGCGAAACCCCGACACGACAAGCGACACAACAAACTTAGCCCATGAGCACGCATCACCCATCGCCCGCCACGCCACGCCGCAAGAAGATCGCCTTCATCGCGGTCACCGTGGTTCTCGGCGGCCTAGTGTTCGCAGCATTTGCCGAGATGACACTGCGGTTCGTTCCCAATCCATGGATGCCGGTCTTCCAGAACTTCCCGGACGAGACCCTCGGTTGGCGCCACAAACCAAACACCTGGGGACTGCACGCTTGGCCGGCCAACAAGAGAATCATCCGCACCAACGCGTTCGGCATGAGCGACCGTCCGCGCACCTTGGCCAAGATGGGCAAGTACCGCATCGCCGTGCTCGGCGGCTCGTACGCGGTCGGCCACACCGTCCCACCGGAGAGCGTTTTTACCCGCGTCATGGAGGACCACGTCCCTGGGATCGAGGTGCTCAACTTTGGGGTCGTCGGCTATGGGACGGCCCAGATGCTCCTGCAGTACCGCACCCTGATTCGGCGATTCTCCCCCGATCTCGTCCTCGTCCTCGCCGCCGCCTACAACGATGTTGGTGAAAACAGCATCGAGATGGAGCTTCTTGGCGGGCACCCACTGGAGGAGGTGCGCCGGCGCCCCTTTCTGGAAATCGGCGACGACGGCTCCCTCGTCCTCAAGCCGGTGTTGATGAGCGATGCGGCCAGGAAATACATCAACCGCAAGCCCTATACCGGCATCGCCGCGCTCAAGCACTGGCTGGTCGACAACCTGATGATCATGCGCTTTCTCCATCTCCTGAAGGAGGACATCAAGGCCCTCTTCTCGTCCGCCCCCCAGCCGGCGGACACCGCGGCGACACCAATGCCCAGGGAGGACTTCAACAGATCGGCCGAGTCTTCGCTGGCGCGGGAGAGGGCTAATCGTGTCACCGAGCATATCTTTCGAGAGCTGGCCAACGACGTGCGGGCAGATGGCGGCCGGTTGCTGCTGGTCAGCAATACCGCGCTCAGCGAAGTGGAGAAAGCCACTTCCGACGGCCTACTGGCGAGCGACCTCTTGGTCAAGCGCTTCGCCGACGCGGCGGAGGCCATGTTCGTGCCGCTCAGCCCCTGCTTCTTCGAGGCCATGCGCGAGGCGGGCCGGAATACGTCGATGTTTATGTTCACGTATAAGCTCGCCGTCGACCCCCATTGGTCGGAGTCGGGTCATGCCGCCGCAGCGCGTTGCATCCTCGCGGATTTGCAAGGCCGCGGGCTTATCGGCCCGGTCGACTTAAGCCAGCTGCCGCGCGACTGATCCGCCCACGAATTCATCACACGCCGCCCCTGCAGGCTAGAATTTTTCGGCCGCCAGGTGCTCGAACAGCGCGTCGGCGACTATGCGGTGCACAACGGCGCTTGGGTGCGGATCGTCGGACGCCACCCAGGCGCTGCGGGGATCGTCGGCGAGCGCCGCCCGGATGCGGGGCAACGTGTCGATCAAGGGGATGCCGAGGCTAGCGAACATTGCGGCAATCT
>CAYUNL010000426.1:0-1671 GCA_964446055.1 uncultured Alphaproteobacteria bacterium | reverse complement strand
CCACGTCGGCGACCGGACACCAGGGCTCTCCATTGGGCGCTTGGCATGTGGTCGACGTACGCATAGGGTGCGCGCCGAATGGTTGATCGAGTTGGCGTCGAACCGGTCGAAGGGGCCGGAATACGACACGCCTTTCCGAGCCTGAACCGGGGTCACGTACTCGGCGCCGCCGCCGTTCTCGTCTTACCGATAGCCTTCTACGTGCCCAAAGGGCTCGCCCCCCTGTTCGCGGCCGCCGCGATCGTGACCATGGGTGTCCACTTTTTGCGTATGCGGACCTTCCCCCGGGTGCCGCGGGCGCCCGCCTATGCCCTGGGCGTATTCGCACTGTGGGCGGCGTTGAGCGCGATTTGGTCCTTGACCCCCGTCGATTCGCTCGACGCGACAGTTTCCCTTGCCCTGTCCCTCACTGGCGGAGTCGTTCTCGTCGCAGCTTCCTGGAGCATTTCGTCCCGCGAGCGCGAGTTCGTGGAAAAGGCGCTGATCGCCGGCGGCGCGTTCGGATTTGCGCTGCTTGCCGTCGAGCTGGTCACCGACGCCGCCGTGTACCGCTGGGTCCTGGCGCGCGTCGGTCTTCCGGTCCGCTCGCCCGTCCTGGTCGGTCCCGTGTTCAATTTCGAGAACGGTGTCTCCATGACGGCGCTCTTCATTTGGCCTTGGGCGATGGCGCTGAAGAACCGCGGCCTCAGCCTGCTGGCGGTGGTTTACCCGCTCATTGCCGTGGGCTTGATGGCCGTGGCGGGAAAGGAGGCGCCCTTGCTCGCCGTCGCTCTGGGGGCAGCGGTGTTCGCTGCGACACTCTTTGGGCAGCGCCTGACGGCGTGGGCGCTCGCCGCGGTTGTCTCCCTTGGCGTGCTGGCGGCGCCGCTCTTGCCCAAGCCGCTTCCGCCGATCGAGGAATTCGTGCGCTCCTATCCCGACCTACCGCTTTCGGCATACAGCCGCATCATCATATGGAAGGCCGCGGCTGCACGCATCGACGACAGGCCGTTGCTAGGCCACGGCATGGACACCTCGCGCGCGCTTTATGGTTGGGAGGACAAGAGGGAAAGGATCTTCTACGACCGCGATGGCCAACCCGTGTGGTGGACCGGGGCGATGGAGCCGATTCCTCTGCATCCGCACAACGCGATCCTCCAGATCTGGTTGGAGCTGGGGGCGCTCGGTGCGGCGATCTTTGCGCTGGCCCTGGTTTCGATCTTGGTCGCGATCGCCGGATGTGCGGCGACGCGCACCGACAAGGCGCTGTGCCTCGCCGCGTTCACGACCGGCCTCACGATCGCCTCGGTCAGCTACGGGATCTGGCAGGCCTGGTGGCTGGGCGCGCTATGGCTCGCGGCCGCCTTGTCGGCGGCGATGGCACGCCCGTCCCCTTGAGCGAGCGCTCGACGATGCCTGCTTGTGTACCGTCGCCGCGTTGGCGTTCGGTCGGGGCCGTGCTACCAAGTGCGGGCCATTCACGACATGCCTTGACCCCCGGTAATCCCGTGCGATCCGGCCGCCGTGACCCGAGGAAGTGGACATGGGCGTCAAACGTCTCTTGATCGCGGCGGTTGTTCTCGCGATCCCCTTCGCGTTCGCCGCGGTTGCGGGGGAGCTGATCGTGCGCTGGGTGGCTCCCCAGAACCTGACCGGCACGTGGCTGGTGGCCGGCCCCCAAGGCCTGATCCT
>CAYUNL010000425.1:0-1682 GCA_964446055.1 uncultured Alphaproteobacteria bacterium | reverse complement strand
CGGCCGCCCCCCGCGCCCGGGAGAGCTCCTGACCCAGGTTGAGCTCGCGCAAACCTTACAGTTCTTAGCCGAAGAGGAAGCGGCGGCCGCCGCCAAGGGCGGTCGCAAGGCGGGACTGAAGGCGGTGCGCGATGCGGTCTACCGTGGTGACATCGCTGCGACGATCGTGAAGTTTCATAAAGAAAACGGTGGTTTGCTCTCGGCTGAAGACATGGCCGGGTTCCGCGCGGCAATCGAGTCGCCCGTATCGACGCGATTCGGGGACCTGACGGTCTTCAGCTGCGGCCCGTGGTGCCAGGGCCCGATGTTGCTGCAGGAACTCGCCCTAGTCCGAGGCTTCGATCTCAAAGGGCTGGGACACAACTCACCGGCGTACGTCCATGTCCTCCTCGAAGCGATCAAGTTGGCCGCCGCCGACCGCGAGGCTTACTACGGCGATCCCCGCTTCGTCGAGGTTCCCATGGATGAGTTGCTCTCGGAGAGTTATGCGATCGAGCGGAGAAAGATGATCGATCCGGAGAAAGCGTGGCCCGACCTGCCACCGCCGGGGGCCGCGCGTGCAGCTTCCGGCGCGAGGCGGCAACAACCGCAGCCGTTGCCCGAAGGGCCGCGCCAATGGAGCGAGACATCGGACACGACCTACGTGTGCGTCGTCGACAAGGACGGCAACGCCGTCTCGATCACGCCGAGTGACGGCGATGCGCGGCGCTCGCCCATCGTGCCCGGTTTCGGTTCGGTGGTCTCGCCCCGAGGCAACCAGTCGTATACGGATCCTGAGCACCCGGCGTCCGTCATGCCGGGCAAGCGTCCTCGGCTGACGCCCAATCCGTCGATGGCGATACGCGAGGGTAAAATCGTCATGCCGTTCGGCTCGCCGGGTGGCGATTTGCAGACCCAGGTCATGCTTCAAGCCCTGCTCAATATCGCGGTCTTCGGCATGGATCCCCAAACCGCGGTCGAGGCACCACGCTTCGCTTCGCTCGGTTTTCCCGACTCGTTCTCTCCCCACGCGTACCGGCCGGGTCTCGCAAAACTCGAAAGGCCGATCGCGAAGAAGACCAAGGATGCGCTCCAGGCGAAGGGTCATCTGGTCGAGTGGTGGCCCGTCGGCCCGGTGTCGGCGGGGGGGGTCTCATTGATCACTTTCGACAAAGACCGGGGCACCTTGACGGGAGCGGCGGACCATCGGCGTCCGTCGGCAGCCATCGGCTGGTAGCATACGCCGGTTGCGGGTTGCGGGACGCAGGGGGACGCAAACATCCGACGTTATCGCTCGAATAACGCGTGTCACTTTGACTTCGAAACTCGTCCACATCGCCAAATGAGAGCCCGGCCCGCGAGGATGCCCGGATGATCGTAGAGTCCGACCTCGAACTCGGTTGGGCGCGTGGGCGCGCCTTGCGCGTGCTGCTTTATCTCTTCGAGCGCAACGGGACGTTGTCCCATGAGTATACGGCCACCGCTCAGTGCCGGTGATATGTCGCCCTAATCCAGCGTCCGCATGTCCGCTTATGGCTATTAGCGGACAGATCGACGGTGCCTGCCATACGCCCGCTCTAACGTGGTAAGCGGAAGTTTTGGTGGTTGGAGTCCGACCGTTCGTTCCTCTACCAGTTCCCGGAGGGCGTCGGCTATCTTCTTGGGATCCATGGTGGCCTGCCCCCGATTAGTGGTCCAGCGCT
>CAYUNL010000424.1:0-1698 GCA_964446055.1 uncultured Alphaproteobacteria bacterium | reverse complement strand
ACCCTCTCTAAGAAAACAGCCCCTGCGGTCCCAGAACCTTTGACGACATACAGTCAGCAAGTTGCTGACCGGCTTCGATGCGCCGAGCTGCACATACGTCTACCTCGACAACGAGTTGCGTGACCACAACCTGTTTCAGGCCATTTGTCGCACCAACCGCCTCGATGGCGATGACAAGGACTATGGCCACATCGTGGACTTCAAGGAGCTGTTCGGCGATGTGCAGCAGGCGATTGCTGTCTACAGCTCCGACGAGCTAGACATCGACGAGGGTGGCGGCGACGACAATGTCCACCTCAAGGACTGGCTGGAAGAGGGCAAGAAGAAACTCGATGAAGCTCAAGAGGCGCTGCGCTACCTGTGCGAGTCGGTGGCACTACCGCGCGAAGTGGAGCAGTACCTACACTACTTCTGTGGGGAGGCCGCTAACCCGAACGCACTGAACGAGACCGAGGCGCTGCGAGTTTCGCTCTACAAGGCCGTCGCGGTGTTTGTCCGCGCATTCGCGGCCATCGCACAGGATCTTGTCGAAGCCGGGTATTCCGACGCAGAAGTGGCCGAATTGCAGAAGGACGTCGCGTTCTACAGCGAAATTCGCTCAGCGACCAAGAAACACTCGGGTGAGGAGCTCGACATCAAGCCCTACGAGGCGGACATGCGCCACCTCATCAACACCTACATTCAGGCCGACCCGGCGGCCGAGTTGGGTGAACTGGGCGAGATGTCGCTGACCGAACTCATCATCGAAACAGGGATTCACGACGCCATCGCTCGGAAGCTCAACGAGAAGGGCAAGCTCTCGAACAACGCCATCGCCGAAGGGATCATCAACAACGTCCGCAAGGTCATTATCCGCGACCAACTGGCGGATCCACGGTTCTACGAACAAATGTCGAAGCTGCTCGACGATCTGATTGAGCAGAGCCGTGCGGATACGGCCTCCTACGAGGAATTCTTGCGTAAGGCCGAGGCACTGGCGAAGCAGTTGGCTTCGAAGCAACCCGACGAGGGCGTGCCCGCGGCGCTGCACGGCAAGCACGAGGCGACGGTGATCTATACCAACCTGCCTCGGATCCTTGCGGTGGCGGAGGACGAGGCTAGCGGGGTGGCTGAACCTCGCGTCGATTATGGAGATGCACTCGTCGAGTTGGCCTTGGAGATCGACCGCGTCATGCGCGAGCGGGCGCCCGCAGGTTGGAAGGGCGACCAGGCGCGCGAGGCGCAAGTCTTGAACGCGTTGTTCCCGCTGGTCGATCGTAACCGCGGCGCTACACAGGCGCTTTTCGAACTCATCAAGAACCAGCCGGGATACTGATGGCCGAGACGATTCAGCTTGGTGACATCGTTATCGCGATGAAGCGGAAAGACATCAAGCACGTTCACTTGTCGGTCCACCCGCCGACGGGCCGCGTCACGCTAGTGGCACCCATCGAAACCCGTGTGGAGGTGGCCCGAGCCTATGCCATCTCGAAGCTAGGCTGGATTCGTGATCAACAGGAAAAACTGCTCCGTCAGGCGCGCGAGACGCCCCGACAGTTTGTCGAGCGGGAGAGCCATTACGTCTGGGGGCGACGATATCTGCTCTCGGTCGTTGAAAAGGATGGGAAACCCGTTATTGAGCGCGGTCACCGCAAAATCACGCTCACCGTGCGCCCCGGAAGCAGTCCGTCTAAAAGGCAGGAGATCATTCACGAATGG
>CAYUNL010000423.1:0-1700 GCA_964446055.1 uncultured Alphaproteobacteria bacterium | reverse complement strand
TGTGTTTTGGCGATGTCATCGACGCGATGTACCCATTGGGACCCGCCGAGTCCCTTTCGGGCTCCGGTATCGACCAGTACAGCCTCATGATTTGGAATGCGAGCTCGCGCATGGAAACACAAGGTTCCCGCGCTCTCAAGGCTGCTGGACCGCAGACCGGTCCAACATCAAGGTCGTCGTAGCTTGGTCTGGCGTACTTCCGGCCGTCCGGCGCCGAGATACCCGAGAGGTCGGCGTGATGACTTGATCTGGATCAAGTGCAGTGCCGCCATGCTGATCGAGCATGTGAAGCAGGCGGCGAGGCAGGAGGATATTGCCCTGTTGGGCATCGATTTCTGGTCGTTCAACGGGAGAGGCCATATGGGTAATCCCGGATAAACTCATGGCCTCAACGCCACGAAGGGGGCAAGCGCTATGGATATCGACGTAGAGAAGACTGTGCACGAGTTGACCAAGGGACAAGGTTACGTCATGTTCCCCGGCTTTTTCGATGACGATACCGTGGCCAAGGCGCGGGCGCTGTTATGCGAGCTGGCCGAGGCCGAGGATTCGGAACCCGATCCGGCCGAGGCGGCGGGCCCGGCCGCCGCCTCATCCTCCATGCGCGCCGCGGTGACGACCCAAAAGCGGGTATGGAACCTGATCGAGAAAGGCGCCGTCTTTCGCGCCATTGCTGAGGAACCGCGGTTGCTGGCGATCCTCGAGGCGATCCTCGGCCACGACTTCCTCCTGTCCACGATCGCCGGCTCGATCTTGCATCCGGGTGCGCCCAGCCAGGAGGCCCATGCCGATTATCCTTATTGGGACCTCTACGACCCGGCACGCTGGCCGCACGGCTTCAACCCCAGCTTCAACATCCAGGTCCAGAACCTGGTGATGCTCTCTGACTTCACTCTCGAGAACGGGGCCACCGCGATCCTGCCGGGCACCCACAAGCGCTGCTCGTGGCCCGACACCGAGGAATTCGAGCGCGACCACGTCCGGGCCACGGGATCGGCGGGAACGCTCGTCATGTTCTCGGGTCTGATGTGGCACGCAGCCTGCGAGAACCAAAGCGACGCCGCGCGCATCGCACTCATTATCGCCTATCACTGCAAGTTCATCCGCCAACTCGAGGACTTCCGGCTCGGCGTCAGCGCCGCAACCCTCGCCCAATGCAGCGAGCGGCTCAAATACCTCATGGGCCTCAACCAGCCCTACCCGACGCTGATGTCGAAGAACCGGCGCCCGATGCCGGTCTCGCGCACGGACCGCGCGGTGGAGGGACCGCTGCCCGAGTACGCCGTCCAGGCCGAGGCGCGGCGCTGAGAAGCTTGCTCGGATGCCGACGGTGGCCATCGACCTCGAGGGTGCCGCCCGCGAGCTGAGCGACGGCGCGGGCTATGTCCTGTTCGAGCGCTTCTTCGACGAAGATCTGGTCGCCGAAGCGCGGGCGCTTCTATGGCGGCTTGCCGAGGACGAGGGCCGGCCGGATTCCGGCTTACTACTCGGCCATCGGACAGTTCATATTCCGATTCAATGCTGTTTCTTTTATGTGGCGGCCGTGAACGCCAAGGATTCCATTCTGCACAGACTCGTACCGCTCCAGTTCGCCAAAGCTCGCGGCCCTCATGGCACTTCGGATCGGCGTCCAAGTAGGTAAACCTCAACATCGGAGATGGAATAAGGATTTGCTGTCGATGAATGTTGGTATGCGTGAA
>CAYUNL010000422.1:605-1718 GCA_964446055.1 uncultured Alphaproteobacteria bacterium | reverse complement strand
GCTCTATCTCGACGCGCTTACCTACCTTCCCGACGACATCCTGACCAAGGTGGACCGCGCCTCGATGGCGGTAAGCTTGGAGACCCGCGTCCCCATCCTCGATCACCGCGTCATCGAATTCGCATGGCGGTTGCCGCTGTCGATGAAAATAAAGAACGGGATCGGCAAACGCCTGCTACGCGAGGTCCTGTACCGACACGTCCCGCGCCATCTCGTCGAGCGCCCCAAGATGGGGTTCGCGGTGCCGATCCGCGATTGGTTGCGTGGGCCGCTGCGAGAATGGGCGGAGGAACTGCTGGAGCCGGCGCGGCTTCGGGCCGAGGGTTACTTCGAACCGGAGCCGATCCGCCGTCTTTGGCAAGAACATCTGTCGCGCCGGCGCGATTGGCACCACCATCTTTGGGATGCGCTGATGTTCCAGACCTGGCTGGAAGCGCAGCGCCAAGCCGTGCCCCGCGCCTGAGCGGGCGGGATCGGGAACAGGCCATGGACCTCGCGCGTTATACGGAGGCGGCGTTCGCCGAGCATGCCCGGGTTTTGGAAGAAACCCGCGCCGTGGTCGCCGGCCCGTTCTCGAGCCTTGTGGCTGCGTGTGCGACGGCCCTTCGCGCCGGCAATAAGCTCGCCTTTTTCGGCAACGGCGGCAGCGCCGCCGACGCCCAGCACCTGGCCGCCGAGCTGACCGTCCGCTATCTCGAAAACCGCCCCGCCATCGCTGCGGTAGCGCTCACCACCGACACCAGTGCGCTCACCGCGATCGGCAACGACCTTGGCTTCGAACAGATCTTCGCGCGCCAGATCGAGGCCCTGGGCAAGCCCGGCGACGTCGCCATCGCGCTGACCACCTCGGGCGAGAGCGAGAACGTCGTCATCGGGCTTGAGCGCGCGCGTTCGCTCGGCATGATCGCGGCCGCGTTCGCCGGCCGGGGCGGCACCCGGCTCGACGGTCTGGCCGACCCGCTGATCCGTGTGCCCTCGGCGACAACGGCGCGAATCCAGGAGATGCATCTGTTCCTGGGGCAGACCCTGTGCGGCGCGCTTGAAATAGACTTGGGGCTGGCCGCGTCTTGAGCGGAGGAGAGACCGCGGCCGAGGTCAACCGACCCATGCGCA
>CAYUNL010000422.1:0-595 GCA_964446055.1 uncultured Alphaproteobacteria bacterium | reverse complement strand
GATTGCCGGAATGGCTCGGGCCGAGCTGGTCGCGGTCGCCGACCGCGACGCCGAGCGGGCCGCCGGCGTCGGACGTGCGCTGGGGGTTGAGGCGGTCGCCGACTATCGTGAGCTGCCGGCCAACATTGAGGCGGTGAGCGTCGCCGTGCCGACGCTCGCGCACTATGAGGTCGCCGCCGCCTTCATCGACCGGGGGGTCCACGTCTTGGTGGAAAAGCCGATCACTCACGATATCGAGAGCGCGCGCAAGTTGATCGCGGCAGCCAAGGAACGCGGCGTCGTGCTTCAGGTCGGCCACCTCGCGCGTTTCTCGGGCGTCACCGAGGCGGCGCGCCAGAAGATCAAGCGACCGCTCTATATCGAATGCGTGCGCATCGCCCCCTACACGACTTGCAGCTGGTTCTTTCGGTGGTCGGCGCGCCGATCGATACGGTCGATGCGGTGGGGGCGCCGGTGCTGTCGCAAAGCGAAGATATCGCCAATGCGCGCCTGCGGTTCGATACCGGCTGCGTCGCCAACCTGACGGCGAGCCGGATCAGCCTCAAGACCGAGCGCAAGATGCGCATCTTTCAGGCCGACGCCTACATGACGGTGG
>CAYUNL010000421.1:0-1718 GCA_964446055.1 uncultured Alphaproteobacteria bacterium | reverse complement strand
CCTCCATTTCCCAGGTATCGCCTTCCATGGTGCACCGCGCCCAAACGCCGGACACGACCTCATGGCGGAGCGAGCGAACCAGGAACAAAGGTTGCTTGGACTGAACGAGGTCGGGAAAGGCGCCGCGAACGGTGGTGCCGTCGGCGTGAGTAATCTCGACGGGCTGCGCGGCTACACCCCGCAATGGGTGCAGGACGACAAATCCGGTGCGGTTGGTCTCGATGTCGGCATCGGGGCTAGCGGTCGCGGTGAAGCGAAGGTCGCCCGAGGGCTCGGCCACGATCTCCGCGGACCAGGTAAGAGTACCGCCGCGCATTTGACAGACGCCATCGAAGCGCACCTGAACGCCGGGTCCGGATTCATCGATCTCGAGATTGCGGATGTCGGGGTTGACGGTGCCCCAGTTCTGGTCGCGCACGACGAAGGCGATCCCGCGCATAACCTCGACCTCACCGAGGCGCACCCAGCGCAGCGACCCGCCCTCGATGACGAATGACACGGGCCCTGCGGAGAGCGCGATGCGTTCGGGCACCGGCTCGTCGGTCCCGTAGAGCTTGATCGTCCGGCTTGGCCCCGTGGGTGTCATGTTGTGCCTCCTCTCGCTGCCCTACCAGGCGCGGTCGAGCGTTAAACGGTCCATATCGAGGCCCGCCGGTCGGCCGTCGACGATGTTGGCGACGACCTTTCCCGAGCCGCAACTGAGCGTCCAGCCGAGGTGGCCGTGCCCGGCGTTGATGAAGAGGTTCGAAATCGGCGTGGCGCCGAGATAGGGGGTCCCACCCGGCGTTACGGGCCTCAGTCCGGCCCAAAACTCGGCGGTCTCGGGGTCGTAGCAGCGCACGAAGTCGGGAAACACCGAGATCACATTGTCGATGATGGCCTGACATCGCACCCGATCGGGGGTGGCGTCGTAGCCGCCGATCTCGGCTGATCCCGCGGCGCGAAGTCGGGTGCCAAGCGGCACCAGGCCGAACAACCGGCTATCGTGGAGAATCGGCGTCGAGATGGCGCCGTCCCATGCCTCGGCGGACACCGTAATCGAGACGCCCTTGACCGGATAGATCGGCACGTCGATACCGACACGGCGCAACAGGCGAGAGCTGAAGCTCCCCATCGCCACGACGAACCGCCCGGCCTCGATGGTACCTTGATCGGTGGCTACCGCCGCGATCGTGCCGTCCCGAACATCGAGTCCTACCACCGTCGCGTCAAATTGAAACGACACGCCGAGCGCGCGGCAGCGCTCGGCGACGCCAAGGGCGAACTGGTGGCAGTCCCCAACCTCGTCACCGCGAAAGCACAGGCCACCCGCGAGTGTGTCGGCGGTGGCCTCGAGCGCGGGCTCGACACCCACGCACCCTGCCGGATCGAGCGTCTCGTGACTGAGACCGAACTCGGCCATCGAGTCGAACATCCGCCTCGCGCCATCGAGCGCCGCCGCGTCGTTGAAGATCATCAGCGTGCCGGTGCCGTGGTCGTACGCCAAATCGGTGTCGGCGCGGACTTCGGCGAAGGCCTCGATACTGTGCAGCGCCAGGCGTAGATTCGCGAGCGTATTACGACGATACCGAGCCTCGGTGCAGTTCCGCGCGAAGGCCAGCCCCCAGCGCCACATCCGCGGGATGGCGCTCGCGCGCAACAACACCGGCGCATCCTCGTGACCCAGCCACTTCACGATCTTCAGCGGCATGCCGGGGCGCGACCACGGCATGGTCTCG
>CAYUNL010000420.1:0-1729 GCA_964446055.1 uncultured Alphaproteobacteria bacterium | reverse complement strand
GTTGACCGCCCGGCTGTCGGTGGCCGCCACCACCAGAGCGCAACCGCGAAGATGATCGGGCGCAAACGGCCTGGCGAAGTGCGCGACCGCGTCATCGGCCAGCTGCTGGCGCATCGCCGCGCCCACTTGTGGCGCGACGACGGTCACCGACGCGCCGGCGCGGCGCAGGAGCGCGACGCGGCGCGCCGCCACGTCGCCGCCGCCGGCGACCAATCCGCGGCGCCCGCGAAGGTCCATGAAGATGGGAAGGTAGTCCAACCTGCGCCTCGGCCCGCCGTCCAATGCCTCCATCACGCCGCACCTTCCGCGACCTGCGGCAGGTGAATGCCGCACTCGGTTTTGGCGATGCCAGACCAGCGACCATCGCGTATCGCCTCGCCCACGGCGATGCGCCGGGTGCAGGTGGAGCAGCCGATCGAGGCGTAGCCCTGGGCGCGCAGCGGATGCTCGGGCAATCCCCGCACGACGAACGCCGCCCGTACGGCGTCGTGGGTCCAGTTGGCCAGAAGGTTGATCGCGATCCGCCCGTTCAGGACCTCGATTACCTCGGTCTTCCCGCGCGCGCCCTGATGGAACCGCTTGCGCCCCGTGACGCAGGCGTCGAAGCCGTGGAGCGCGGCCTGAAGCGGTGTGACCTTGCGGACGTAGCAGCAGAGGTCCGGGTTGCGCCGCCACAGCTGAGAATCCGCGTCCAGTATCTCGACGTCCCCGCTTTCGGGGTACCTGACCCGCACATCCGTCAGTCCGAGGTGGGTGACGAGATCGGCGGCATAGTCGATGGTCTCGGGGAATAGCTTGCCCGTTTCCAAGAAGATCACCGGGGTCGCCCGGTCGACCTGGCTGACCAAATCGAGAAGTACCGCCGCCTCGGCGCCGAACGACGATGTCACCGCGATGCGGCCCGGGAACACCTCCTCGATCATCGCCTGCAGGAGCGCGAGGCTGTCGTACCCGCCGTATGCCGCGCGGAGTGCATCGGCGCGATCGCCCAGGACCTCTGAGGAAACCGCGCCCATGGCTACTCGCCCGCCCCCGATCCGAGTGTCGTCGCGGCCGCCCGGGTCTCTGGCGCGGCTTCTTGGCGCTCTTTGCCTGGCTGCCGATGGCGGCGGACCATGGCCGGAATCTGGCCGTCCGCGGCAGGCTGATAGCAAACGCCGAACTCGGCGACGGCCTGGTGCCAGGCCTCTAGCGGCCTTTCGCAATCGACTTCGAAGGCGTCGAAGCCGCAGCGCAGCATGAACAGGAACTGGTCGCGCAGGACGTTGCCGACGGCGCGAACCTCGCCCCGGTAGGCATAGCGTTCGCGCAACAGGCGGGCGTAGCTGAAGGCGCGGCCATCGGTGAACTTGGGGAACTCCAAGGCCACGATTTCGAAGCGGCCGAGATCGCCGGCGACAAGCGCCGGAGACTGGTCGCTGCGGAACCGGATGCCGAGCCGCCTCGGCCAGCCGCGCGGCCCCCCTTCGGCCTGCTGCCAGCGCTCCAACGAGATGATTTGCGGCACCTCGTCGGTGGCGAGGTCGGCCTGGTCCGACACCGTGCGCCAAGGATCGTCGACCAGCGCGCCGCTCTTAATGAGCGCCATAGAGCGCCTCCTTGAATGGCTCGAGACCGACGCGCCGGTAGGTTTCGAGAAAACCTTCGCCGTCCTGGCGCCGCGACAAGTAGGCGGTGAGCACCGTGTCGACGGCGTCGACCACCTCGTCATAGGAGAAGCCGGGGCCGA
>CAYUNL010000419.1:0-1760 GCA_964446055.1 uncultured Alphaproteobacteria bacterium | reverse complement strand
GAGCCCGACCCCGTCGGGTTCGAGGAAATTGCCCCCGACCGAGGCTACCGATGCGTGCTGAGCCGCGAGCAGTGCCGGGCGAACGCGGACCAAGAGCTCGCGTCGTGAACGCGCCCATCCTCGAGGCGCGAGAGCTGCACTGCGTCTTCGAGGTAAGCGCCGGGTTCATGCGCCCGAGGCGGCCGCTTCGCGCCGTCAACGGCGTCGATCTTCGTCTCGGCAAGGGCGAATCGCTTGGCCTCGTCGGCGAATCGGGCTGCGGCAAGACGACGGTCGCGATGATGCTGTTGGGCCTGATCTCTCCCAGCGGCGGCGAGGTCACCATGGATGGCGAGCCGATGGCGGGGCTCGATCAACGCGAGATCTCGCGCCGCATCCAGCCTATCTTCCAGGACCCCTACTCGTCCTTGAACCCGCGCAAGACCGTCGCCGAGATCATCTCGCTGCCGCTTCGCGTCCACAAGCTGGGCGGTCCCGCGGAATGGCGGAGCCAGGTCACCGAGATCATGGATCTGGTCGGCCTGTCGCAGCGCTACGCCAACAACCTACCGAACCAGCTTTCGGGTGGGCAACGCCAGCGCGTCGCCATCGCCCGGGCGCTCGTGATGCGACCGGAGGTCGTGATCTGCGACGAGCCCACGTCATCGCTCGACGTGTCGGTGCAATCCCAGATCCTTAATCTCCTGCTCGATCTTCAGCGCGAACTTGGTCTGACGTACTTGCTGATCAGCCACAACCTCGCGGTGGTCGAGCACATGGCCACCCGGGTCGCCGTCATGTACCTCGGGCGCATCGTCGAGGAGGCGTTGACGGAGGAGCTGTTCCGCAACCCGCGCCATCCCTATACGCAAGCGCTCTTGGCATCGGTGCTGACGCCCGAACCCGGGCTCGGGGTTCCCGACACCCACTTGGGCGCCGCCTTTCCCAACCCCATCGAACCGCCGAGCGGCTGCACATTTCATCCGCGCTGCCCGCACGTGATGCCGGCGTGCAGCGCCGAGGCGCCCATCCCCGTCACCCACGAATCGACGACGCTGGTGGAATGCCATTTGTTTTCGGAAGCCCGAACCGCCGCGGGGCCGGATACCGTACCCCAGCAAGTTGAAGATGAGGCGCGGCCCGCCGCCGCGGGCATTGGGGGCGCGGCGTGAGCCGGCTTCGCTCGATGATGCGGGCCGGTCCCGCCGATCGCGCGCAAAGGAGAAGCCCGCCATGACCCAATCCACCTATTCGCTTCAGCCCTATCGCGCGAAGTTTTACGGTACCCGTCATGCGGCGGCGTCGGGGCACTATCTCGCCGCCCAGGCCGCGTTCCAGATCCTCGAGGCCGGCGGCAATGCGGTCGACGCGGGCGTCGCCGGCGGCATCGCGCTTGGCGTCGTCGAGAGCCTGATGGTAGGCTTCGCGGGCGTCGCGCCGATCCTGATCTATCTCGCAGACGCGGCCGAGGTGGTGACGGTCGCCGGCGTGGGCACGTGGCCGAAGGCCGCGTCGGCCGAGTATTTCCAGAAACACCACGGCGGCATCCTCGACGGCATCCTGGCGACGGTGGTGCCCGCCGCGCCCGACGCCTGGATCACCTGTCTCGAAGAATTCGGCACCATGTCCTACGCCGACGTGGCGGCGCCGGCGATCCGCTACGCCCGCGACGGATTCGTCATGTATCCGCTGATGGCCGAGCTTATCAGCGGCCGCGAGGAGCAGTTCCGGGGTTTTCCCGAAAGCGCCAAGATCTATCTTCCGGGCGGGCGGCCGCCCGG
>CAYUNL010000418.1:0-1768 GCA_964446055.1 uncultured Alphaproteobacteria bacterium | reverse complement strand
TGATGGGGCCCGAACAAGGTCCCGTCATGCTGCGCCTTGGCGACGTCAACTTTCTCGGTAAACGGCAGCCGGGCCAGATCATCGCGGTGCTTGATATCGTCGGGCTTCACGCCGCCGGCCTCGAACTTCGCGGCGAAGTAGGGGCTGCTCGCGTAAACGTACGGCATCTGGGCCCGCAGGCGCTCGGACTCGAGCTTCTCGATTGTCGCGGGCGAGGCGGTCTCTATCGCCTCGTCCCAGTATTTTCGCGTCATGTCACTCACCGCCCGGAACAGGCCGAGGAATGGGCGATCATTCCTCGGCGGTTAAGACCCACTCGTAGCAATCATTCCCGTCCGTCAACGAGGCCGTCATCTCTATGGTCACGGGCGGATCGGTGAGCGACGCCAAGGTGCGCCAGCCGGCCAGCACCCCCTGGTCGAACAGCTTCGACATATCGGCCGGCCGCGGAAAGAAACGTGGATTGCGCGCGTCCTGCCGTACCAGGTAGCGGGTGTCGGACACCTTTTCCACGGCCGCTTCCTCGTTCAGCAAGGCCCGGTCGCGTCGCATCAATGTGGCGATGGCGCCGGGTCCGGCGCCATGAATGTCGAGTGCCTCGTGGAACCGGTGCCGGCGCAAGGCCATGGTGACGGCGTAGGCGTGCTCGACGACGCTCCGCGCCGCGCCGCCGTACGTTGCCTCGAGCTCGATGATCTGCGTGTTGACGTACTCGATCGTGAAGTTGCGCAAGGCCCGCGCCTGCCGCTCGGCCGTCCAACCATCGGGCAGCCGCGGCGCCTTCGCCCGGTCGAAACGCGGAAACGCCTCCCCGCGCCCGTATCGGAAGGTCTCCTCCGGGCCGAGATCGCGGTCGTGGAGAATGTAGTATCCGGCGTCGTAGGGGTCGCCATCACACATATTGTGAGTCAGCACGAAGCCCAATCGCGGATTGCCCAGGCTCTTCCCGCTGTAGCCGTACCACCCGCGATAGGCTTGCGCGCCGAACTTGGCCGAGAAGGCGACGGTCGAGATGTCGAGCATGACCGGTGGGTGATAGCGGACCCACACCTTGGCCGGCGTCTCTTCGGCATAGTCGACATCCAGCCCCCCGAGACGGTTCGACAGATAGTGGTATTTGGCGGCCTTGATGGCGTCGGTCGCTTCATCCTCGAGCCCGAGCTTCTCGAGGCCCGGCAGGAAGTGGGCCTCGTGCTGGGAACGGATGAGCCGCCACATGAGGTCCTCGGCACCGGCCTGGCCGTGCTCCCGCAACGTGGCGAGAAAGAGGGCGTTGTAGAGATTGGTATAGAGCTCGAACGCGAACCGGCACTTTTGCTCGAGACCCATGTTCCAGTCGGAGTCTTGGCTTGCGGTCATTCAGTATTCACCTGTTGCGCGTTATGGCGCGGCCGGAAAAGGTGCTCGACAATTCGAGCCACCTTGCCTCAGTGCCTGAAAAGCCGGGAATGCGCGCGAGGCCGCGCCCGACGGCGGCCGCGTCGCTCGGCGGGTTGGCGTCGCCTCGTAGGCGCCGTTGCCGATCACCAGCGCCACCCGCTTCTCCGCCTGGGCGGTCGCGGTGAAGGCGAGGGCGGAGAGCAGCACCGCAACAATTAGGGTGCGCCTCACTGGTGCGCCTCCAGCCACCGCCGCGCCAGGCGCTGGGCTTCGGATATATCGGCGGGCGTCATCAGCCCGGCGACGATATCGCGGCCTTTCACTGCTTCTTCGTCACCCTGCGCCGCCGCAAGGTTCCACCACATGTACGCCAGGACGTAGTCCTGCG
>CAYUNL010000417.1:1045-1771 GCA_964446055.1 uncultured Alphaproteobacteria bacterium | reverse complement strand
CGAGATCGGCGCCGATGCCTTCGGCCCAGCGGCCGACGGGGGGCCACGACTCCCACAACGCGGTCTCGCCGGCCAGGAAGGCGGTGAGGTTCTCGCCGAAGCCCCAGGCCTCAACTCCCGGTGGCATTGACTTCGACATGGCGATCATGTCGGTCAGCGCCTGGACGCCGATCTCCGAGTTGATCGTTGCCTTCATGGTCTGGGGATCGAAGAACTTTCCGCCAGCGACCCGGAACCGTTCCTGGAAGAAATAGTGGACGTGCGGGATACCGTGCATCGCACCCGAGCCATAGAGTTCGGGGGCGAACTTGTCGGTGAAGAATTGGCTGATTTGGGTGAACTGCTCCCATGTCGTGGGCGGAGCCAATTCGTAGCCGTGTTTGGCCTTGAACTCGGCCATGTTCTCGGAATCCTCGAACAAGTCCTTGCGGTAGTAAAGGACGAACACGTCGCCGTCGTCGGGTAGGCCGTATATGGTCCCGCCCCACGTCATCCAGTTTTCACGGTAGGTATCGGCGATGTCATCGAGATCGCTCCGAATACCGTACTTGTCGATGAACGGATCGAGCGGCTCGACGACGCCGGCCGTGACCATGTCGGCCATCCACGCGGGCACGACGTTGATCACATCGTAGGCGCCGGTTCCGGCACGATGTTCGATCAGCGCCTTGGTGAACATCTCATCGAGCGGAAGCTCGGCGACGTTAATCTTGATTCCCGTCAGCT
>CAYUNL010000417.1:0-1035 GCA_964446055.1 uncultured Alphaproteobacteria bacterium | reverse complement strand
AAATTGAGTGGATCCAAGGCCTGCAGGCCGGCCTCGAAGGTTATGTTGAGAGTGATGCCCGCGTACTGCTTGGCCGCTTCCACCGCGCGATCGGCGGCGCTTTGCGCGCCCGCGGTCTGCGTCGCCGCAAGCGACAGCGCGAGTCCGGTGAACGCAGCAATAACTCTGGCGTGATTGCGCATTACAGCCTCCCCTAGAGTGTATCTGTTGAGTGTGCCCTGCTTCCCGCCACTTGACCGAACATCATATCAGCAATGGGCACTTGAGCAACCGCGCCTCGCGCCCCTCCTCAAGCGCCGAAGCGTTCCGCGAAGGCCGCGAGCTTGCCGCGCCAGGCCTGGTTGTCGAGGACGGCACGGTTGACGAGCCCGCCGGGCTCGCGGCCGTGCATCACGTCGAACATCGAACGCACGGCGGTGGCGCCGATGCCGGCAAAGCACTGATCGGTCCAGCACAACGCGTGCGGATTGACGACGACGTTGTCGAGCCCGAGGAGCGGATCGTCGGGATCGGGCGGTTCGCGATCAAAGACGTCGAGCCCAGCGCCGGCGATGCGTTTCTCGGTCAACGCCTCGGTCAGCGCCCTTTGGTCGACGATCGGACCGCGCGCGGTGTTGATCAGGAAGGCCGTCGGCTTCATCAGCGCCAACCGCTCGGCGTTGACGAGATGGTGGGTGGCGTCGCTCAACGGACAGTTCACGCTCAGTATGTCGGCCTCGCGGAACAGGGTTTCGAGATCGTCGACCAGCCCGACCCCTAGCTGCCCGGCGGCCGCGGCGTCGACGTAAGGATCGTAGGCGATGAAGCGCATGTCCCAGGGCTTGGCCAACCGGAAGAGCTCTGCGCCTATGTTACCGATACCGATCGAGCCCAGCGTCTTGCCAACGAGCCCGACACCGTTGTGGTCGGTCTTCTCCGCCCACCGCCCTTCGCGAGTCAGTCTGTCCTTGATCAACAGCTTGCCCGTGAGCGCGAGCATCAAAGTCATGATCGCTGCGGCCACCGGACGGCGCACGCCGTCGGGCGTGATGGCGA
>CAYUNL010000416.1:0-1788 GCA_964446055.1 uncultured Alphaproteobacteria bacterium | reverse complement strand
TCACGGGCGCCCGCCTCTCGAACTCGCTGATCATGCAGGCAGACCTTACCGACGCCAATCTGGAAAGCGCCAAACTGGTGGGCGCGGACCTGCGCAAATCGACGCTGATCGGCGCCAACCTCAAGAGAGCCGATCTCACCGAATGCAACCTCGCACGCGCCCGACTTTCCGGCGCCGTGGCCACGGAAGCAATCTGGCGAGGCGCCATCGTCAACGGGACCGATATGCGAGGCGCCGCCATCGATCTCAACGAGACGACGATGGCGCTGCTGCGCAACGCCATCATGCCCTCGGGGCCAGACACGCTCGATACGCCACTGCAGGATTTGATCGCGAATCACCGAGTATGGGTCGAGACCTCGGGTAACGACGGTGTGCAGGCGGTGCTGAGCGGCTTCGATCTGCGCGGCCAGGACCTGCGCGGGGCCAACTTGGCGGCAGCCAAGCTCGACTGTTGCGTGCTGGCTCACGCCACTGCCGTCGGGGCCGAGCTGGCGATGGCCGATCTCTCGCTCACCGACGCCCGTCAGGCCGACCTGCGCGACAGCGATCTACGCGGCGCCGCTCTCGAGCGGACGATTCTGAGTGGCGCCAACCTCGAAGGCGCGCGACTCGGCGCGGTCGAGATCAAAGGCGCCCACCCCCAGCTTTGGCCCACCAATCTCAAGCGAACCCACTTCGACGCAGCCCGCCTGAGGGGAGCCTCGCACGCCGGCGCTCGCCTCCTCGGCACCACCTTCGCCACGGCCGACCTCCGAGACGCCGACATTCGAAATTGCGATCTGCCGGCCGCCGACTTCACGGGTGCCAACATGGAAGGCGCGACGATCGACCCATCGATGTCTGGCCCGCAGTCCGGGACGGCGGCCGCCTGACGGGCAGCCCGCGGAACGGAGCCTAGGGCCCTTCCGTCCGCGATTCGAGAAGGTCCTTCAGCGTGTCCACGGTGCTCGTCGAGTGGCTTCCCCAGCCCTATCCGATCGCGGCCGTCTATCCAAGCCACCGCCATCTCTCGGCGAAGGCGCGGTCCTTCCTTGACCTTCTGATCGAGCGCGCCTCGCCATCGCCGCCGTGGGCGGGACCGATGGCTGGGCGCTGAAGCGGCACCGGAACATTCTTTGACAGTTTACCCGATAGGGTTCAATGGTACGCCGATGAGCGAGGCATTTTTTCGCGTGTTGGCCGAGAGTCCCTTCGTGATCGCCGATGGCGCCATGGGAACCAACCTGATGGCACGTGGCCTCGACACCGGTGACCCGCCGGAGTTTTGGAACGTCGATCACCGCGACCGCGTCCTCGACGTGCACCGGGAGTTTATCGCTGCGGGCTCGCGCATCCTGCTTACCAACAGCTTTGGCGCCGACGCGGTGCGGCTGCGCCGCTCGAGTGCCGAGGACCGCGCATACGAGCTCAACGTCGCTGCTGCGCACGTGGCGCGCGAGGCCGCGGAGAGCGCCCCACACCCGGTGGTGGTCGCTGGTTCGATGGGCCCGACGGGCGAGCTTTTCGCGCCCTCGGGCACGCTCACCGAGGAGGACGCCCGCGAGGCGTTCGTCGAACAGGCCCGCGGCCTGGTCGCCGGCGGGGTCGACGCGCTGTGGGTCGAGACCATGTACGCCGAGGCGGAGCTGGCGATCGCGGTGGAGGCCGCGGCGGCGACCGGGAAACCGGTGGTCGCGACAATGACCTTCGATCAGGGCGGCCGGACGATGATGGGCGTGGCCCCCGATAGCGCCTATCGCTCCCAGGTCGATTACGACGCCCCGCCGACCGCGTTCGGCGCCAACT
>CAYUNL010000415.1:0-1811 GCA_964446055.1 uncultured Alphaproteobacteria bacterium | reverse complement strand
AACAGGAAAGTCGCATCGACCTGCCGACCATCGGCAAGGGCACGGTCTCCGGGGCGGCTGCCGCCGGCTTGCGGGGGATCGCCGTCGAGGCCGGCGGGGCGCTCGTCGTCGACCGGGCGGCGGTGGTGCGGGCGGCGGACGAATCGGGCCTCTTCGTCCTCGGTGTGGACCCCGACGCGTGAGCGGCGCGCCGGACGTGGAGGAGAGAGAGCCGCTCACCATCTTCATCATTGCTGGCGAGCCCTCGGGCGACGCTATCGGCGCCCGGCTGATGGCGGCCCTCGAGGCACGGACCGGGGGCGCGGTTCGGTTCGTTGGCGTAGGCGGGGAGCGCATGGCGGGCGAGGGCCTTGCGAGTATCTTTCCCATGTCGGATATCTCGCTCTTCGGCGTCGCCGAGGTGCTTCCCAAGGCGCCGCTCATCCTTCGTCGGGTGCGTGAGACGGTGGCGGCCATCCGAGAGGCCCAGCCCGTTGCCGTGGTGTCCATCGATGTGCCGGGCTTTGCCTTCCGCGTGGTCGAGCGCCTGGATCCCGGCGAGGCCCTGCGCATCCATTATGTCGCCCCCACCGTCTGGGCCTACCGGCCGGGCAGGGCGCGCAAGATCGCCCGCTTCCTCGATCATCTCCTGGTGCTGCTGCCTTTCGAGCCGCGGTATTTCGAGCGCGAGGGACTCGGTTGCACCTATGTCGGCCATCCGGTCCTCGAGGAAGGGGCGGGTGGGGGCGACGGACCGGGCTTCCGCGCGCGACATGGGATTCCAGCCGATGCCCCGCTGCTCGCGGTGCTCCCCGGCAGCCGGCGAAGCGAGGTCGGGCGACTGTTGCCCGTTTTCGGCGAGACGATCAAGCGCCTGACACTGCGGTTTCCCGGCCTGCGCCTCGCTGTTCCCACGGTCGCGGCGGTGGCCGACGAGGTCGCGGCCGCGACGGCCGGTTGGGATGCACCGGCGATCGTCACCGAGGACATGCGGGAGAAATACGATGCCTTCGCGGCAAGCGACGCGGCCCTCGCCGCCTCGGGTACGGTTGCTCTCGAGCTCGGCCTAGCCGGGGTGCCGATGGTCATTGCTTACAGGATGAACCTGCTGTCGGCCGTCTGGCTGCGGCTTCTGCTTCGCGTCAAGCATGTCACCTTGATCAATATCGTTCTCGGCCACGGCGTCGTGCCTGAGTATCTTCAGAACCGGTGTCGGCCTGGCCCGATTGCCCGGGCGGTCGGCGATCTCCTGGCCGGCGGCCCGGTGCGGGACCGGCAAATCGAGGGCATTCGCGAGGCAATGGCGCGCTTCGATGCGGCGGGCGAGTCGCCGAGCATGCGTGCCGCGGCTACGGTGCTCGAGGTGATCCGAAACGCGGACGAGAAAGGGCTAAAAGGAGGTGACGCCGACCCATAGCAAGATCGCGAGGGCCACCACGAAGCCCGCTATGCCGGCCGCGCGGCGGGCGAGAACGCCCGATGGCGCGCGGTTATCGTTGGCGGGAGGCTTACGCGAACGCGGCGCGCCCACCCGCGGCAGCTTTGTGGCGTCCGGCACCTGTCGCCTTCGGTGGTTCGGTTTGCTCCGGCCGGCCAAGGCGACCCCTTCTATTTCCTGTCCGCGAGCGGCACGAAGGCCCGCTCGGCGGGACCCGTGTAGAGCTGGCGCGGCCGGCCGATCTTCTGACTCGGATCCTCCACCATCTCCTTCCACTGGGCCACCCAGCCGACCGTCCGCGCGAGCGCGAAGAGGACCGTGAACATCGAGGTCGGGAATCCCATGGCCTGCAGCACGATGCCCGAGTAGAAATCGACGTTGGGGAACAGCTTGC
>CAYUNL010000414.1:222-1829 GCA_964446055.1 uncultured Alphaproteobacteria bacterium | reverse complement strand
GGTGTCGGCCTCGGCGCCATGTTCCTGGCCTTGTCGGTCGGCCGCGAGCATGGACCACCGGGTGCGACAGGCACGATCGTCGGAATCATCAACGGGGCCGCCATGTTCGTCGGCGCCGTGTTCCAGCCGCTGATCGGCTGGCTCCTCGATCTCAACTGGGACGGACTGGTGGAGGCCGGCGCGCGGGTCTATCCGGTGGAGGCGTACCACAAGGCCTTTCTCGTGCTCATTGCCTCCCACGTCCTGGCGCTGCTCATCATGGCGATGGTGCGCGAGACCCATTGCCGCCCGGTGACTGATACCAAGGAGCGGTGATCGTTCAACCGTCGATCCGCCGAAGCCAGGCGACGAGAAGCATCAAGGCGGCGCACACGCCCGACAACATGTAAAGCGCCGCCGAAAACCCGCCGGTCACATCGAATAGATAGCCCATGGCCAGTGGTCCCAGTACGCCGCCGATCTCGGCCGCCGAGAAGAACAGCCCGCCGACCGAACCGATGTCGCGCGCCTCAACGTCCCGGTTGTCCATGAGCACGAGGAGGGCGACTGTTCTCATCGCCCCCCGCGCGGTGCCTTGCAAGAACAGACCGGCCACGAGCCAGGCTCCAACGGGTTCCTCGATTAGGAACGTCGCCCCGCCCGCGCAGATGAAGAGACAAAGCAAGATGAAGAGGCGCCGGGACGGAATCGCCAGGTGCGGAATCACCATCGCGGAGAAGATGCTGATGGCGATGGGGATCGAGGCCCAGTAGCCGGCCGTCGCCGCGTCCATGCCGCCGCGTCTCAATATCTCGGGAAGCCAGTTGACCAGCCCTTGGTTGAACAAAAAGATGCCGACGCTCATCAAGAGCACGACTCGCACGACCTTGAGGCGCAGAAGGCCGGCAAAAACGGCGAGCTGGGAGCGTTTAGGCTCGGCCGCGATTTGACGTTCGACGGCGCGGCTGGCGCGATGGCCGCTGATGGTGAGCCAGGCGATCCCGGCCATGAGCACGAAACCCGCATAGAAGACCAGCACGGTCCGCCAATTGCCGCCGGCGATTGGCATAAAGACGCTGTTGGTGAGTGCGAGCGCGCCCACTCCACCGAGAGGTGGACTGGTGCTGAAGATGCCCATGGCAAGGCCGCGCTCCTTGCCCTCAAACCAAAGGCTGACCAGTTTGGGACCGCCGATCGAGATGAGGGGGCCGCCTAGCCCGAAGGCGGCGACCGCCAGAAAGAGGCTGAGATGGCCCGTCGCGAAACCGCGCAGGCAACCCGATAGACCCATGATCATGGCCGCGGTGAATAGCGCGCGCCTGGGACCATACCGGTCGAGGAGGGCACCGCAGGGGATCGCCGAAGCGATGTAGACAAGCGACCACGACCCGAGAACGACGCCCATCTCCGAATGGCTCAAGCCTAACTCTTGGCTGATCGGCCGGACCAGCGGCGCCAACGCCGTGAACGTAAGCCCGAAGCTGAAGTAAATAAGCCACGCCCCGGCGAGCATCACCCAACGGTAGGGATGCCTCGACGGCGATACGCCCGGCGATTCGCCGTCAACAAATTCTTCTGACAACGTCCAACCAGGATGACGGCCGGGCATTCTGCGAGGTTTAACTAAT
>CAYUNL010000414.1:0-212 GCA_964446055.1 uncultured Alphaproteobacteria bacterium | reverse complement strand
CCACGCGCACTCCCCATTCCGGGAACACGACCGTGGTGGATCCGTCCTCGTCGATGACCGCCGGGCCGCGCAAGACCGCTTCGGGAGGGAGCAACGCGCGCTGATACACCGGTGTCTCTCTCATGGCGCCCGCGAAATAGACCTCTCGACGGCCGATCGTCGCTTGTTCCAGACTTCGTCCGCTGCCGTCGAGAAGCGGAAAGGACAATTTT
>CAYUNL010000413.1:0-1836 GCA_964446055.1 uncultured Alphaproteobacteria bacterium | reverse complement strand
CTCATGGGGAGATGATAGACCCGTAACGGGGATAGCCTCAACGAGCCTATGACAAAGCCCCTGGCCGAGCGGGTGCGCGCCGAAGCCGAGATCAAGACCATGGCCGTCGGCCTCATCACCGAGCCCTGCCAGGCCGAGGACATCATCCGCAATGGCCAGGCGGACCTTGTCGCCATGGCCCGGGAACTCCTCTACAACCCCAACTGGCCCCTGCACGCAGCGCAGGAGCTGGGCGTCGATCCGAAATTCAAGATGTGGCCCAAGCAGTACAGCGGGCACCTCTCGAAACGGGCCGAGGCCAACCGACTGCCACCGGCCGAATAAACCCGAACCGGCCCCCCACCGGCGCCGGCCGGCAAGGGGGAGCGGCCCCAAACCCGTGCACCACGTCCAAGGGAGAAGACCCATGGCCCGAGCCGACACTTCCCAGACCAGCCGCCTGTTCACGCCGATCACCCTGCGCGGAGTTACGGCGCGGAACCGGGTCGTGGTGGCACCCATGTGCGTATTCATGGCCGAGGACGGTGTGGTCAACGACTGGCACACCGCCCACTACATGAAGTTGGCCCAGGGTGGGGTCGGTATGTGCATCGTCGAGGCCACGGCGGTCGAGCCGGCGGGGCGGATCACGCCCGCCTGCGCCGGCCTGTGGTCGGACGACCAGATCGAACCCATGAGCCATGTCGTCCGGGTCCTCGAAGACAACGGGACGGTCGCCGGCATCCAGATCGCCCACGCCGGCCGCAAAGCCGCCACCCGGCTCCCGTGGGAGGGCGGCCAGCCGCTGGATGGGACCGACGCCGCCAAGGGCGAGCCGCCGTGGGAGGTCATCGGCCCCTCGGCGGTGCCCATGGAGCCCGATTGGCCGACGCCGCGCGAGATGACATCCGACGACATCACCCGTCAGGTAGAGGCCTGGGGGCAGGCGGCCCGGCGGGCGCGGGAGGCCGGGTTCCGGGTGTGCGAAATCCACGGAGCACACGGATATCTCGTCCACGAGTTTCTTTCGCCCCTGAGCAACTTCCGGACCGACGCCTACGGCGGCGATCTGACCGGGCGCATGCGCTTCGCCCTCGAAGTAAGCGAGGCGGTGCGCGCCGAATGGTCCGACGAGGCGCCGGTGTTCTTCCGCCTTTCGTGCATCGACGAGTTCGAGGGCGGCTGGACCATCGAGGATTCGGTGGGGCTGGCCAAGGGACTCAAGGTGGCGGGCGTCGACGTGATCGATTGCTCGGCCGGCGGCATCCGCGGACCCATCATCTCGCTGGGCGCCCGGGTGCGGCCGCCGGCCGGCTTCCAGGTCCCGTTCGCCGAGCAAATCGGGCGGGACGCCGGGATCATGACCATGGCCGGCGGCATGATCGTCGACCCACACCACGCCGAGGAGATCTTGAGCGAGGGCCGGGCCGACCTGATCACGCTGGCCCGCGAGCTCCTCAACGATCCCAACTGGCCGGCCCACGCGGCCCAGGCGCTGGGCGCCGACCCCGAGTTCCGGCTGTGGCCGGATCCCTACCGATGGCCGTTGAAAAGCCGCGCCGCCATGGTCGATCCGGAACCCGATGGGACCTAAGCGGATCGACGCGACCCGGTGTGCGGCGGCGAGTCGGTAGAGCCCGAACCGATGGCCATGAGCATTCTACGGCAAGCCGTAGAACCACTCACGAAACGCGATGTCGCTCTGAAATTGCTGGTGTCACGGCGTTGGACAAGAGCGACCAACGGCTCTTGCGGCTCATGACGAAGCGCGTGGGCGTGGCGCTACGGCGACAGCATGAGAAGGGTGTAGTGCGGTCGGACCAGAGGCCAGGGCTTCTCGAAGAGAAATAGAGCGCG
>CAYUNL010000412.1:0-1843 GCA_964446055.1 uncultured Alphaproteobacteria bacterium | reverse complement strand
CGCCGGCTCGGCGATCAGCGCGCGGGCGATGGCGATGCGCTGGCGCTCGCCGCCCGATAGCTGGTCGGGGAAACGCGTGACATAGGATTCGGGAAGCCGCACCTCGTCGAGCGCGAGCGCGACGCGTTCGCGACGCGGGTTGCCGCCAAGGCCGAAGAACCGGGTCAGCGGCCGAGCCAGAATCTCGCCCACGCGCAGACGCGGGTTGAGTGAGGCGTCGGGGTTCTGAAAAATGTACTGGATCCGCCTAAGCTGATCGGCTGACCGCGACCGCACCGTTCCCGGCAGCGCCGAACCCTCGAATCGAATCGCTCCGCCGGCCGGCGCCAAAAGCCCGCTCACCGCACGCGCGACGGTGGACTTGCCACTTCCCGATTCACCGACCAAGCCAAAGGTTTCACCCTCGGCGATCTCGAAGGATACCGCCCGCACCACGGCCTCGGCTGATCGCCCGTAGCGCAACGACACACCCTCGAAGGCAAGGACCGGCTCGGCCTCGGACGCCCGCGCTGTGGTGCTTTCGGATTGGCTGGCGACTTCGGCGATCGTCGGCGCCAGCTCGGACCAGCGCTGGCATGCAACACCGTGCGCCGAGGAGACCTCGCGCAGTGCCTGCCGCGTCGACCCGCACGAGGGTTCCGCGAAGTCGCAGCGCGGTGCAAACGGGCAGCCCTCCGGCATCGCTTCGCGGCGGAACAGACCCTTGAGCGCAGTGTGCGGCGGCGTCTCGGCATCGAGCCTCGGAATCGACGCGATCAGCCCCCGCGTGTACGGGTGCGCGGGTGCGGCGAACAGGGCCTCGGTCGGTGCGATCTCGACCATGCGCCCCGCGTACATCACCCCGACCCGGTCGGCGATGTCGCGGATCACCCCCATGTCGTGAGTGACGTACACCATCGAAGTGCCGAGCCGGTCGCGCAGCTCGGCCAGCAACGTGACGATCTGCTTCTGGGTTGTCACGTCCAACCCGGTGGTCGGCTCGTCAAGAACCACGACCTCGGGGCGGCAGGCGAGCGCCATCGCGATCATCACGCGTTGCTGCTGACCCCCGGATAGCTGGTGCGGGTAGCGACGCGCCATTGCTTGGGGGCTCGGCAGACCAACCTGGCCAAGTAGCTCAGCCACACGCGCCTCGGCCGTTTCCCCCGGGGCCGCCGCGCCGTGGTGGACCACCACCTCGGCGATTAGCGGGCCGACCCGCTTGGCGGGGTTCAGCGCCGTCGTCGGGTTCTGCGGCACGAAGCTGATGCGGGCGCCGCGCAGCCGGCTAAGGGCCTCGCGGTCGAACTCCAGCACGTCCTCGCCGTCGAACAGGACGCGGCCTCCCCGCACGCGCCCGCGGGGATGGTGATAGCCGAGGAACTGAAGCGCGAGCGAGCTCTTGCCGCATCCCGATTCGCCGACGATGCCGAAGATTTCGCCGGCGGCGAGCGTGAACGAAACGTCGGCGACGGCGTCCAGCCAGCCTTCGTCGTCCCGGTAGCCGAGGCTCAGGCCTTCGATCTCGATGAGGCCGGTCACTTGTCCCCCAGCCGGACCGAACGGCCGAGGATACGCGCCAGCCCCTCGGTCCACAGGTTGAGTCCCACGACCAAGGAGGCGAGCGCGAGTCCTGGACCCACCAGCGTCTCCGGCGCGAAGACGATGAACTGGCGGTTCTCAGAGATCATCAGGCCCCACTCCGGCGTCGGCGGCCGGAGCCCGAAGCCCAGAAAGCCGAGCGCCGCGACCAGTACCGGCGCAGTGCTGGCTCGCAGCGCGAACTCGACCAAGAGAACACTGGTGGCGTTGGGCAAAAGCTCGCGGCGCACCACGTACCACCACGATTCGCCGCGCAGGCGGG
>CAYUNL010000411.1:0-1850 GCA_964446055.1 uncultured Alphaproteobacteria bacterium | reverse complement strand
CACGACGCCCGCGACACGGTTGGCCGGGCGGTCGAAAGCATCTTGTGTCAGCAGGGCCCGGCGTTTGAATTCATCATCGTCGACGACGGCTCGACCGACGGCGGGTTCGATATGTTGCAGGAATACTCTGATCCTCGTGTCACTGTGTTACGCAACGACCGCAACCTGGGTCTGAGTGCGTCGCTCAATCGGGGTCTCGGCGCGGCCAAGGCGCCCATCGTTGCCCGCATGGACGCCGATGACGTATCGCTTGAAGGCCGCCTTGGGTCGCAATTGGAAACCCTGACGCGGGCGCGGGCGGATATCTCATTCTGCCGCTGTCTGATCGAGGGGGCCGAGACCGGAGGCGAGCGGGAATGGCGCGAAGACGACTGGACCGTGATCCGTTGGCGCAGCCTGTTCGACAATGCCTTCGGCCCCCATCCCGCGGTCATGTTCCGGCGCGACGCGATCCTGCAGGCAGGCGGTTACGATGAGGGGCTGCGCCGCGCCCAGGACTATGACCTATGGGACCGCTGCCTGGCTCGCGGCCTGACCTTCGCCTACCTACCAAGGCCCTTGTTGCGCTATCGGGTGCATGCCGCCTCGGCATCCCGCCGGCATGGTTCGGACCAGGCCGCCGCCGCCCATCGCGTCAGCCGGCGCGCCCTGGCCCGCGTCCTGCCCGACGCGCCGACCACGGAGCTGGATGGGCTGCGGTGGTTGATGTTGGGCCAGCCAAAAGATTTATCGCCCGATGCTGCCCGAGCCGGCCTCGGGACCTGCGCCGACGCCGTGAAGCGATTTCTCCGTCTCATCGGCGACGGCGCCCCCCGGCCGGTGTGGAAATATGTCGCGGCGCGCTTGACGCGGCGGTTAAAGGACCTGGAAGGACCGGCGCACCGTCTTGCCCTGGCGCGCCTATTCGAGGCCAGCCTGCGTGCCGCCTCACCGGCCTCGCTTGCTCGTTCGGCCTATGCCGCCGTGCTGCCGGAAAGGATATAGCTATCATCAAATCAGCCCTTCTCAAGGTACTCTCCGCCCTCGGCTACGAGCTTCGCCGGCGCGACCGGTGTGGGACACTGACCGGCCTACTCGAACGCACCCGCGGCCTTGGCGTGATTCCTGAGACAGTGATCGACGTGGGCGCCGCCCATAGCGATTTCACAAGGACTTCGGCGACCGTCTTCCCTGACGCGGCTTACCACCTGATCGAACCCCTGGAAGAATATGATCCGTTCCTGCGCGACCTCTGCGCGGAGATTTCCGAGGCCACGGTTCACCGAGTCGCGGCGACCGAGAAAAGTGGTGAGATCGTCTTCAACGTGCATCCCGACCTGGTCGGCTCGTCGATCTTTCGCGAAGCGGAGGGACCCGACGTCGATGGCGTTCCCCTGACGGTCCCGGCGGTGACACTGGACGACCTTGCCCGGGACCACCGTCTGGCGCCCCCGATCTTGATCAAGGCCGACGTCCAGGGCGCCGAACTGCGGGTCCTGGAGGGCGCCCGGGAAATCCTTCCAGCAACCGCCATGGTCATCCTCGAGGTTTCGTTCCTGCCTTTCTTCGACGGTGGACCCGAGCACGCCCAGGTGGTGTCATTCATGGAGTCCCACGGGTTCGTCGTTTACGACATCCTGGGCCTCTCGCGGCGGCCGCTCGACGGAGCCCTGGCCCAGGCCGACATTGTCTTCGCCCGCCACGACGGGCCCTTGCGTGCCGACCATCGCTTCGCCACGCCCGAGCAAAGAAAAATCTTGACCGAACGTCTGAAACGCCGATGACCGTTCGGCGCATCGCCATCGTTTCCGACAGCTTCCCACCGCGCTGGGGCGGCGGCATCACCAGCGCCCATTACCAGCTGTTTCGCG
>CAYUNL010000410.1:1446-1850 GCA_964446055.1 uncultured Alphaproteobacteria bacterium | reverse complement strand
GACATCATCATCGGCCAAAATAATGAAGCGAAGATTAATGGGTCCTGACCCTAGTACTTGGCGAGCGCGCCGCCGTCGATCGGCAACACGATACCGGTGACATAAGACGCCGCGGCCGAGGCCAGGAAAATCGCTGCCCCCGCCACTTCCTCGGGAAGGCCCAGCCGGCCCATCGGCGTGCGCTCCTTGAAATACTCGAGGAAACCCGGTTGGTCGAAGGCGGGCCGGGCCATGACCGTATCAATGAAGCCGGGTGCCAGAGCGTTGCACGTGATCCCATGGGGCGCCAGTTCCACTGCCAAGGCCCGGGTCAGTGACAGCAACCCCGCCTTCGAGGCCACATAGCCGGGGATGAGGGAGCGGGCCACCATACCGAGCATGGAGCTGGTCACGAGGATGCGCCC
>CAYUNL010000410.1:0-1436 GCA_964446055.1 uncultured Alphaproteobacteria bacterium | reverse complement strand
GTGGCGCCGCTTGATCATCGACTTAGCGGCCTCCCGTGCCATACGGAAGGCGGAGCCGAGATTGGCCTCGATGACGGTGTCCCAGTCGTCGTCGCCGTGCTCGACGAGCGGCTTGCGCCGTATCGCGCCGGCGTTGAACACCAAGATGTCGAGACGTCCGTGCCGCCCCACCACGCCATCGATGGCGGCGCGGCAGGCCGCGGCATCGAGGATGTCGAAGAGCTCGAATTCCGCCGCAAGCCCGCGGTCGGCGAGTCCCCGGCACTTCTCTTCCAAGGCTTCTTCGTGGCGGGCGTTGAGGACCACATGGGCCCCAGCTTCGGCCATGGCCTCGGCGATGGCCCACCCCAGCCCGCGGGATGAGCCGGTGATCAACGCCACCTCGTCGTTCAGGGAGAAATCAACCATGCATACCGTGCCCCGAGACAGAATTTCCAGCTCGCCTCGCAGCCGGCTCTAAGCCAGCGGGGTGCGGAACAGCCAGCCGAAGCCGGGCACCGTATCCTGGTAGCCGGCGAGCCTCAGGCAGTGCCAGGCGAGGGCGTGGTTGGACGAGGTCACCGGCTTGCCGATTTCCGCCTCCAACTCTTCGACGATCTCAGCGACGCGCAAGGACGTGCAGGCAACGAGCACGGCGTCCACCAGCTCCGATCCGCCGAGTTCGCACACCGCCCGCTTGATGGTCTCGGGCGTGATGCGCGCCACCTTGAAGTCGTCCTCCTCGCTCCACGAACCCACCACCGGCACCTCGAAGCCGTTGTCCTGGATATAGCCGCGCATGGTGCGGTTGATTTCGTCGATGTAGGGCGTGATCAGGCACACCCGGCCTGCCCTTAGTGCCCCCAGCGCCGCGAAGACGGCGGTCATCGGCGTCGTGCAGGCGACATCGGGCCGCGCCTCGCGGATGCGCGCGGCGACGGTCTCGTCGCCGATCACCATGCCGCCCGAGGTGCACGCGAAGGCCACCACATCCAGGTGGCAGCCCGGCACCATCAGCGAGGTGGCGGGCGCGATGTCCGCTTCCATCTTCCTCAGGGCATCGAGGTCGTGGATTACGGCGGGTTCGCAGGGAAGCCGACTTTCATAGAGCGCCACCCTAGGCATGGTGAAGATCTTGCGAAACTCGTGCTCGATGGTTTGGTCGACGGCAAGGACGATGAGGCCGACCGCGGCGCGCCCGGCGATGCCCTCGTCGGTCTCGTAGGTCATGCCCGTCCTCTCGACGAGGGCGGTTTCCCTCTCTGCTTTGTCACGACTTTTCGCCGCGGCGGTGGCTGTCTTTGCACTCGCCATGTTGTCTCACTCCCCCCCCTGAGGCCGCTTCGCGCCGGTCCCCTAGGTTACTCTTATTGCAGCGTCATGCCCGCCAGATCGATCTCCGGTTGGCGTCCCGCGATGAGGTCGGCCGTGATGCGGCCGGAGCCGCAGGCCATGGT
>CAYUNL010000409.1:0-1859 GCA_964446055.1 uncultured Alphaproteobacteria bacterium | reverse complement strand
GGCCGAGGGCTGGCGAAGAGCGGCAAGGCCATGTTCGAGCTGTTCGCCAGCGAGGAAGGCGGATGGACGTTGGTGGTGACCGACGTACAAGGCCGCAGCTGCGTCATCGGCAGCGGCGTCGCCTGGACCGACATCGCCGTGCTCACCGGCGATCCGGCGTAGTCGTGGTCGGGAGGTACTGCGCAGCCGCACTCGCGGCAGCGGCGTTGGCGGCAAGCGCTGCGCCACCGCTTCATGCGGCGAGCCCGCTGGATGCGCGAATCGCGATGGTGCCGCCTTCCACGGCCCCGATAGTGTGGGAGGCGCCGCAGGGGCGGGCACCCGAGACCGTGACCGGCGTGGCCACCGTCATCGACGGCGACACGATCGAGATCGACGGCCGCAGCATCGACCTCTACGGCATCGACGCGCCCGAGATACGGCAGACCTGCACGGTGATGTTGTTTCCGTGGAAGTGCGGGCGCGAGGCCGTGAAGATGCTGAGCGCGCTGGTCGCGGACCGCGAAGTCACGTGCATCATCGGAGGCGAGGCGCACGGCGCCGCGGTTTGCAGCACATCGGGAACCGAACTGAACGAAACCATGGTGCGCATCGGCATGGCGCTGGCCTATGTCGCCGACGAAACCGCGGCCGCGCGCGAGGAGGCCGGCGTCTGGCAGAGCCGATTTGACGCACCGTGGGAATGGCGCGCCGCGGAGCGTTAGGATCGTCATGTCCCGACCTAAGACATTCGATCGCGAACAAGTTCTCGACCGGGCGATGCACGTCTTTTGGACCAAAGGCTACGAATGCACGTCGGTCCAGGATCTGGTCGATGCCATGGGCATCAACCGCGGCAGCATCTATGCCACGTTCGGCGACAAGCATGCACTGCACCTGGCGGCGCTGGAGCGGTTCACGGCCCGGGAGATTATTCCGCTGTTATCGCCGCTGGAGGAACCGGGCCCGGTCCGAGTCGCACTGCGGCTTGTCTTCATGGGCATGATCGAGCGCACCGTCCTTGGCCAGGGGCCGCGCGGATGGATGGTGTCGAACGCCGCGGTCGAGCTCTGCCCCGGCGATGGCGAAGTCAACGTGGTCGTGGCCGCAGCATTACGCGAGATCGAATCGCGGCTGTACGTAGCGCTGGTGCGCGCGCAAGAAAGTGGTGAGCTCGCCCCCCGCCGCGATCTGCAGGCCCTCGCCCGCTACTTCACCAACAGCCTCAACGGCCTCAGCGTCATCGCCAAAGCGGTCAACGATCCCCACGCGCTCGGCGATATCGTCGATGTCACGCTGGCGGCGCTCGATCGCCGATGTTCACCGAATTCTCACTCTGTTGGCGCCATATCAAGGCACTGAGATCGGAGGATACACAGATGCGAACACGAATGATCCTACTCGCCGCCCTCGCGGGGGTCTTGCTGGGCGGGCCGAGCCACGCCCAGACCGCGGTCAATTGCACCACCGCGGCGCAAGCGATGGCGCAGACCGAACAGGCGGGCAAGCGATTGGAGCTGAAGGCAACCTAAGACGACATCGATACGGTCAACCGCGTCATCCGTGGCACGGTAGGGTCGAGCTACGTCGGCCACGCCGACAACATTCAAGTGTTCTACGTCGAGCCCGGCAAGTACATGTTGATGGCTTCGGTCCAGGGGTGCCACGTCAGCCACGTCTTCGTTGACGGGAGCGGCGTCGGCCGGATTGCGGCGTCGATCTGAGCTGAGGCCTAGGCGCGCGACGTCATGGTCGCAACCGAATTGGCCGCGCGCACCGGCCGCCATGACGCCCCCGCCGCGGCGACCGAGGACCCCCGCGTCGTCATCGTCGGGGCCGGCTTTGGCGGTTTGAGCGCGGCCAAAGCGCTTGGCCGGAGC
>CAYUNL010000408.1:0-1859 GCA_964446055.1 uncultured Alphaproteobacteria bacterium | reverse complement strand
ATCTACGACCTCAAGCAGATCAACCCCCAGGCCCAGGTCTGCGTGAAGCTGGTGGCCGAGGCCGGGATCGGCACCATCGCGGTGGGTGTGGCCAAGGCCCAAGCCGACGTGATCCTCATCTCCGGCCATTCGGGAGGCACCGGCGCGAGCCCGCAGTCGAGCATCAAGTACGCGGGCGTGCCGTGGGAGATGGGGCTTACCGAGGTGCACCAGCTCTTGATCCTCAACCGCCTGCGCCACCGCGTGCGGCTGCGCGTCGACGGCGGCATCAAATCGGGGCGCGACGTGGTCATGGCGGCGCTGATGGGGGCCGAGGAATACGGAGTGGCCACCGCCTCGATGGTGGCGATGGGCTGCATCCTGGTGCGCCAGTGCCACTCCAACACCTGTCCGGTGGGCATCTGCACCCAGGACCCGGCGCTGCGCGACAAGTTCGAGGGCACGCCGGAGAAGGTGGTCAACCTATTCAGTTTCATGGCCGAGGAGGTTCGCGAGATTCTCGCCAAGCTCGGCATGGCCGCGCTCGACGAGCTCATCGGCCGCACCGATCTGCTGACCCAGGTGAGCCGCGGCAGCCCGCACCTCGACGATCTCGATCTCAACCCCTTGCTCGTCCAGGCCGATCCCGGGCCGCACGCGCCGTACTGCACACGCGAAGGCCGCAACGAAGTTCCCGAGACCCTCGATGCGCAAATGATCGGCGATACGATGCGCGTCTTCGAGGTGCGCGAGAAGATGCAGCTCGCCTACAACGTGCGCAATACCCAGCGCGCGATCGGTACCAAGCTCAGCTCGAAGATCGTGCGCCGGTTTGGCATGAAGGGCCTGAGGCCCGGCCATATCACGGTGCGGCTGCGCGGCTCGGCCGGGCAATCGCTGGGCGCCTTCGCCGTGCAGGGGCTGAAGCTCGAGGTCTTCGGCGAGGCCAACGACTACGTCGGCAAGGGGCTCTCGGGCGGGACGATCGTGATCCGGCCGACCCCGTCGAGCACTTTGAAGAGCAACGAGAACGTCATCATCGGCAACACCGTCCTATACGGCGCTACCTCGGGGCGGCTGTTCGCGGCGGGACAGGCGGGCGAGCGCTTCTGCGTCCGCAACTCGGGTGCGCTCGCCGTGGTCGAGGGCTGCGGCGCCAACGGCTGCGAGTACATGACCGGCGGTACTGTGGCCATCCTCGGGCCGGTGGGTGACAACTTCGCCGCTGGCATGACCGGGGGGATGGCCTTTGTCTACGATTCCGATCAGAGCTTCATTCCCCACGTCAACGACGCACACGTGGTGTGGCAGCGCCTCGATTCGGCGCACTGGGAAGCCGCCTGCCGCGACTTGATCGAAGAGCACGCGCGCGAAACCCAGTCCGCCTTCGCCGCCCGCATGCTCACCGCCTGGGACCGTGAGGTCGGCAAGTTCTGGCAAATCTGCCCCAAAGAGCTGGTCGAGAAGCTTGCCCACCCGCTCTCGGACCGCAGCGCCGCCCAGCGCGCCTGAGCCGTGCCGGCCGAGATAGCGTGCTAGCCTAGTTCGCTGGCGCGGCCCCGTCGGCGACGATGCCGATGCGGCGGAGGAAGGCGAGGTTCTCCTTGGCATCGCCCAGGGGGTTGTGCTCGCCGGCCGGGTTGCGGTCCTGCTCGATGGTGGCAAAGCCGTCGTAGTCGGCCTCTTCGAGCGCTGCCTTGAAGGCGGCGAAGTCGACGATGCCGCGGCCCAAGGGGCAAAACACGCCCTGGATCACCGCGGTGTGGAAGTCGACGTTCTCGTCCATGACCCGCGCGTGCATGGCACGGTCGACGTCCTTGAAGTGGAGGTGCGGCGTCACCGCGGCGTCCGCCACATCGGCATCGGCATCGGTGCCGGAA
>CAYUNL010000407.1:0-1866 GCA_964446055.1 uncultured Alphaproteobacteria bacterium | reverse complement strand
GCCCTGAGCCTGCTGATGATCTGCCTGGCGGCGGTCCTCCACCGCCAGTGGTCGCAAGCCGAGCACCTCGCCTACCCCATGGCGCAACTGCCGCAATCGATGATCGACCTCGGCAGCGACCCCGAGGCCCGCCTCGCCCCCTTCTTCAAAAACCCCATCGTCTGGCTCGGCTTCGCGCTGCCGCTGATCTTTTTCAGCTTCGGCGGCCTCAACCACTACTTCCCCTCCGTGCCCGCCTTCAACCAATTTCTGCCCAACTGGTGGTGGTTCCGCGACGAGGTGAGGGTGATCGTCTCCTTCAGTTTCGCCTGGATCGGCTTCTTCTACTTGGTCAGCCTCGAAATCATCTTCAGCATCTGGTTTTTCTACTTGTTCACCAAACTCGAAGAAGGCACCTTCAGCCTCCTCGGCGTGGCCAGCACCGAGACCTTGAGTCGCTACGAGGCCTTCCAATCGGCCGATCTGACGCACCAGGGCGTCGGCGCCTTTATCGTCTTCGCCGTCTTCGGGCTGTGGATGGCCCGTCGCCATCTGCGCGCCGTCGTCCGCAAGGCCTGGAATCCCGCCGACCCGCTCGACGACTCCGAGGAAATGCTCTCCTACCGCGCCTGTCTCCTCGGCCTGGTCGCCAGCTTGCTGTTCGTCTCCGGCTGGCTGTGGCTGTCAGGTTTGCCGCTGGTGGTCATCCCCGTCTTCCTCGGTATCTTACTGGTCTATTATATCGTCATCACCCGGGTCGTCACCGCCGGCGGCATCCCCACCACCAGACCCCCGATCGTGCCACCCTTTTTTATTATTTCCGGGCTCGGCGCGTCCATCCTCGGTGACCGCGGGCTGGTCGCGATGGGCTTCGCCATGGGCTGGGCCGCCGAGATGCGGCTATTCCCGATGATCGCCTGCGCCAATAGCCTCAAGCTGGCCGAAAAGATCCCCGGATCCAAAAGGCGGCTGTTCTGGGGCATGATCCTGGCGATTTTATGTGGGCTCGCCGGCTCGATCTACGTGCTGATGGACTTGGCCTACACCCACGGCGGCATCAACCTGATCCGGCACTTTATCAACGACGGAGCCCAATGGAACCGCCTCGGTCCGCTCATCGACCGCCCGCCGAGCGGCCCGGACCTGCGCGGTTGGATCTTCACCGGCATCGGCGGACTGGTCGAGGGGCTGTTGATGTGGGCCAACCACCGCTTCTTCTGGTGGCCGCTGCACCCACTCGGCTTCGTCATCGCCGCCGGCTTTATCACCGGCCAGATCTGGTTTTCGGCCTTTATCGCCTGGCTGCTGAAGGCGGTGATCCTCCAGTACGGCGGCCCAGGCCTTTTCGCCCGGCTCAAACCCTTTTTCCTGGGGATGATCCTCGGCGAGGCGACCACCGGCGGGCTGTGGCTTTTAATCGACGCACTGACCGGCCACTACGGCAATCGCATCACCGCGATGTAAAGCGCTACTCGTACACCGTCTCCCCAGCCTTGTGGTCCTTGATCCAGTCCCGGTCGAACTCCACCCCTAAACCCGGCCCTTCCGGCACCTCGACGCAGCCGTTCTCGTCAACCGAATCCAACTCGTCGAGCCAACGCCTCTCGCTGTAGACCGCCGGCTTGGTATCGTTGACCAGAGGGTGCACCAGCCCCAACTCGTAATAGTTGGCATTGCGCAAAGTCGCCATGATGTGCCGGTGCGCCAGACTGCCGCCGTGCAATTCCACGTCCAGCCCATGCGACTCGGCCAGCGCGGCGATCTTCATTACCCCGGTGATCCCGCCATCGGCGTGCGCGTTGGCGCGCACGAAGTCGGTGGCCCCGGCGGTGATCGTATCGGCCTTGGCCTCCAAGCCGCGCACGTGCTCGCCCATCAGCATCGGCG
>CAYUNL010000406.1:0-1866 GCA_964446055.1 uncultured Alphaproteobacteria bacterium | reverse complement strand
AGCCCCCGCTGTCCGATAGCGGCCTTGAGTTAGCCGAGCCGGGCGATGCCGAGGGCCAGGGCCTGGTCAAGGCGCTCGCCCGCCAGCTCTTCGGCACCGAGCAGCAGGCGCCCAGCGTCTTCGGCGTCATGGTCTCCTCACTCAACATCATCCAGGACCGGTTGAGCCGCAGTCGCTTGGCTGGCGATCCGCCCGACATCTCGATCACGCCGCGGCTCGGGCATATCGGGCTCCTCGAGTTCGACCGCGCGCGCGACGCCATCGACGTCGCCTTCGCCGCCGCCGAGGCGGCGCTACCCGACATCCGCGCCGGCCTCGACACGCTCGGCTAGTATGGGGTGGCCGTCCGACACGACGGCGCCCTTGACCGACGCGAGGACCCGCCGTGAAGACTTTTATCGCCTGTCTCGGTACCGAGAGTAACTCCTTCTCCCCAATCCCCACCGGCGAACAGGCGTTCCGCGAGACGCTTCTCCACCACGGCGACGCGACCCGCTATCCCGAAACCCTTTTCTCGGCGCCGCTTCAGGTGTGGCGAGGCATGGCCGAGGCCCGCGGCGGCGAGGTGATCGAGAGCCTATGCGCCTTCGCGCAGCCGGGCGCGCCCACGGTGGGCGCCGTCTACGAGGCCTTCCGCGACGAGATTCTCGGTGATCTCGCGGCTGCGCTGCCCGTGGACATGGTCCTCCTTAGCCTGCACGGCGCCATGATTGCCGAGGGCTACGACGACTGCGAAGGCGACCTGATCGAACGGGTGCGGACCATCCTCGGTCCCGACCTGCCGATCGGCGTCGAACTCGACCTTCACTGCCATGTCACCGCCAAGATGCTGGCGGGCGCCACCGCAATCGTCACCTTCAAGGAATACCCCCACGTCGACGCCGCCTTGCGCGCCCAAGAGGTCTTCTCGATTTGTGAGGCCGTCCACCTGGGCCGGGTGAAGCCGCACATCGCGGTCTACGATTGCCGCATGCTCAGCCTGTGGCGGACGCCGGTCGAGCCGACGCGCGGTTTCGTCGACCGCATGGCCGAGATCGAGGGAGCCGGCCGTGTCCTTTCGGTGTCATTCGCCCATGGTTTCCCTTGGGGCGACGTGGCCAACATCGGCGCGAAGATGCTGGTTATCACCGATGATGCCCCCGAGGCCGGCGCCGAGATCGCCGAGCGGCTCGGCCGCGAGCTATGGGAGATGCGCGACGAGACGGCGCCCCAACACCTCACCATCGATGCCGCGCTCGACCGCGCGCTCGAGATCGACGGTGGCCCGGTAGTGCTGGCCGACGTATCCGACAACGCCGGCGGCGGGGCGCCGAGCGATGCGACGTTTCTTCTCGAGCGAGTCATCGCCCGCGGGGTTCAGGGCGTCGCAAGCTGTGCCCATTGGGATCCGGTAGCAGTCCGGCTGTGCATGGAGGCGGGCGAGGGCGCGCGTTTCCGACTGCGCGTGGGCGGCAAATGTGGTGCGCTGTCGGGAGCGCCGCTCGACCTCGACGTGACGGTCCGGAAAACCGTCGCGGATGCCACCCAGAGCTTCGGCACCGCCACCGCTGCGATGGGGGATACGGCGTGGGTGTCGGCGAGCGGCGTCAACCTGGTGCTGAATACGGTCCGGACCCAGACCTTCAACCCCGACGCAATGACGAACCTCGGCCTCGATCCACGAACCCACAAGGTCGTCATCGTCAAATCGGCCCAGCACTTTCACGCCGGGTTCGCGCCGATCGCACGGGAAATCATTTACGTCGCCGGGCCCGGCGTGGTGGCCCCGGATTTCGCCGAGATTCCGCTGACCAAACTCGATCGCCCGCTGTGGCCGCGCGTCGCCGGCCCCTTCGAGGCGCAGGCTCTGGCGGCAGATTGAACTGG
>CAYUNL010000405.1:0-1874 GCA_964446055.1 uncultured Alphaproteobacteria bacterium | reverse complement strand
GGCAAACATGCGCTACGCGGCAAACACAGTGGCCTGGCTCAAACGTGAGCGGCGAGACGACTACGACCGGCTGGTCGAAGAGGTCGACCTCATGAGCACTGAGCCGAAATTCTGGCACCGCTGCGCCGATGCCATGTACCTTCCCTTCGACGAAGACTTGGGCGTGCACTGTCAGGACGACTCGCTGCTCAACAAGAAACCTTGGGACTTCGACAACACGCCCGCCGAGGAATACCCCCTGCTACTCCACTATCACGCGCTGGTTATCTACCGCCACAAAGTCATAAAACAAGCCGACCTCGTGCTCGCCATGTTCATGTTTCCGGACTCCTTCACCCAAGACCAGAAGCGGCGCAACTTCGAGTTCTACGACCCGCTGACGACCGGCGATTCGTCGTTGTCTCCATGCACCCAGGCGGTGATAGCGGCCGAGACAGGCCACACGGAAACGGCCTACGGGCACGCCCGTCACTCGGCGTTGGTCGACATTAACGACCTGAACCGCAACGTCAAGTCAGGCATTCACATCGCCGCAGTCGCCGGCACCTGGATTGCGATGGTGAACGGGTTTGCCGGCCTGCGCCAGCACGACGATCTGCTGAGCTTCGACCCGGTCCTGCCGCACCAGTGGACCCACCTGCGCTTCCGGTTGCGTTTTCGGCAAAGACGGCTGGAAATCGAGCTCAAGCCGCATCAGGTGACTTACAGGCTGCGCGAGGGCGAGCCGTTGGAGATCCAACACTGCTCCAGGAAGCTCACGCTGGGTGAGGATCCGGTCATCCGGCCGATCGAGCGCTCGTAGAGGCTCCGGCATAGGCGCCGCTACAAGGAGACGCTGACCGGTTCGCGCGGGGAACCGAAGGCACCCCCCTGTAGCTCAAAACGGGCTCTCCACTCCAACTTGTGGCAGATTGACCCCCCAAGACACCCGTCCAGCCCATTCCCGATGCGGTTTTGCGCCGACCCGAGGAGCCCACGCAACTTGCCCACGTAGTTGACGCTCGCCTGGGGGCCCAGTATCCCGCACGTTGCGCAAAGCCAAAGACCCGCCGTGGTCCTTGCGATCTAGGTTGCTGCTACCAACGCACAACCGGAAGAAGAAAGGACCACCATGCGGGTCAGCACAGCATTTAACACGATGCTCCAACTACCGGGCGCCTCGGTCACCAACGTCACCTTCGGCGAGGCCGTCGAGGTCACCGTGCGCCTGCGACGACGACGGATGTTCTGCGGCTCCTGCGAGCGCCGGGTGCACCGCCACCATGACCGGCGCACCTACGCCTGGCGCCACCTCGACCTCGGCGCCATGCGGTGCCAGCTGCGCTGCAAGCTTCGCCGGGTCAAGTGCTCCGATTGCGGCATCGTGCCGGAGCAGGTGGAGTTCGCCCGCCGAGGCTCGCGCCACACCCGTGACTTCGAGGACATGGTCGCCTATCTGGCCCAGCAGATGGCCAAGACACCGGTGACGGCGCTGATGCGGGTGGCCTTTGACACGATCGGCAAGATCGTCGAGTCGGTGGTGGCCGACCATCTGGACGAAGGGCGCCTTGACGGGCTCTACCGGATCGGCGTCGACGAGGTCTCCTACCGCAAGCATCACAACTACCTGACCTGCGTCGCCGACCATGGGACCGCAACGATCGTCTGGAGCAAAGAGGGCCGCTGTGGGGCCACCTTGGCGAGCTTCTTCGAGGAGCTGGGCGAAGAGCGCATCGACAAGATCGAGGCCGTGTCGATCGACATGTCCGCGGGCTACGAGAAGGCGATCCGCGACAGTGCTCCGCAGGCGACTGTGTGCTTCGACCCGTTTCACGTGTGCCAGCTGGGCAGCCAGGCAGTCGACAAGGTACGCCGCCAGGAATGGAACCTGCACG
>CAYUNL010000404.1:0-1878 GCA_964446055.1 uncultured Alphaproteobacteria bacterium | reverse complement strand
TATCCGTCGCGCACCTGGTCGAACCCGGCGCCACCGTCGGTGATGACGCGGGCGAAAACGTCGAGCCGTCCCGTCGAACTCTTGGGATTGGCGACCGCCGAGGTGCGCTTGCGCAGGCGCAAGCTCTCCATCAACGGAACGATGTAGACACAATCCTTTTCCAGTACCGCGCCCGCCGAGAGATCGATGCGATGCATCGAGAGCGCCTCGATCTTCTGGCCAACGCTTGCCCGCGGACCGGGCAGAAAGCTCGCCCGCACGCGGTAGGCCACCGCGCCAAGGCGGAGATCGAGGCTGGCCGGCTGAATTTGGGCCTCGGCAATCGTTTCGGTGGCGCGAATCTCGCCCCCCGCGATGGCCTCGCGAATCGCCTGGCTGGGAAGGATGCCAGTCGAATACGCAGCCTCCGGCGGCGTAGCCTGTTGGGGCTCCGAAAACAACGCCTGCTCCACCGATTCCGGCACCGACCGCCGCCCCCGTGTCATTGCCACGCCGTCCAAGACTAGCCTCGATCCTGGCCGACGCGAAGCCACGATCTCACCTCCGCCGTTTCATTCACAGGGCACGATCACGCTCGACCGGCGCGGTTCACCGCCCCGCAAAATCTATCCCCGACACTCACGCACCAAGTTTCCTGTGGATATCATTGGGGAACCCAGCATGAGCGCCACGGAACCGCGCCAATTGGATTGTTTCGCGGGCGCGCTCTGGTGTAGGTTGCAGGCCAATCGGGGTCGAGGTGGCTGGGAAGCGATGGCGGTTGGGAGAGTACTTTGTGCGTTTGCGGCGGCGTTGGCCGCGGCAACGACAGGCGTCACGTTGGCGCACGCCGCGCAACCCGAGCCTTGGGGGATCGGCCTGCAAGAGGCCGCCTCGCCAGTGATGGAGCGGATCACCTCGTTCAACGACATGATCTTCATCGTCATCGTGGTGATCTCGGTGTTTGTTTTGGTGCTACTCCTGTACGTGATGTTCCGCTTCAGCGCCAAACGCAACCCGGTGCCCTCGAAGACCTCGCACAACACCTGGATCGAGGTGGCGTGGACGGTGATACCGATCATCATCCTGGTGGTCATCGCCATACCTTCGTTCCGGCTGCTCTACTTCATGGACCGGACCGAAGAGGCCGAGATGACGATCAAGGCGATCGGTCATCAGTGGTACTGGACCTATGAGTATCCCGATTTCGACGACCTGAGCTTCGATTCGTTCATGATCCAGGACAAGGAGGAGCTCAAGGACGACGAGCCGTGGCTGCTGGCGACCGACACCCGCGTAATGCTGCCGGTCGACACCAACATACGCGTCCTGGTGACGGCCGATGATGTCCTTCACGCATGGGCGATGCCGGCCTTCGGGATCAAGATCGACGCCGTGCCGGGGCGGCTGAACGAGACCTGGGTCCGGGTCGATCGCGAGGGGATCTACTACGGGCAATGCTCGGAGCTGTGTGGCCAGAACCACGGATTCATGCCGATCACGGTCGAGGCCGTTTCCAAGGAAGCCTTCGCCGCCTGGATGGACGCGCAGACGGCAGCGCGGGACGAGGTCGCCGAGACTCGGGTGGCGCTGGCGGCCGATCCGCCGCCCGGCGCCGAGGAAGAAGGACGAACGCCATGAGCGATAGCGCGCAGCACACCGCCCACGCGCATGCCGATCATCACGCCACCCCCACCGGGTGGCGGCGGTGGTTGTATTCGACCAACCACAAAGACATCGGCACCATGTACATCACCTTCGCCATCGTCTTCGGGCTGGTCGGCGGGGCGATGTCGGTGCTGTTGCGCATGGAGCTCCAGGAGCCCGGCAATCAGATCCTCGGCGGCGACTATCAGCTGTTCAACGTGCTGACCAGCGCGCACGGCCTGATCATGGTCT
>CAYUNL010000403.1:1319-1879 GCA_964446055.1 uncultured Alphaproteobacteria bacterium | reverse complement strand
CGTACGTCGTTACCAAGGCGAACGACGCGTTCGCACGTTCTCTTGCCTCGATCAGCTTATTTGCATGGCATTTGCCCAGTTGACGTACGCATCAAGGCGTTCTACGGCAACTCGGCCAACGCAGTGAAGACACAAATTCTGGATCGCCGTCAGTGTTTACGTGCTCGTGACCATCCTTCGCAAGCCATTGGGCATCCACCGCAGTCTCACCGAAATCCTGCAAATTCTCAGCGTGACCCTTTTCGAGAAAACCCCTGTTTTCAAGGCACTCACGGCTACGCAGATGACAGATTTCACAAACGAGGAACGTAACCAGTTGATATTATTCGACTTTTAACCGGACAGCAGTGATTGGTTAGTTGTTGTTTGTCAGCTCCCTGGCCTGCTTATCCCGCGCCATTCCCCAATCGCCTTGCACAGTCGCTGCACCTCTTGATCCGTCAGATCCGCCCGCAAACTCAAACGCACCCGGGTCGACCCCCGCGCGACGGTGGGCGGCCGGATCGCCGGCGCGTAGAAGCCCTTGCCTTCCAGGTGCCCGCTCAGATCAACGGCAGCCT
>CAYUNL010000403.1:0-1309 GCA_964446055.1 uncultured Alphaproteobacteria bacterium | reverse complement strand
CCAGTTCGCGCAGCCGGTCGCGGACGCGCTCGGACAGCTCGGCGAGGCGCTGCCGCGGGGCCGCGCCTTCGGCCAGCAAGTCGAGGGCCGCGGCGACCGTCGCCACCTGGGCGGCCGGAACGGCGGTGGTGTACATGAAGGGGCGCGCCCGCGTCACCAGCAGATCGATCACGGGGCGCGCGGCGGTGACGATGCCGCCGAGGCCGCCCAGCGCCTTGCCGGCGGTGCTGACCGCGACGTCGATGCGTTCGGCCACGCCCTGCAGCTCGGCGAGGCCGGCGCCGCGGCGACCGAGGACGCCGGTGGCGTGCGCTTCGTCGACGACGAGGAGCGCGTCGTGACGCTCGGCGAGATCACACAGTCGAGGCAGGTCGGCCACGTCGCCGTCCATGGAAAAGACGCTGTCGGTGACGATGAAGCGGCGCGGGACTGGTCGGGCGCCGCAGGGCTTCGCGTCGGCGTGTCGTTCCAGGAGGCGCTCGAGCTTTTCGTAGTTCAGGTGGGGATAGACCCGGGTCACCGCGCCCGAGGCACGCGCGGCGTCCAGCAGGCTCGCGTGGGCAAGCTTGTCGACGTAGATCACGTCGCCCTTGCCAGCGAGCGTGGTGAGAAGGGCGAGGTTCGCCGTGTATCCACTGGGCAGGAACAGCGCGGCTTCGTGGTGCTTGAAGGCCGCGAAACGGTGCTCGAGCTGCTCGTGAAGGGGAAGAGTTCCGGCGACCAGGCGGCTGGAGGATCCCCCGACGCCGTGGGCGTCGATCGCCGCGATGGCCGCGTCCTTGAGGTGTGGGTGATCGCTGAGGCCCAGGTAGTCGTTGCCGCCGAGGTTCACCAGGTCTCGCCCCGATCGGCGGATGATTCGGTGGCGCCGTTCGGACGGTTGCAAGTGACGACGCAAGCCATCGGCTTCGAGCGATGCCAGCTCGCTGCGAAGCTGATCGGACCAGCCGTTCATGGTCTGCGGCGTCCGCGAGGTGTTCTTATCGCTTGCGGGCGGCGGCCAGCTTGATTTGCGGGCGTCGGTTCGTGGCCAGCGTCTGCTTCATGGCCCGGCCGACTTTGAACTTGACGGTCCTCTTCGAGGGGACCTGCACCGGTTCGAGCGTTTTGGGGTTCTGAGCGGTTCGCGCCTTGCGGTGCTTGATCTCGAACACGCCAAAATCGCGAAACTCGAGGCGATTGCCCTTTCCAAGCTCGACGATGATGCTGTTGAGAAATGTCTGGACAATGTTCTTCACGACCACGCGCTTCTGCTTGGTGGCGTCCGCGATGTGGTCGATCAATTCCTTCTTGGTCACTGTGCCCATGG
>CAYUNL010000402.1:1286-1880 GCA_964446055.1 uncultured Alphaproteobacteria bacterium | reverse complement strand
GGCGTAGGCGAGCCAACCGGCCCCGACCAACAGGACCGCGAAGCTTCCGACGTGGATAAGTCCCGAGGCATCGCTGCGGCGCATCAGCGCCTTGAGCTCCGCGCGGTCGATCTCACACTGGTACCACTCGTCCTCGGAGTATTGAAACTGTTCCATTTTCTTCCCCTAGCCTACCCTCCCTAGCCGGCCTATTGCGCCAAGTAGCCACCGTCGATGACGAGCTCGGCGCCGGTCACGAAACTCGATTCGTCCGAGGCGAGATACAACACCCCATAGGCGATGTCGTCGGGCTGGCCGATGCGCCCCAGGGGCGTGCGCGCGCGGTCCGCCGCCATCCCCGCCTCGGAGTCTTCTATACCTTGCCAGTACGCGGCATACAGCGGCGTCTGGCAATAACCCGGGTGGATCGAGTTCACCCGGATGCCGTAGCCCGCGGCCGCGCAATGGAGCGCCGCCGACTTGGTCAGGTTTCGGACGCCGGCCTTGGACGTGGAGTAGGCGGCGACGGTACCGTTTCCCACCGAACCGTATATCGAGGAGATGTTGATGATCGAGCCGCCGCCGTTCTTTTTCATCGCCCGAACGCCATGTTTG
>CAYUNL010000402.1:0-1276 GCA_964446055.1 uncultured Alphaproteobacteria bacterium | reverse complement strand
GTGCCCAGAAATACACCGTCGAGATTTACCGCCATGACATTGCGCCAATCCTCGAGCACGGTCTCCTCGACGTTCCCATCGTGCGAGCGGCCGGCCATGTTGACGAGGATGTCGAGGCTTCCGAACGCCTCGAGCGCCGCCGCGATCGCCGCCTCCCAGCCTTCCTCGGACGAGACGTCGTGGTGGACGAAGATCGCCTCGCCGCCGCCGTCCCGAATCTCCTCGGCGACCGAGCCCTCGGTCTTCGGGGCGATGTCGGTGGCGACCACCTTGGCCCCCTCACTTGCCAGCATGAGCGCGCTCGCCCGCCCCATGCCGATCAGTCCCCCGACCGCGCTCTCCGCGCCGGTCACCAGCGCCACTTTGTTCTTGACTCTGTCCATGGCGCCGACTCGTTTTAGGTCTCGGAATCCAGCCTCATACAGCCGCGCTCGACCGAGCGCCATTACGGCGAGCGACGGCATTGGCGCCGCCGTCGTGAGGACCGTCCGCGGCGGTTTCGCCGCTCTACCACGCGGCGCTCGGTTGGCGCAAGACGCGCGGGACGGCGGTCGTGGGTCAGTTTGAATCCTAGCGGGGTTGACAGCGGGTGGCGAATCGACCAGCGCCATGCCATATTGCGAGCATGCCGAAAGGGCCAAAGGGCCAAAAGCGCCCCGCTGATCTGAACCGACTGGCGGTATCCATAGTTGAGGCCGCCACCGAAGGTGAGGATACAACGCCTGTCCTTCCTGAAAACCTCATACCGCACTGAAACGTTGGTCGTTGCGTCGACCGCCGGATTCCTTCTCGGGCATGCGGAACGATTCGCCTTCTCGAGGAAGTCGTAACCGCCCCACAGTCGCCTTAGCCAAGTCGCTGCCTTAGGGCTATGTCCGCCGTTGCTGACGCATTTCGCCTCTACCGTCCGGAAGCGCAAGCGGACCTTCCGATTGGACCGATTCAGTTCTCTCAGCTATAGGTTCCTCTGCGTCGCTACCAGGGAAGAATGTTGAGACGAGTGGTCTTTGTGGGCGACGCAGAACCTCCCTGGTTTCGAAAGGGCGGTCTTCGGATCGCCCTTTCTTCGTCGATCGTATCCGCTACATTGCAGGCGGGCCTGTAATTTCAGAAGAATCCGTCTGGCGCCGGTTCCCGCCCGGTTCGCACGCTCGAGGCGACGGCCAAGGGTGAGATCGAAGGTCAATAAGCGCGCCCACCGGGCAGAGGTCACTGTCGCCGCCTGTCCGTCATCAAAACATTTGGGACATATGATCCTGTTTCATATGGGAGGACC
>CAYUNL010000401.1:0-1884 GCA_964446055.1 uncultured Alphaproteobacteria bacterium | reverse complement strand
GCCTCGGCGTCGACGGGCCGGGCTACACCTCTGTGCTCCAGGGTGCGATCCGGCCTAACGTCTATGTCGGGCTCGGCGCCGCGACGGCCCTCTATGGCGCGCCCGGCACCACCATGGCGGCTGTCGCCATCGCCGGCATGACGCCGCTCGTCAACGCCCTCAGCGTGATCGCGCTGACCCGCCACGGCGACAACCAGGCGCATGCCGGCTGGGGCCGGGTCGCGAAGGCGGTCGTGACCAACCCGATCATCCTCGCCGTGGTCGGCGGCATGGCACTGAACCTCGTCGGCCTCCGCCTGCCGCCGGTCGTCGAGCCGCTCTTGCGCATCCTCGGCCAGGCGGCCCTGCCGCTCGCCCTCCTCTCGGTCGGCGCCGGGCTCGACCTTGCGGCGGCGCGGGGCGCGGGGCGGCCCGTCGTCGCGGCGAGCACCATCAAGTTCCTGGTCCTGCCACTCGCCACCTGGGTCATCTGCCGGGCCATCGGCACGGACGGTCTCGCGCTCACCGTCGCCGTCCTCTTCGCCGCCCTGCCCTCCTCCTCGAGCGGCTACATCATGGCGCGCCAGCTGGGCGGCGACCACCGCATGCTGGCCAACATCATCACAATCCAGACCATCGCCGCGGCCCTGACCCTGCCGGCGACGCTGCTGCTGGTGGGCTAGAGCGGGCCCGTTCAAGACGGGGTCGCTCCAGGCCGCGAAGGCGGCCCGCCGGTCGTCCGGCGCGCCCGCGCGGACCGTCAGTTCCGCTGCCGCGAGCGAAAAAACGAGAGCGTGTCCATTTAAAATGGGCACGCTCTAAGATGATTCAGGCGGGCGGCGCGACGCCGTATTCGAGGTCGGCGACGTTCGGCATCTCGGCGTGGGGGTTGTCCTTGGCGGGGTGGAAATATCTGTCCATGTACTCTTCGCGCAGCTCGTCGAATATGCGGTTTCCCTCGGGCGTATCGGGCTCAGCGCGCTCGATATCGCGCCACCGGCTCTTGGGGAACTTGGTGTAGAGGACGAAGCACTTGCGCAGGCCCACGATCTCCGCCGTCGGGTATTGCGGCATGTTCAGAATCGAATCGTCGGTCAGGCACTTCGTGATGGTCTCGGGCGCGATCAGGCCCAGATTTTCGCACACCTCGCGCAGCGGCGTGCCGTGGAAGGGGACGAACGAGTAGATGTTGTGGTTGTCGGCGTCGATCGAGCGATTGAGCTCGACCGTGTCCATGGCCATGGCGCGGGTTTCCGTCGGGAAGCCGGTTATGTTGTTGACGCTGAACTGAATGTCGTGCCGGTGCGGGATACTCAGCGCTTCGATGATATCCGGGTTCTTCCAGCGCCGGTCGAGCATGTCCTTGCGGAACTGCTCGTTGCCGTGCTCGATGCCGAAGGCGATGCGGTGCAGGCCCACTCTGGCGAGCCGCTCGATCTTGTAGTCGGAGATCGTCTCGGGCCGGGTCTGCATCCAGAACGGCAGCTTGATGTCGGAATACATCTCGCAGAACGCGTCGAACTCCCGCGTGTTGAGGGCGAGGAACGTATCAGCCCAGAAATAGATGTATTTGACGCCGATCACCTCCTTGAAATACTTGAGCTCCTTGTGGACCAGATCCATCCGCTTCTTGCGGAAGAAGCTCGAGCTCGCCTCGGTGCGATAGAGGCGCATCTGATCGGGCGAGTTGCAGAATCGGCAGGTGAAGGGGCAGCCGCGATGGGTCTCGACCGGGAGCATCTTGTAAACCCTCCCCGACATCGGCCGGTAGAGCCGGGCCTCCTCGAATAGCTCGAAGTCGATGATGGGGTTCTCGTTGATATCGACCGGCTTGGAGATGGGGTTCTTCTTGATAGCCCCGTTCTTCCTGTCAACGGCGGCGCAAAAAGGGACCGCTGTGGCGGT
>CAYUNL010000400.1:0-1925 GCA_964446055.1 uncultured Alphaproteobacteria bacterium | reverse complement strand
AGAGGAGGGCTACGACTACCGCTTTCTAAATGACGCCGCGTTCCAGGGTATGTTCGAGCGTGGCGAGTTCCTCGAGCACGCCGAGGTCTTCGGGCACCGCTACGGCACCCCCGCGGCGCCGGTCGAGGCCGCGCTTGGTGCCGGGCACGACGTCCTCTTCGACATCGACTGGCAGGGCACCCAGCAACTCGCCCAGGCCGCCCGCGACGACCTCATTTCGACGTTTATCCTGCCCCCTTCGACGGCGGTGCTCCGGCGCCGTCTCGAGGCCCGGGCTCAGGATTCGCCCGAGGTAGTCGCCACCCGCATGGCCAAGGCGGCCGAGGAAATGAGCCATTGGCGCGAATACGACTACATCGTCGTCAATCACGATGTCGAACAGACCGTGGCCGAGGTGGGGGCCATCCTTACCGCCGAGCGCCTGCGCCGCGACCGCCAGACCGGCCTGACCGATTTCGTCGCCGGACTCAGGGGCTCCCGCTCGTAGCGCCGGGCTCGCGGCTTGCCGAGTAGGCGCGAGCGAGCGCGCAGAATCCGGGCACGTCAATCTCTTCGGCCCGCGCGGTCGGCGGCAGGCCGGCGGCATCGAGCAGCGGGCCGACTGGAACCTCCAGCGACCGAAGACTCGATCTCAGCATCTTGCGGCGCTGGCCGAAAGCGGCGGCGACCACTGCTTGGAAGGCCGCCGGCTCGGCCTCCGCCAGGGGCTCGGATCTCGGCACCAGGCGCACCAGGCTCGAGGTCACTTTGGGTCGCGGGACGAAGGCGCCCGGCGGCACGTTGAATAGCCGCTCCGCCATGCACAGCCATTGGACCATCACCGAAAGCCGGCCGTATGCCTTGGTCCGCGTGCGCGCGACGATGCGGCCCGCGACCTCCTTTTGCACCATGAACGTGAGGCTCTCGAAAGCTCCAGGGTCGCGCAGCCACTTCATCAGCAGCGGCACCGCAATGTTGTACGGCAAGTTGGCAACAACGCACGCTGGCCGCCCCACGATCGAGGACTCCTCGAACTCGAGCGCATCGCCTTCGATGACGCGCAGCCGCTCGCGGTACTCGGGAAACCTCGCGCCGAGCGACGCCGCCAACTCGGAATCGCGCTCGACGGCCACGATCTCCTCGGCGCCCGCTTCCAGGAGCGCACGGGTGAGCGCGCCGCGGCCCGGCCCGACTTCCAGGACCGTTCGACCGCCAAGCTCGCCGGCGGCCGCGGCGATGCGCGCCGCCATCCGCCCATCGCGCAGAAAATGCTGCCCCAATGCCTTGCGCGGCCGTGCCCCTCGGGGCGGCCGCGCGGTCTCACGCCGTTTGGCGCTGGGACGCGGCATGTTCCCGCCGCCCGGCGATCGCGGCGGCGAGCTTGATGGCGGCGATAAGGCTGGCGGCACTCGCCGTGCCGGTATCGGCCAAGTCCAACGCGGTACCGTGGTCGGGCGAGGTGCGAACCAATGGCAGGCCGAGCGTGACATTGACCCCGTGGGCGAAATCGATGGCCTTGAGCGGAATCAGCGCCTGGTCGTGGTACATGCAAATCGCGGCGTCGAAGCGTTCGCGTGAGGCGGCGTGAAACAGGGTGTCCGCGGGCTCCGGTCCGAAGACGTCGAGGCCGGCGTCCTTGAGGCGGGCAACCGCCGGGGCGATTGTCTCGATCTCCTCACGGCCCATGGTCCCGCCCTCGCCGGCGTGGGGGTTGAGCGCCGCGATGGCCAGCCGTGGGTGAGCGATACCGAGGTCCTGTGGCAGTGCCCGCGCCACGGTCTGGGCGCAGCCGACGATAGCCTCACCCGACAAGCTCGCGATCGCCTCGGCCAGCCCCAGGTGCGTCGTCACCGGGGCCACGCGCAGACCCGGGCAGGCCAGCATCATTGCCGGCGCCGAGTTGGTGTGCGCCGCCAAGTAGTCGGTATGGCCGCGGTAGGGGAACC
>CAYUNL010000399.1:0-1947 GCA_964446055.1 uncultured Alphaproteobacteria bacterium | reverse complement strand
TCTACCGCACCCAGACCGTCAAGCTTTTCTGGGATTCCTTGGGCATCTGCACCTTCGGCACGATGGGGGTCGCCGGCTCTGTTGGGTTCACCTCCAAGAGCGTGGCCCAGGCGGTCGGCTGGGACGACTTCGACGAGGACGAGGCATTCACCGTCGGCGAGCGCATCGCCAATCTGTTGCGGCTGGTCTACGCGCGGCGTGGCTTCAAGCGCTCGGACGAGCTCGACCTCTCGCCCCGGTTCCTGGAAATCACCCGCACCGGCCCGGCCGAGGAAGAGGGGATCGCACCCTATCTCGATGCCATGCTCGACGAGTACTACCGCTATCAGGGCTGGAACGTCGAAACCGGCGTGCCGACCCCCGAGACCCTCAAGCGCCTCGGCATGGAGGAGTTCCTCGCCGACGTGGCCTAGGCGGTGCTGACCTCCGGCGCGGTCCCAACTAGGGACGTGCCGGACGGTCGAAATAGCCGTCGTACATGCGATTCCAGGTCGGCGAGATCAGGATCTCGCTAAGGCAGACGCCCTTGGGCATACGGGCGATGAAGCGTATGACCTCGCCCATGTCCTCACACTGGATCATGCGGGCCGCGTCCTCCGGCGAAACCGGGTTCGAGCGTTGCTTGGGGAGCGGTGTGGCCACTTCGCCCGGACAAACCGCGCAGGCGCGGATGCCCGACGGGCCCTCCTCGATGTTGATGCTCTCGTTCAGGGCCACCATGCCATGTTTGGCCGATGCGTATGCGGGGCCGGCCATGTAGCTCACATGGCGGCCGGACAACGAGACGATATTGATGATGAGGCCGTCGCCCTGGGCGCGCATCGTCGGCAAAACGGCGCGCGCGCAATAGAAAGCTCCGGAGAGATCGATGGCGATGATGCGCTCCCATGAATCATCGCTCACGTCGGCCCAGTAGCGGTTGGGCACGTTGATTCCGGCGCTGGCGACCAGGATGTCGAGGCGGCCGAATCGTGCCTCGATGCGGCCAACGGCGGCGCTCACCGCGTCCTTGTCGGCCACGTCCAGCGGTTCGATCAGGGCCTAGCCGCCCGCCACTCTGATCGCTGCCGCCGTTTCCTCAAGCTGCGCCGCGCGGCGCCCCGACAGCACCAACTCGGCGCCGTCCTCGGCAAGCGCGAGCGCCCCGGCCTGGCCTATTCCCGAGCCGGCGCCCGTAACCCAAGCCACCTTGCCGGCGATCGACTGCATCGCTGCCTCCCCGCTTGGTGCGCGCGACCCGCGTCGGACTAGGCCGCGGGAAGGTGCGCGTAGGCCACGATCTCGATTACCGCCCCCGGGGCCAAAAGGCCAGCGACGATGACCGTCGCGCGGTTGGGATAGGGCGCCTCGAAGAAGGTCTCGTAGACCGCGTTCATGGCGGCGAAGTCCTCGGGTCGGGTGAGATAGATCAAGACCTGGGTGACGTCGGCCAGAGCGCCGCCGGCGGCCTCCACCGTGGCCTTGAGGTTTGCAAGCGTGAGCTTGGTCTGGGCACCGGCATCGCCGGTCTCGATCGATCCATCGGGCTTGATTGGTACCTGTGCCGTGTACAGCACCCCGTCCGCGGTGACCGCCCATTCAATGGGAGCATCGACACCGGGAAGCCCAGTCGCGACAGGCTTTCTCATAACGTTCCTCCTCATGCGGATCTTCGAAGCGGGTAGATGACTGCTCAGGCGGGCAGCCCCGCTTTGTTCAACATATCGCGATGGTGAACCCGATCTGGTTCATCTCGATAGGGCAGCGTTTCGACGAAGTCGTTCGACGAGAACTTGGGTTCCATTTCGAGTACTTCGTTGGCCGTCACACTGGCTTTCTCTTGCCGGCCAAGCGCCGCCTGGCATGCGGCGATGAAGGACTTTTGTCCGACATCTGGAACCCTAATGCGTTTAAACCGATATTTCCCGGATAGTCATCAAATTCGACACAATCATACATGATCGCACT
>CAYUNL010000398.1:0-1958 GCA_964446055.1 uncultured Alphaproteobacteria bacterium | reverse complement strand
CGGTAGAGCACCGGGTCGCGGAGGTTGATGTTGCCGGCGGCCATGTCGATACGCGCCCGCAGCACCCGGGCGCCGTCGACGAACTCGCCGGCGCGCATGCGGCGGAATAAGTCGAGGCTTTCGGCCGCCGGGCGCTCGCGCCACGGACTGTCGCGTCCGGGCTCGGTCAGCGTGCCACGATGGGCCCGGGTCTCCTCTTGGCTGAGGTCGTCGACATACGCCTTGCCCGCCTCGATCAGGTGCTCGGCCCAGGCGAAAAGCGTCTCGAAATAATCCGAGGCGAAGTGCAGGTGCTCGCCCCAGTCGTAGCCCAACCAGCGGACGTCATTCTGGATCGACTCGATGAAGGCGTGCTCCTCCTTGGTCGGGTTGGTGTCGTCAAAGCGCAGGTGGCAACGGCCGCCGAACTCCTCGGCGACGCCGAAGTTGAGGCACATCGACTTGGCGTGCCCGATATGGAGGTACCCGTTGGGCTCGGGCGGGAAGCGGGTGACGACGGGCTTGGTCCGGCCGGCACGCCGCTCCTCGCGGATCAGCTCGCGGATGAAATCGCTTCCCGGCCCCTCGCTTTTGGCACCGGCGTCAGCCACGCCTAGTCGTCCTGAAACAGGTTGTCTCCCTGCTCGTCGATGATCTGCTTGGCTTTGACGATGGAGAAGCTATCGGCGTCGTCCTTGGCGCCGAAGGTATCGGCGCGGATGAACGCGTGCTCCTTCATGACACCTTCGAATTCCTTGCTGATCACCCCGCCCATACGCCACTGCGAGCCCTCGCGCTTGGGATCGGGACGGATTGCGAAGCCCTCGTACTCGACCGCGGGCCCGGCCGAGCCGGCGGCCTCGCCGCCGCCCGCGCCCACCAGACCGCCCAGAAACTTCGAGAACTTCGATGCCACGGCGCGACCCTCCGATCCGCAGCCACAGATGGCGCGCCCAAGCTTACCCAATTCCACCCGCGCTGTCCCAGCCTCGCCGTTGCCCCGCGGCCCTACTTGCGCGAGGATGAATTGCCATGAAACCGCTGGCCGAGCATATGGCGTTCTATGGGCGCTATCACCGCGACCCCAGGAACCGGGCTACCCACTACGTGGGCGTGCCGCTGATCGCGTTCTCGATCCTGATCCCCCTGGGCCTGGTCCGCTTCGACGTGGGCGGCGCCGATGCCTCGCTGGCCTGGGCCTTCGCGCTGGTCGTGCTCGCCTATTACCTGAGCCGCGACCTCATGCTCGGCCTCATTGCCGTGGCGATCTTCGTCCCCATCACCTACGCCGCCGATCAACTCGCCCTGGCGTCGCTGGGCCTCAGCATCGGCCTCTTCGCCGCCTGCTTCGCCGGCGGCTGGACGCTACAGCTCATCGGGCACGCCTTCGAGGGCCGCCGGCCGGCGATCCTCGACAACTTCTTCCAGGTATTCGTCGCGCCCATCTTCCTGATCGCCGAGGTCGTCATCGCCCTCGGCCTCAAGCGCAACCTCGAGACCGAGGTCGCGCGGCTCGCCGCGCCGGCGGAGAGGCCGTGACCGAGTTGACCGAGCCCGCCGAAGACGAGCTCGCGTCTGTCACCTTCGAGCACGACAACGACGGCGTGGTGGTCATCGTCGGCTCGGGCGCTGGAGGCGGGACGCTCGCCAACGAGCTTTGCCAGAGGGGCATCGACGTGGTCGTCCTGGAGGCCGGACCGCGCTACAAACTGGCCGATTTCCAGAACGACGAGGTGGCCGCCGATGCGATGTTCACGTGGAAGGACCGGCGCATCATCACCGGCGATTCCCGGCTCGCCCGCACCTGGCCCACACAACCCACCCACATCTGCAAGACCGTCGGCGGAACCACCGTGCACTGGCAGGCGCAGGCGCTCCGCTTCCTCGACCACGAATTTCGCCCCCGCACGACGTACGGTGCCATCGACGGCGCGAGCCTGATCGACTGGCCTTTCAGCCTCGACGACCTCCTCCCCTAT
>CAYUNL010000397.1:0-1962 GCA_964446055.1 uncultured Alphaproteobacteria bacterium | reverse complement strand
AACAGTGCTGACCACGAAAAGAAGCGTGACCCACGCAGCGGCGAGATCACCGAGACCCAAACAACGGAGCTTGACTCTCATGCCCGATTAAAGAGGCGGACATTGATGCGACGAGGGCCGCCCTCATCCGCTAAGCTAGTCGGGCTTCATTTCGGGTAGAGTCTGGCTACGCGGAAGGCACTGGCCACACCGTACCTGTGCCCGCCGATGGGGCCTGACCGTAGCCCTTTGGCGACGCCCGAGGGTGAGCTAGTGCCAAGTGCGGTCGGCTTCCTCGCGGGCGATTTGAACCCAGCGCGTGATCCGCTCCGGCTGGTTTCGAATGGTGTGGTTGGACTTCATGATGATCTCGAGACAGCACTCCTGCGCCGCCTCGAGTATCTTCCGCAGATCCGCCCGGACGGGCTCCTCCTCGAAGCTGCCCAGCGCCAGGTACGAGGGCTGGGGCTTGGCGGAATAGATGTAGTTGTGCTCCAGCTGCTCGGCCATCACGGCCCGGTCGGCAAAGGGCGAGACCGAGACCCGGCGCAGGTTGGCAAACCCCTTGACCACCTCCCAGCGCTGGTGGAGCGGCTCGCAACAGCCGTAACAGTTCAGGCCAAAACGCTCGACCACTGGCTTTTGGTAGGGGAAGACGAACTCGGCGAACATCGCCGGTGAGACGGCGGCGGTTTCCTGGCTCTCGCTGTGGCCCCACAGGTCCTCGCAGCGCACGGTGCCGGCGAAGTCGGGCTGCGGCAGCTCGCGCGACCAGCCGATTCCGCCGGCGCCGACATAGGTGCCGTCGTTGTTGAGGCTGAGGAGACCGCGGTCCTCGAGCTCGTCGAGCATCGCCATCGTGCCCTCGCTCAGGACGCGCATGATGCGGTGGAGGATGTCGGGGTTGCGGTACATGTCGTGCATGATCTGCTGGGCGCCGCGGAGGTCCACCAGCGTCTCGGTGGTGACCAGCGAGCCCCACCAGTCGGTCATCACGCGGACCGGCAAGAGATCGCCGAAGATCTCGTCGGCGGCGGCGCGGATGCGCCCGGTCGCGGCGAAGTCGACGTCGATCGTCGGGTAGTGGAGTTCCTCCACGTCCTGATCGGTCTTGATCGGCGATTCCCAGGCGTAGCACCAGCCGGCCTCGTCGTGGATGCGTGTCGCCTTCAGGCCCCAATCGATCTCGTCATAGACGTGCGGGATGGCGAAGTAGGGCCGGATCGTATAGTCGTCGTGCATCCGCGAGCCCCAGAAGACCTCCTTGCGGAGCCGAAACTCCCACTGCTTGGCGAGGACGTTCTCGCATTCGAGGACTTCGGGCGTGATGATCTCGTTCCATCCGTTCTCCGGATCGGCCAGGATCAGCGGAGGGGTCCGTTCGAGCGCGTTGTGCTTCTCCCAAAGCGCTCGTTTCTCGGCCTCGATGGGCCGCGCGGCGAGCTCGGCGACCTCGCCCGCCAACCGGCGCAGGGTCTGGCGCTCGGCCTTGCCGATTCTCGGCCCTTGCGGCAGGTAATGCCGGTAGGCGAGAACGTCGCCCGATTGATCTCGGACCGATACCCGGTTCCTGATTTCGTCCATCGGTCTCTCCTAGGTCCCTGGCCCTCGGGTCACACCGATTAACGTGCCGGCACGATACCACGCCGTCGCCCAGCAACGGTACCGGTCTTTTGGCGAACCGCGGTCCGGTCGCACCCCCGGCAAGACCGCAGCCGCACGCTTGATCTTCGGGTCGTCGTTACAATCCGAAGGCGATGGACCGGACCGCTCGCATGGGCCGGTCGCGCCTCCGCAGAAGGGGTGCGCCGAGCAAGGGAGAGCAAGACCGTGGGTACGCGCACCGCTGAGCCGAAACCTCGGCCCGCGCATCTCCTCTACGCCGTTTGACTGATTCGGAGGCGATGCCTGCTACCTGTCCTGACGTCCGCTTGTGGCTGAGGCTGTTGAAGAACTCTTGTTGAACTGAGATTCATGACGTGA
>CAYUNL010000396.1:0-1970 GCA_964446055.1 uncultured Alphaproteobacteria bacterium | reverse complement strand
TGGCGGAGGGAGTGGGATTCGAACCCACGTGACGCTATTAACGCCAACACGCTTTCCAAGCGTGCGCCTTAGACCGCTCGGCCACCCCTCCCGCGACTCGACTATAGCCGCGCCGTTAGGGCGGCGGAACCAGCCGTTGCCAAAATCCGGCGATGGCCTAATGTGGGGCCGATGATGGTCGGACGTATCCTGGGTTGGCTGTTTCTGGCCGCCGCGGCGGCGGCCCTGGTCTGGGACATCGTGCTGTGGGTGGATGTGGGCAGCTTCCCGGCCACGGCGCTCGGGCAGCATTGGTATGATCTCGAACGGGCCAGCCTGGGCGGCCTTCAGGTGGTGATCGAGCGCTATATCTGGCCGCCGCTATGGCAGCCAGTTTCGTGGATTCTGGTGCGGCCGACCTGGCTCGTATTCGGCGTCATCGGGCTGGCGCTGGTGCTGTTGTTCCGCCGCCGACGGCGCCGGCGGCGGCACTGAGCGGTCCTAGCGGTCGTCCAGCCGGAGCGCGGCGATGAAGGCTTCCTGAGGGACGTTGACGGCGCCGACCTGACGCATCCGCTTCTTGCCGGCGCGCTGCTTGTCGAGAAGCTTGCGCTTGCGCGTCACATCGCCGCCGTAGCACTTGGCGGTGACGTCCTTGCGCAACGCCTTCACGGTTTCGCGGGCGACGATGCGGCCGCCGATGGCGGCCTGAATGGCGATCGGGAAGAGCTGGCGCGGGATCAGCTCTTTCAGCCGCTCGCAAAGCGCCCGGCCGCGCGACTCGGCCCGGCCGACGTGGACCACCGAGGCCAGCGCGTCGACCGGCTCGGAGTTGATGAGGATCATCAGCTTCACCAGATCGGCGGCCTCGGCGCCGTCGATGTGATAGTCGAAGCTGGCGTAGCCGCGGCTGGCCGACTTGAGCCGGTCGTAGAAATCGAACACCACCTCGTTCAAGGGCAGTCGGTAGACGACCAGCGCACGGGCGCCGGCGAAGGTGAGCTCGACCTGGACGCCGCGGCGCTCTTCACAAAGCTTGAGCACGGCGCCGAGGTGGGCCTCGGGCACCAAGATGGTGGCCTTGATCCAGGGCTCCTCGATGTGCTCGATCACGGTGGGATCGGGCATGTCGGCGGGGTTGTCGAGCACCATGAGCTGGCCGTCGCGCCGATGGACGCGGTAGATCACGCTGGGCGCGGTGGTGATGAGATCGAGGTCGAATTCGCGCCGCAGCCGTTCCAGGACGATCTCAAGGTGCAGCAGGCCAAGGAAGCCGCAGCGGTAGCCGAGCCCGATGGCGGCCGAGGTCTCGGCCTCGAAGGTGAAGCTCGCATCGTTGAGGCGGAGCTTGCCGAGCCCGTCGCCAAGCCGCCCGAAATCGTCCGAGTTGGCTGGGAACAGGCCGCAGAAGACCACCGGCTGGCTGGGCTTGAAGCCGGGCAAGGGTTGCGCCGCGGGCCGCCGGTCCTCGGTGATGGTGTCGCCGATCTGGGTCTCGGCCACCTCTTTGACGCCGGCGGTGAGGAAGCCGATCTCGCCGGGGCCGAGCGCCTCGACCGGCTCGGGCTTGGGCGTGAAGGCGCCGACCCGCTCGATGGTGTGCACGGTGCCCGCGGCCATCATGCGCACCCGCATGCCCTTCCGAATCGTGCCCTCGCGCACCCGCACCAGCACCACCACCCCGAGGTAGGAGTCATACCAGCTGTCGACCAGGAGCGCCTGCAGCGGCGCTTGCGAATCGCCGCTCGGTGCGGGCAAACGCTGGACCAGCGCCTCGAGCACCTCATCGATGCCGGCGCCGGTCTTGGCCGAGATCAAAAGCGCGTCTGCCGCGTCAAGCCCGACGACCTCGGCGACCTGGGCGCGGATCCGCTCGGGCTCGGCGGCGGCAAGGTCGATCTTGTTCAGCGCGATGACGATCTCGTGGTCGACCGCGATCGCCTGATAGACGTTGGCCAAGGTCTGCGCCTCGACCCCTTGGCTGGCGTCGA
>CAYUNL010000395.1:0-1983 GCA_964446055.1 uncultured Alphaproteobacteria bacterium | reverse complement strand
CGCAACCCGCATCAAGCTCTCGCATTACGTGATCGCCTCGTTCCTGGCCATGGCCCCGGGAGGCGTCGCGTATACCTATCTTGGGTACGCGGGCCGCGAGATCGCGGGCGGCAGCACCGACTGGGTCAACACCGCCCTCATCGCCGTTGCCGCGGTAGCCGCGGTCACCTTCATTCCCTTGGCGATCCGCCGCTGGCGGCTGATGCGCAAGGCCGGAGACGAGTCGGCCGATTCCGCAACTTAGGGCTTGGGCGCGGTCAAGCCTTGGGGGTAATGTCGGCGCAAATAACGCCGCCGCTGGGGAGATCGATCCATGACCGCCGCCGCCGAAACCGCACTCGCGCACTTCCCTCAGATGTGCGCCGGCGCCAAGAGCGACTCGGCCGATCTCGAGGTGTCCGCGCCCTATGATGGAGCGCCGATCGCAACCGTTGCCACGGCCAATGCCAAGTGCGTCGAGACGGCGCTTGCCGCTGCCTATGCACGGTTCCGCGATCGTGACACATGGCTGTCGCCCGGTCGCCGTACCGAGATTCTCGAACGGGCCGCCTCAATCATGCACGAACGGGCCGAGGCGCTGGCGGTGGAGGCGGCGCGCGAGGGCGGCAAGCCGTTGATCGATTCGCGGGTCGAGGTCGCCCGCGCGATCGACGGGGTCAAGCTTTGCATCGAAGCGCTACGCACTCAGGCGGGCGTCGAAATTCCGATGAACCTCAACGCCGCCTCGGCGAATCGCGTCGCCTTCACGAGCTTCGAGCCAATTGGGGTGGTGGTCGCGGTCAGCGCGTTCAACCACCCGCTCAATCTGATCGTGCATCAAGTCGGCCCCGCCGTCGCCGCGGGATGCCCGTTCATCGTCAAGCCGGCCAACCTCACGCCCTTGTCGTGCCTGCGCTTTGTCGAGATCCTGCGCGAGGCCGGCCTGCCCGACGCGTGGGGCCAGGTCGCGGTCACCGCGGGACGCGATGTCGCCGAGATGCTGGTCACCGACGGCCGCGTCGCGTTCTTCAGCTTTATCGGCTCGCCCGGCGTGGGCTGGGCATTGCGCTCCAAGCTTGCGCCAGGCACTCGCTGCGCGCTCGAGCACGGCGGCGCCGCGCCAGTCGTGGTGGCCGCGGACGCCGACCTCGATCAGGTGCTCCCCTTGCTGGTCAAGGGCGGCTTCTACCACGCCGGGCAGGTCTGCGTGTCGGTGCAACGGGTGTTCGCCGAGGACGCGGTGGCCCGCGAGGTTGCCGAGCGCATGGCGGATCAGGCGAAGGCCCTGGTGATCGGCGATCCCACGGACGCCTCGACCGAGGTGGGACCGCTGATCCGCGCGGCCGAGGTGGACCGGGTCGCACAGTGGGTGGACGAGGCACGTGAGGGCGGCGCCGAGATCCTTTGCGGCGGCGAGAAAGTCTCGGACACCTGCTACGCGGCGACGGTTCTGTACGACCCGCCGGCCAAGGCCGAGATCAGCGTCAAGGAAGTCTTCGGACCCGCGGTTTGCGTCTACCCGTACCGCGACCTCGACGAGGCCATCGACCGTGCCAATTCCTTGCCCTTTGCCTTCCACGCGGCGGTGTGCACGCGGGACATCGAAACGGCGTTGCGTGCCTACCGCCGGCTCGACGCGAGCGCCGTGATGGTCAACGACCACACCGCCTTCCGCGTCGACTGGATGCCGTTCGCCGGGCTACGCCAGTCGGGGCACGGCGTGGGCGGCATCCACCACACGGTCCACGACATGCAGATCGAGAAGATGATGGTCTTGCGATCGCCGGAACTCTAATGGAACACTATCGAACGATGCGCTCGATCCTTTTCGCACTGGCGGCGCTTCTCGTCGTGGCCGGGGCCTCGACGGGCGCGCTTGCCTCCGGCGGAGGCGAGGAAGTGACCGGCACCGGTCCCGCCTTCGTCCAGGTCGCGCCCTTCAACGCCCCTGTGTTCCGCGACGGCCGCGTCTGGGGCACGATGACATTGGTGATAAAACTCGAC
>CAYUNL010000394.1:374-1994 GCA_964446055.1 uncultured Alphaproteobacteria bacterium | reverse complement strand
TAAGCGGAAACAGAAAACCCGGCTCAAATCCGAGTTCTTCAACAGCCTCGGCTAACACCGGACCCTTGGACGTGGTCGCCGGAGAGCCCGCTTGTGACCCATTGCGGACCAACACGCACCTCGTCCTTGCGCTGTGTGTCCGGCGAACAGCTGAACCGGGCTTCAAACGCCGCCGCCGCCGAGCATGTGGCCGGCCTCCGCCTAGGCCCTGCGCGGGGTCGCGCTCACGCCTTCTTTCCACAAGGTTTCCAAGCGAGTACCATGCGGGGCACCCCCACCCATGACAGCGATCGGACGGCTGATGTACATCGTCGGCGAAGAGGAGGTCGAGGCGGTCGCCAAGGTCATCCGCTCGGGCAAACTACTCCGCTACGGTCATGGCGATCAGTGCGATACCTTCGAGCGCCGCTACGCCGAGTATCTCGGCGTCAAGCACGTGAGAATGACCTGTAGCGCGTCCTATTCGATGCATGCTGCGTTGAGCGCCTTCGGCATCGGGCCGGGCGATGAGGTCATCGTGCCGGCGCACACCTACATGGCTACGGCGACTTCGGTGCTGACGGTGGGTGCGATCCCGGTCATCGTCGACATCGATGAATCGATCACCATCGATCCGCAGGCGCTCGATGACGCGGTGGGGCCGCACACCAAGGCGGTGATCCCGGTCCACATGTGGGGCACGGCGTGCAACATGGACGCCATCATGCGGGTTGCCGACAAGCACGGCATCCGGGTGCTCGAGGATTCGAGCCAAGCCATCGGCGGCGGCTATAAGGGCCGCATGTTCGGCTCGATCGGCCATGCCGGCGCCTTCAGCTTCAACTATTACAAGAACATCTCGGCCGGCGAAGGCGGCGCCGCGGCGACGAGCGATGGCGAGATCGACCGGCGGATCGCCTGCTCGATCGATCCCTGCCGCCACTACTGGACCGGCCGGACAGGCGACTTCAGGCCGTTTGCCGACAACGGTGCCCGGGCCTCCGAGTTGCTCGCCGCCGTGTTGAACGTGCAGCTCGACCGTCTCCCCGGCATGATCGCCGCCATGCGGTCCGAGCGAAGGCGCGTTCTCGAGGGCACCAAGCACCTCGACGATCTGGGGCTGAAGTCCGCGCCCATGAACAGCCCCGATCACGACTGCGCCGCCCACGTCCTTTACGCGATGCCCTCCGAGGACATCGCCCGGAAGTTCGTCGAGGTGCTGCCAAGCGTCATCGCCGGCAGGACCGGCCGCCACAATTACACCGAGTGGGACCAGATCCTTTTGAACGAGGGCGCCAGCCACCCGGTGATGAACCCCTACAACATGGAGGCCAACAAGGACTGCCGGAGGAGCTACTCCAAGGGCATGTGCCAGCGCTCGCTCGATATCCTCAACCGCACGGTCCTGGTGCCCACCGACCCCGAGCATACCGACGCCCAAACCGAGCAGTTGATCTCCAACATCGAGGCCGCGGCCCGAGTCGCCTTCGGTGAGGTGGGTCGCGAGGACGTCGAGATTGCGGGCACCGGTTCCTGGGACCCCACCCGATACGACGAGGATGGGCTTTCCGGCGTCGACGGGACCCCGACACGCATCTGAGGTGCGAAGACCCAGGCACCACTGATAACCGCGCGCGCGGC
>CAYUNL010000394.1:0-364 GCA_964446055.1 uncultured Alphaproteobacteria bacterium | reverse complement strand
GGCCAGACCCGCCTCGTTTCGCTTCATGAGCCGCGAGTAACCGACGAAGCGGACCCAATGGGGTGCGCTATGCAACCTCAACGACTCGTTCCGCGCCGTCCGCAGCAATGACCAACGGGTTGAAGTCTTCGGCGGCCGCGATCGTGCGCTCGGACAGCCGACGACCGGCCTCTGCCGCCGCCGATGAGTCCCCCCGGCCACGGGCCACACGGTGGTGACCGTAGCCCGCTTTGCTGCCTCCGCGGCAGGTCGGGCCTTGCTTGACAACTATTCGACCGCGGCGCACTCTGTTACGCATGGTAGTGTTTTCATGGACAATACCGCTGGTCCTTAGGGGGGAACAAATCATGAAATTCTTGCGCAG
>CAYUNL010000393.1:0-2011 GCA_964446055.1 uncultured Alphaproteobacteria bacterium | reverse complement strand
CGTGGAATCGGTCGACCTGCTCTTCGCTCAGCACCGGCGTCTTCAGCATCCGGCAACTCCATTCCAAATGGCCTTCATGGCGGCGAAAGTTAGTCGGAATGCGACCGGCGCCAATTGACCTGGATCAATTCAAGGCCGCCGGTGTTGCGTGGCGCCGATTTAAAAAATCCCGTGCTGGGGCTATATATCTACGGAGCAGGAGATGCGTTCGGTGCATCGGCCGACCTGGAATCTTGGCCGGCGGCCGAAGCGCCGGCGATGGATTGGGCTGAGGGATGAGTATGAAGCGATTACTCGTGGTCGACGATTCTCCGGCCTTCGCCGAGTACGTCCGCAACGCGGCGGAGACGCTCGGGTTCGAAGTGGAGGCGAGCCGCGACGGGAAGGTGGCCAAGGCGGCATATCGCGAATTCAAGCCCGACATAATACTCCTCGATATGGTCATGCCGGAGATCGACGGCATCGAGTTCGTGCAATGGCTCTCGGACGAGGGGTGCCAGGCGCGCCTGATCGTCGTCACGGGCTATAGCGCTCACTATGCGGACATGACCAAGACGCTCGCGGAGGCCAAGGGGTTCGCGCTGGTGAAGACGCTCAACAAGCCGGTACGCTTGGCCGAGCTTCGCGCGGCGCTCGCGGGCGGCGATGTGGCGAGAGCGTAGCCCGCGCCGGGTTGCTACACGACCGAACGCAACTCCGCGATAAAGCTCGACACTTTGGTGTCGAGCTCGTTCGATTGCCGCGAGAGCTGCCCGGCCGCGTCGTGGACCTCGGTCGCGGCCGTGCCGGTGTCGTTCGCGACCGCCGTCACGGATCGTATGCTGGCGGTCATCTCACTGGTTCCAGCGGAGACCCGCTCCACGCTTTCGGCGATCTCTCTGGTCGCGGCGCTCTGCTCCTCGATCGCCGCCGCGATGGCCGAGGCGATTTCGCTTACCTGACGGATGGTGCCGCGTACCGCGCCGACGCCGCTTACCGTGTCGGCCGTGCAGCTTTGAATGGTGGTGACCAGGCCGGCAATATCGTCGCTCGCCGTGGCGGTCTGGGTGGCGAGCTTCTTGACCTCCTGCGCGACCACGGCGAATCCCTTGCCGGCGCTGCCCGCGCGTGCCGCCTCGATGGTCGCATTGAGGGCGAGGAGTTTCGTCTGGTTGGCGAAGCCGGTGATCGTTTCAACCACGTCGCCGATCCTGTCCGCCGCCTCGGCCAGGGCCCGATCATGCTGGTCGGTCTGATCGATCTCGGCGACGGCGTTGGCCGAAGCCTCGGTCGAGTGGGCGGTTTGAGTGCCGATCTCCGCGACGGAGCTTTGGAGTTGGACGGTGGCGCTCGCCACGATCTCGCCGCCGCCGGCGGCCTGGTCCGAGGCGGTCTCGACGCTCGCCGCCTGTTGACTGGTCTCCTCGGCCGCGCCTTCGACCGTCCTGGCCGCGGCGTCGAGTTGGTTCGATGCGGTGGAAAGAGACTGAACCAGCTCGTAGATGTGCTTCTCGAAGCCGTCCGCGACGCCCTTGAATTCCTCGGTCTTCACACTGATGGCATTGGTGGCGCGGTTGATGACCCGCGCGCTATCGAGGAAGCCGCCGACCATTCCCGTCTCGATAATGCGCCTGAAATACTTGTTGCGGCTGACGTATCCCATCGAGGCGGCCGATTCCCGGAGGAATGCATCCGTCCGGTCGATGAGCTCGTTTATCGACCAAAGCATCTCACCAATATTTCCGCCTTCGCGGATATTGGTGACGCGTGCCTCGAAATCCCCCCGCGCCACGGCCGCGCAAACTCGGGCGGCCTTGGCCGCGGCGCGCCCGGCGCGGCGCTGGAAGTGGAGGGCGGATAGAAGCGAAACGAGGGCGACAGCGCCCAGCGCGCCGACGGGGCCCGGCCCGAACCCCCCCGTCAATGCGAGAGCGACTAGCCCACCCGTGGCCAGTGTGGCGAACAGGACGGCGATCTGCGCCTTAGTGTCCGTCCGAAAAGAACTTGATTGTGAAGAATCGGTTGTGATTCT
>CAYUNL010000392.1:0-2020 GCA_964446055.1 uncultured Alphaproteobacteria bacterium | reverse complement strand
TTTGTACGGCAAAGCGGCCGTATTCTGACCCAGCCACGCATGCGTGCTGCTAGCCGAGGCTGTTGAAGAACACGGATTTGGCCCCGTTTTTGGTGTCCGCTGTTGGTAGAAGCGGGCATTTAGGTTCCGCCTGCGGACGAGGCCGGGGCGGTTTTGTGTTTTTGGGCCATTGGCTTTGAGTTTTGGGCATTGATCAGACTGCTATCGGTGCTGGTGGCGGTATCGCCGCGAGCTTGGCGAGGCGCTTGAGGTTCTGCACGGTGGCGGCCAGGAGGAACTCGTCCCTGGCCCCGGTCAGGCCGCGCAATCTGAGGCGCGTGAGCCCCAAGTTGCGCTTCAAGTCTCCGAACAATGTCTCGATCTTCTTACGCTCGCGCCCGGACTTCACATAGGCGTCCGTGCCCATCAGGGACCGGACCTGGTCACGCGCCGCCTCGTTCACGTCGCGCGGGACCCTGCGCACGGGCGTGGCCGGACAGCATCGAGGCTTCAAGGGACAGTTGTCGCAGTCGTACTTGCTCGATCTGTAGAGCAGGGTCTTGCCGCCGTGCCGCCTGCCGGTGGTCTTCAGCGTCTTCCCTTGCGGGCAGATATATACGTCGCGCTCCCGGTCATAGGAGAAGTCCGCGCGGGACAGGCTGCCGTCATTGCGTTTGCCTTTGTCCCACACCGGTATATGCGGATCGATTCCGCGCTCGACCAGCCAGCCGAGCATCTCGCCGGTCCCGTAGGCGACATCGCCGGCAATGGTGTCGGGCTTGAGATCAAAGCGCTCTTGGGTGCGTGCGACCATGGTCTCGGTGGCATCGACCTCCTTGGTGATGCGTGTCGGCGTCGCCTCGACATCGAGTATGACCGTGTTCTCCATGTCGATCAGATAGTTGAGGCTGTAGCCGAACATCACCTTGTGCCGCCCCCGCGTCGTCCACGCCGCCGCCGGGTCGGTCGGCGACAGCGCCTTGGGCGCACGTTCGGGGTTGGTCGGCGAATGCTCGCCATCCAGCGCCGCCAGATACTCCCGCACCGGGCGGCTGGCCAGTTGCTCATCCGACCAGTCGACCTCGCTGCCCTCGATCCGTTGGAAACGACTGGCATCCGCCTCGATGACGCTGGCATCGACGGCAAATCCCTCGCCACGGACCAGACCGGCCGCCATGCACCCGCGCACCACGGTCTCGAACACCCGGCGAAGAATCTCGCTATCGCGAAAGCGGCCGTGCCGGTTGACCGAGAAGGTCGAATGGTCCGGCACCTTGTCTTCGAGCCCGAGCCGGCAGAACCACCGATAGGCAAGGTTGAGCTCGACCTCCTGGCACAGCCGGCGCTCGGAGCGGATCGAATAGCAGTAACCAACCAGGAGCATCCGGATCATCAGTTCCGGATCGACCGAAGGACATCCCGTGTGACTGTAGAAAGGCGAGAGCGCGGCGCGAAGCCAGCTCAGATCGAGAACCGCGTCGAGCCGGCGCAACAGATGATTGGCTGGGATGCGATCCTCGAGGTTGAACTCGTAGAATAGTCGATCCTGTTGACCAACCGCTTGCCCCATCATCGGCCTGCCCTCGTCGCTGAAAACTTCAGAACAAAGGAATCACGCCGCGATCGTCCTCACAACCGTGTTCTTCAACACCCTCAGCCAGGACCGGACTCTGGCCACTTCGCAGAGCGGCTTCACTGTGGCACATCGCGACGCCGGAGGCGGCGAGAGGCAGGATGGCGACGACGGCAACGGCGTCGAGCGCCGCACCTCGGCCGCCGACATGTCGCGCCAGTAGGGCCTCGGCAAGGGCGCCGTCATGGCGCCCGCGGCCCCCGCCCCGGCCTCATCCCGCGCGGCTCAGATAGTCATAAGCGCTCAAGACGTGGCAGCGGACGACGTGGAGGAAAGTCTCGACCTCCACGTATTCATCGTAGGAGCCCATGCCCGTCGGCGGCGGGCCGTAGACATAGGCCGGAATGTCGCGATAGCGCCACAGGCGCGCGTCGGTGCCGCCCAGGCTGACGATGGGCACGGGCTCGT
>CAYUNL010000391.1:0-2032 GCA_964446055.1 uncultured Alphaproteobacteria bacterium | reverse complement strand
CCTGAAGTCACGCGGCGTCTACGAGACGCCGGGCGGCACCGTGCTGCTGGCCGCCCACCGCGCCATCGAATCGATCACGCTCGACCGTGGCGCCGCCCATCTCAAGGACGAGCTGATGCCGCGCTACGCCGAGCTTGTCTACAACGGCTTCTGGTTCTCGCCCGAGCGCGAGATGCTGCAGGCCGCGATCGACCACAGCCAGTCGAACGTCAGCGGCGCGGTGCGCCTCAAGCTCTACAAGGGAAGTGTCAGCGTGATCGGCCGCGATTCGCCCAACAGCCTCTACAGCGCCGAGCACGCCACCTTCGAAGACGATGCCGTCTACGACCAGCGCGACGCCGAGGGCTTCATCAAGCTCAACGCGCTACGCCTAAGGTTACTCAAGCGCCGCGGCTAGTTCGCCTCGAGCCCGTGCTGGCGGCGAGCGGCAGTGAGGGTGTTCGCCAACAGGCAGGCGATGGTCATGGGGCCGACCCCGCCGGGGACCGGGGTGAGGGCGCCCCCACCTCTACCGCCCGGGCGAAAGAGAGGGCCTAGAACTTGATCTGCGCGGTGGCCCACAGCTTGTCGATATCGACCGAGGTGTTCTTCGCCGAATAGGTGGCGTAGCGGAGCGCCAGGGTCAGGTGGTCGAAGAAGCCGCGGGCGATCCGCAAGTTCCATTCCTCGCCGTGGTCCAGGCTGCCCTCCTCGGCGTCGAAATCGTGGTAGACGGCGAGCAAGCTGGTCCCATACGCCTTGGCGCCAACGGCGGCGTATCGGTCGATCAGGCCGTTGGCCGGCGTCGCTGCCAGGAACCGGTCGGCCCAGCCGTTGAAGGCGAACAAGGTGGCGAGCGGCATCTGGATGGCCCGCGTGCCATCCCCGTCCAGGACCTCGTAGCCGAGCTTGGCGGTGAGGTCGAGGACCGAGGCGAGCTTGATCGCCCCAGCCCGACCTCGGCGGTGTAATAGTCGTGGCTGTTGTCGACCGCGCTGTCGGCCCAGTCCGTCTGATGGGCGTACTCGGCGGTATAGAGGGCGTTCCAGCCCTCGGCGATGGCCGTCTTGCCGGTCAACCTGAGACCGTAGGTCGCGGTCGAGGAGTTCTCCCTGGCCGGGTCGGTAAAGTCCAGGAGGTAGAGGTAGGCCGAGGGCTTCACGAACCCGAGGCCGCTGTAGGATCCGTTGAACAGATGGGTGTCGACGCGGAAATTGCCGTTTGCGGAGCGGTCCCCGAAGACCCGGTTGACGTGCCAGACGTAGCCGTAGAACAGGCGGGTGTCGGGCAGGCTGGTATTGACGACGGTCACGGCATCGAAGGTCTGCTCGTTCTGGCGGAAGGGAACGCTGCCGACGAAGCGGGCGTTGTCCAGGTCGATGCGCTGGCGACCCCCTTTCAGGGTCGTGTCGGCGAACCCCGTAAACCGAAGATAGAGCCGGTTGATCTCGGTCTCGTCGGGATCGACGACCACGGGAAAATCCGTCTGCCGGTTGATGGTGCTGTTAAAGCGTTGATAGCCGAGGTGGTCGATACGCTCCGCCTCCATCCGGCCCGAAAGCGCCAGGGTCTCGTCGGTCACGAAGCCGATGCGCGTCCGCGCGGTGGTCGCGTCGGCGTCCTTGGAGAAACCGGCCTGATCGACGTGCTCGTAGCGAAAGCGGACGTCGACGTAAGCCGTTCCGCCCATGAAGGCCCGCTCGAGGGGATCGCCCGCCGGCTCGGCGCCGAGGGCCGGTCCGAGCATCCCGAATAAGGCGCCCGCGAGGATCACCATCGCCCCGTGGCGGCCACCGCCGCCAAGGTGAAACCATGGACAAGGTTTCAACAAACGTTCGCTTGCACGCCGCATCGGAGCCCTCCTCGCCAAGCCCATAGTCGCCGCGGCTGGATTCTTCCTTGATCTAAATCAGATGCTCGCATCCATCCTCAGGCACCGTCTCAGCGCGAGGTCGATCGCCGGGCCGGTTATTTCTTTGATTCCAATCGCTTGCCCTGGATGTCGGCAGCAGGACCGATCGAGTGATCCTAGTCGGCGGCCGCCTCGATCCGA
>CAYUNL010000390.1:626-2042 GCA_964446055.1 uncultured Alphaproteobacteria bacterium | reverse complement strand
CTTGCCGATCATGAAAGCGCGGCCTTGGCATTGCGACTGGGTGCGGACGTTCCGGTGTGTCTGTCGGGCCGTGCCGCGCTGGTCAGTGGCGTGGGCGAGAAGTTGGCGCCGGCGCCGGCACTTCCCGCGGCCTATCTGGTCCTGGCAAACCCGGGCTCGCGTCTTGCGACGCCGGATGTCTACGCCGCGTTCGACGCCCAGCCCCCGCCTTCGGTGGTGCGAGCCGCGCCCTGGCGAAATGCTTCGCCCGTGGGGAGCGCGATTGAACTCGCGCAGGTCCTGAGCGAACAAGACAACGACCTCGAGCGTCCGGCGCGGGGCCTGGCGCCGGAGATCGCCGAGGCGCTGGAGGTCCTGCGTGCCCAGCGCGGCAATTTGCTCGTGAGAATGAGCGGCTCGGGGCCCACTTGCTTTGCGCTGTTCGCCGATTCGGCGGAGGCGGCCGAGGCAGCGGCTCGGGTGACCGCGCAGCGGCCGGCGTGGTGGGTCGCCGCGGCGCCGTTGCTGGGCGGCATCGAGCGCGATTGAGGATCGCGTCGATGGCCACGGTACCGAGGTTCGCTGCGGGAGAGGCATTGGCCGGGCTCGCACTGGTGCTCTCCCTGGCAGGGTGCGCGAGCGGCATTCTCGATCCACGTTCGGACCTCGAGCGGACCTGGGACAAGGCAGTGATCGCCTTGCCGGCTCGCGGATCGGGGCCGGCGCGCGTGAGTACGGTCGAGCAAGTCGATCTCGCCGGCTATCTGGACGCGCTGTCGCAAGGCGACCGGCAACCGGTGGTTCTGTACCTTCATGGCTGCACCGGGATCGGCAACTTCACGTTCTTCGAAACCCTGGCCAGCGCAGGCTACATCGTCATCGCACCCGACAGCATGGCGAGGCGGTTCCGACCCCTACAGTGCGAACCCGAATCGCGCATCGGCGGATTCAACCTTTTCGTCTACGACTTCCGTCAGGCCGAGATCGGCTACGCGCTCGAACGGCTGAGCCAGCTCGAGGCAGTCGACGCGGACAACCTCTATCTCGTAGGCACCAGCGAAGGGGGAGTCGCGGCGGCGCTCTATCACGGCGACGAATTCAGGGCCCGGGTCATCGCCCAGTGGACCTGTACCGGCGTGCCCCGGGTACGGGGCATCGCCGCACCCCTTGAAACCCCCATCCTCGCCATCGTGCGGGCCGACGACCCCTGGTACGATTCCACGCGCGCCCCCGATCAGGAGGGCGACTGCGGGGCATTCATGCACAACAGACCGCGCTCGCGTTCGATCGTCCTCGAGCGTGGCGAGGGTCATGACGTGTTCGCCGATCCCAATAGCGTGCGCCTGATCCTCGGGTTCCTCAACGCCAACCGGTTGTGAGCGAACCCTGGCCTGTTGCCAAGTTGCAACTATGTCGAAGTCATGCTGCGGCGGACCC
>CAYUNL010000390.1:0-616 GCA_964446055.1 uncultured Alphaproteobacteria bacterium | reverse complement strand
GGCGCGAAATCGCACAGTATGAAGTGGGGACGTGGCCCGTGTGGGTCGCAAAGAAACGCTGTGCCGCGGCGGTCGGCGGTATATATTCAGCGCCTTTCGGGCTTGCGGAAGGGTCGGATTGCCGCTAGATTGCTGCTGAAATTACAAGTCGGAGGTCCGCGCAAATGCTTTTCAGGAAGAGATTGACGGCCATGACGCTGTGCATCGGGCTAGCGCTGGCACCCACGTTCGCACTGGCGCAGTCTCAGGCGGAAAAGACGGGTCTGGGCGCGGCCGCTGGACAGGAGGAAGACGGTGCCGCGGCGGGCGCCGGGGGAGGTCTTTCGGCTACGGCTATCGCCGTTGGCGTGGCGGTCGCTGCAGCGATCGGGATCGCCATTGCTGCGGCGATCAGCGAGGACGAGACGGCCGTGAGCACACCTGCCGCGACCTCAGTAGCGGCCAGTTCTCCGTAATCTGGAACTGTTCCGACGTCAGTCGAAACAAGCGGCCTTGGCCGCTTGTTTTTTTGTATCGCGGCCGTCGTCGTCTCGAACGGAAACAGCGGGCCGCCGTCGGGATTGATCGGAGGGCGGAAACTGCCTACGCTTCGCCGTTCAAGTAGCGAGGACTGATG
>CAYUNL010000389.1:0-2052 GCA_964446055.1 uncultured Alphaproteobacteria bacterium | reverse complement strand
CTGCCGTAGCCGTTGCCGCCGGCAGCGGGTCGCGTAGAGGCGATGGGCACAGGAGTGACTCCTCCTCCCGCGTAGCTGGAGGCAGCCCCTCCGGCGCCGGAACGACCTGACGCTACTGGCGCCTGGAGGCGCCCTGAACCACCGCCCGACGGAGCCGTCGTCGCGCTCGGGGCCTGGCGGCGAGCTGGCGGGCGGGAGCCTGACTTCTTCGGCGATCTCGCCTTTCTGTCGCCAGCCGGCCGACGGGTGGGCTTGAACAGCCCCGCGGATCTGAGTGCATCGGCCAAGGAGCCGGCATTCACGGCCGATGGGGCTCGCGTGCCCAGCCTGGCGCTGGCGGGCGCCCCTGTGGACACACCCGTTACAAGTTTGCCGATACGTGCGGCTGTTTCGCTGGACTTGTCGCCGGAGATGCTTTGGGCAACCGGGACCGCTCCGGCGATCGCGCCTGTCGTCACGGCAACAATCACGCCCGCTTTCACAGCGCTCCCGCCTCCGCTCGCCAACGCGGCTCCCGCGGCGGGCTTCGCCGACAGCAACGACTTGATCCACGGCAGCGGCAAGAGCGCGCCCACCGCGTGTTTGAGCTGTTTGCGCGCTTGGCGCATGAGCCGCTCGAACTTGGAGCCGCTGACCCCGAGCGAATCGGCCACCTCACCTGGACGGCGACCTTCGAAGGCGACACCGATGACAGCCCGTCTTTGGGCGTCTGGCAGCCACCGAACTTCTTGGGTGAGGTCTCGTACGCGTTGCTGGTTTTCGAAAACGGACGGAGGCTGCGGCACGCCGTCGAAGTTTTCGTCGAGTTCATAGTGGCGCCAATCCGCCCTCCGGACAATGTCGAGCGCCTTGTTGCGCGCGACCTTGTAAAGCCACGCCCGAACCTGGACCGCTTCGTCGGTGCCGCGCAAGAACTCGTAAGCGCTCAACAGCGTGTCCTGAACGACATCTCGGGCCAAATCCGGGCCGACGATCGAGGAACAGTAGTTTGCGAGTGCCTGCCGGTAGCGAGCGTCCAACGCCGCGAAAGCCTCGGTGGAGCCGGCGCGTACGAGCTCCTTCAGGCGCGCATCATTAGCGTCGCAAAGCGACTCCCCATGCCTCCACCGTGCAGGGTCGCTTGACCCAAGAGTCTGCTGCAATGATCTTCCTTGAACTATTGCGACGCCCTAGTACCGACAGCCGTCATCCCGAGTGAGACGGACCGAACCGAGAGCAGGCTGGCGCCATTGTTTTCCCCGTATCGTCACCATCGTCGGAGCGCCACCCGCCCATTAGCTTATCCGCCAAAAATGCACGGATGTTCGAACCCAAGGCGCGAAGCTGCGCCGAGTCATGCCGGAAGAAGCGCTTCCCTGGCTAGAACCTACCCACTTCGAAAAGGAACCTACCCAATTCCTGCCGGTTTTGAAGAACTCTGTCAAGGGCCATGAAACATTCCGGCCACATGGCCACGAAACCTCCGGCCTCGTGGCCACCGAAATTCCGGTCCGGTGGCCATCAGAATTCCGAGCGTTCAAGCTCAGTCGGGTGACACCCGACTTGGTCGTCGCATAAGCGCGGAGCCTCGGCCGTGTCACCGAGCGAGCGAAGGGAGGGAGGGAAACCGCGAAGCGGTTGACTCGGTCGAGGCGGAGCGCTACCTGGGCAGCGGCACGACCCCGGTACCCTGCTTTGCCTCCTGGAGGCGGTGCGAAGAACCTTCTGTGACGATGACGTGAGCGTGGTGGAGCAGGCGGTCGACCGCGGCAGTTGCGATCGTCTTGGGCATCAAGGCGTCGAATCCCGAGGGGTGCAAGTTTGATGTAATAGCGATGGATCGTCGCTCGTAGGCGGCGTCGATTATCCGGTAGAAGGCCTGGGCCTGGTCCTCGGTGGCTTTCAGCATGCCGATGTCGTCGACGGCGATCAAATCGCAGCGGCAGATCGCCGCGACGGTCTTGGCGACCGATCCGTCCACCCTGGCGCCGCGTAGCTTTTCCTCGAGCGTTTCGAGGGTAAACCAGGCAACCCGCTTGTCGCGATCGATGGCATGGCGGGCAATGGCCTCCA
>CAYUNL010000388.1:0-2082 GCA_964446055.1 uncultured Alphaproteobacteria bacterium | reverse complement strand
GCCGCGGCGAGCGATCACCGTGCCGAAGGCCCGCCCCAGCGCCCACGCATCGTCAGGGGTGATGGTTTCGCCGACGATCCCGCGGACGTCGTATTCGCGGAGGATGGTGGGATCAAAACGGTGGGTGTGGGTCATGGGGCTCGTCTGGCGCGACAGAGAAACGGCGTGAGCTTAGTGCGGAGCGAAAGGTTTCAGAAGCGGGAAGTCACCCCGCAACAGCGCGAGATGCGATTTTCGCTCCACACCATGCCGCGCGCCGGTATCATGGCGCGATGTGCGGGCTTGCCGGATTCGTCGAGGCGCGGTCGGGGGCGACCGCCGAGGTGCTTGCCGAAACGGCGCAGCGGATGGCCGATACTTTGGTCCACCGCGGCCCCGATTCCGCCGGGGTTTGGGTCGACGCCGAGGCCGGCATCGCGCTCGGACATCGCCGGCTCGCCATCATCGATCGCTCCGAGGAGGGCGCCCAGCCCATGCACTCTGCCGACGGGCGGTGGGTCATCGCCTACAACGGCGAGGTATACAATTTCCCCGATCTCCGAAGCGAGCTCGAGGCCAAGGGGCATCGCTTCCGCGGCCACTCCGACACCGAGGTCGTGCTGGCCGCCATCGTCGAGTGGGGCGTCGCCGGCGCGCTCCAGCGTTTCATCGGCATGTTCGCCTTCGCGCTCTGGGACCGGGAGTCGCGCCGACTTCACCTCGGGCGCGACCGGCTGGGCATCAAGCCGCTCTATTACGGGGGCATCGACGGGGGCTTCGGCTTTGCCTCGGAGTTGCGCGCCCTTGTCGCGCACCCGCGGTTTAGCGCCGAGGTGGACCGCGAGGCGCTTTCGCTCTACATGCAGCGCAACTGCGTGCCCGCGCCGTGGTCGATCTATCGCGGGGTAGCCAAGCTTGAGCCGGGCTCGATGCTGACACTCGATAGCGGCGGCCCGGCCGAACCGCGCGTAGAATCATTTTGGTCCTTGCGCAAAGTGGCGGAAGCAGGGCGCGCCGATCCGTTCCCCGGGGACGAGCAGGAGGCGGCGGAAGGCCTTCACGAACTCCTGGCGGATGCGGTGAGGCGGCGCATGATCGCGGACGTTCCGCTGGGCGTCTTCCTTTCGGGTGGGGTCGATTCGAGTACCGTGACGGCGCTGATGCAGGCCGCGAGCACACGGCCCGTCAAGACCTATACCATCGGCTTCGAGGACGCCGAGTACGACGAGGCCGGCGACGCGCACGCGGTGGCGCGCCACCTCGGGACCGACCACCACGCGCTTACCTTGACCGCTGAGCAAGCGCGCGCCGTCGTTCCCAGGCTCGGGCGCATGTTCGACGAACCCTTCTCGGACGTCTCGCAGATCCCCACCTTTCTCGTCTCCGAGATGGCCAAACGCGAGGTCACGGTGGCGCTCTCGGGGGACGGCGGCGATGAGGCGTTCGGCGGCTACAACCGGCACCTGTGGGGCCAGAGCATCGCCGAATGGGCGCGGGGCAAGCCCACGCGCATGCTGCGCGGGGCGGCCTCGGCCATGACCTGGCTCGCGCCCCACAGCTGGGACCGGGTTTTCGCCTGCCTGCGCCCGGTGCTGCCGCCGTCCTTTCGCCAGCGCTCGAGCGGCGAGAAGATCCACAAGATGGCGGGCATCCTTGCGGCGGGCGATGCCATGGCCATGTATCGGGGCTTGGTCAGCCACTGCAACAACCCCGAGGAGATCGTCGTGGGCGGCGCCTCGCCCCGCTCGGTCCTTGGCCTCGGTGATCCCTTGGGCGGTCAGTCGGATTTCACCCAGCAGATGCTCTATCTCGACGCGCTTACCTACCTTCCCGACGACATCCTGACCAAGGTGGATCGCGCCTCGATGGCGGTAAGCTTGGAAACTCGTGTGCCCATTCTCGACCACCGGGTCATCGAATTCGCATGGCGGCTGCCGCTTTCCATGAAAATAAAGAACGGCGTCGGCAAGCGCCTGTTGCGCGAGGTCTTGTACCGGCACGTCCCGCGCCATATCGTCGAACGTCCAAAGATGGGCTTCGCGGTGCCGATCCGTGAATGGCTGCGGGGTCCATTGCGAGAGTGGGCGGAGGAACTGTTGGAGC
>CAYUNL010000387.1:0-2083 GCA_964446055.1 uncultured Alphaproteobacteria bacterium | reverse complement strand
ACTGCAAACCGGCGCCGATGCACCGCCGGCCGGCCAGTGAGGCGGAACATGCGCATCGTGTTGCCCATCGTCGTCCTGACCGCGAGCATCGCGATCGCTGCCCTCCTCATGACCAACCGGCCCGAGCTTGCGCGCGCACCCCCGGAAGAGCGGCAGTGGGTGGTCGAGACGGTTGAGGTCGCCTATGGCGAGCTGCAGCCCGACATGACTGTCTTCGGCGAGGTGATCGCCGGCCGCGAGGTCGAGATGCGGGCGCTGGTGGCGGGACCGGTCGTGGCGCTCGGCGAGGATTTCTTCGAAGGTGGCTCGGTGCGCAAGGGTGAGTTGTTGGTAGCGATCGACCCCTTCGACACTCAGGCGCTATTGGACGAGCGTACGGCGCAACTGGCCGAGGCCCGGGCTCGCGCCGAGGAGATTGTTGCCAGCGGTCACGCCGAATCCGAGGCCCTCGATCGTGAGATCGAGCAGGCCGGCATGATCGCCGACGACGTCACACGATTCGAGGTCCTGCGCGAGCGCGGCACAGTCTCTCAGAAAGCGCTCGACGACGCCCGGCTGGCCCTCAGCCGCCAACGCGAGGCCGTCGTAGTGCGCCGCAATGCCTTCGATGGGTGGGCCACCAAGCTTGCCCAACAGAACGCAATAATCGATCGTCTCGAAGTCGGTGTGCGGCGGGCGAACCGTGACCTCGACCGTACCAGACTACTCGCGCCGTTCGACGGTTTCCTGGCCGATACCTCGGCCGCCGTGGGAAAGAGACTTTCGGTCAACGACCGGGTTGCACGCCTGGTCGCCGCCGAGTTGTTGGAGGTCCACGTCAACTTGTCCGACGCCCAGTTCGGGCGCTTGCTCGACGAAGGCGAGCTCCAGGGCCGGCCGGCGCGGGTGGTGTGGACGGTGGGTCCGCGCACCATCACCGCCGAGGCGACCATCGAGCGCACCGGCGCAAATATCGATCCGGCAAGCGGGGGCGTCCCGGTCTACGCGCGGCTAAGTGGGGTCGACCTGGAGAGCCCGCTTCGCCCGGGCGCCTTCGTAGAGGTCCAGCTCAAGGACCGCCGATACTCGGCTGTAGCGCGGCTGCCCGAAAGTGCCCTTCACGGCGATACGGTCTACATCGTCGAGGGTGATCGTTTGGCGGCTCGGCGCGTCGAGGTTGTAGCCCATTACGGAGACGAGATCGTCGTCCAGGGCGGCCTCAAGGACGGCGACCGTGTAGCGATCACCCGCTTCACCGAGATTTCGGAAGGGATCAGGGTCGAGGTACGCTGAGATGTCGCCCAAGGACCTGATCCGGCTATTCGTACGGCACCGCAACGCCTCCAACCTGCTGGCGATTCTCGCGATCGTCAGCGGGGCGGTGGCGTTGGTGAACATGAACACCCAGCTCTTTCCGACCTTCGGCATCGATTTCGTGACCCTGCAAATCGCTTGGCCAGGCGCCGCCGCCGAGGATGTCGAGGCCAACATCATCGAGGCGGTCGAGCCCGAGGTCCGGTTCCTCGATTCGGTGAAGCAAGTGATCTCGTTCGCGGTCGAGGGGGCGGCCGCGGTGCTGATCGAGTTCGAGGCCGGGGCCGACATGCAGTCGGCGCTTTCGGACGTCGATTCCGCGATCAGTCGGGTCACGACCTTCCCCGAGGACTCCGAGACCCCGGTGATCCAGCGCGTGGTGCTTTACGACACCATCTCGCGGCTCGTCCTGTCGGGGCCGGTAACCGAGGCCGCGTTGAAGGCGCTCGCCAAAGGGGTACGCAACACGCTCCTTGCGGCAGGGATCGATCAGGTGACCCTGTTCGGCGCGCGCGACGAGGAGGTCTGGGTCGAGATCGCACCTGCGACGCTGCGGCACCACGACTTGACCCTGGCCGATATCTCCGCGCGCGTCGCGGCGAGCTCGCAGGATCTGCCGTCGGGCACGCTGGAGGGGGACTTCGAGAGGCAAGTCCGTAGCGTCGGCCTTGCCGTGGACGCCAACGCCGTCGGCGCCATCGAGATTCGCGCGCTTGACGACGGGCAGAAGGTCTACCTGCGCGATATCGCCCGTGTCGAGGACCAGTTTGAGGAGGACGGCAAGATCGGG
>CAYUNL010000386.1:0-2090 GCA_964446055.1 uncultured Alphaproteobacteria bacterium | reverse complement strand
GCAGCCAGGGGCTGGAGCTCGATGCAATCACCGCGGCCTTCCTGGGCGGCTGTGGTCTGCGCGGAGGTACCGGCACGATCGTCGGGACGCTGTTGGGCGTGCTGATCATCGGCACCCTCAACAATGGCCTGATCCTGATGGGGGTGCCCACCTTCTATCAGCTGCTCGCCAAGGGCGCGCTACTCCTCGTCGCGGTGATGATCCAGGAGTTCCGCAGGGGAGGACCGCGGCCCATCTTCTAGCCTGTGTCCTTGCGAAGTTGCCCTGGCTTACTCTTCCTGACCTGATCGACCTCATTGACTGTGATGCACTCTGAAACACGCCTAAGCGCCCCACAAATCACGTCCCGTGACTGAGCCGGTTAACCTCTAGTCTATCTGGAACGGCACGACGTACTTTTCCCAGTACTCGACGGCCAACTCCCGGACACACCCGGACGTACTGGCCTCTTTTTCCTTGCGCGACTAGGATGGAAACAGCTGCTCCGTAGATCGGCGGCGTGCCAAAGGGAAGGTGCTAATCCATGGCCGAGCGAGCCGGAGCTACGGAGCAGAGAACGCGGGCCGTAACCGAGATCGCGCCCGAGAGCCACTTCGGCTAGAGGTGAGGTGCCACTCGTGCGCGAACGCGTCGCGATCATCGGCACCGGAATCGTAGGCCGGGCCTGGGCCATCAGCTTTGCCCGCGGCGGTTGCGAGACCCGCCTTTACGATGCCGAGCCCCAGGCGGTAGCCGAAGCGCTCGGCGCGATCGATCAAAACTTGGTCGACCTGGAGCAGCTTGATCTCCTCAACAGCGCGACGGCAGGCGAGGTGCGGTCACGCATCACAGGAACGGCCGAGCAAGGCGAGGCTCTGGACGGCGCGAGGCACGTTCAGGAATGCGTCCCCGAAACCGTCGCCGCCAAAACCGAGGTATTCGCTGGGCTCGACGCGGAAGCGGACGCCGAGGCGGTGCTGGCGAGTTCCTCCACCGGGATCCGGCCTTCGGCCTTCACCGAAGACCTCAAGGGTCGCAGCCGCTGCCTGGTTGCCCACCCGATCAACCCGCCGTATTTGGTTCCGGCGGTCGAGCTCGTGCCCGCGCCTTGGACCGACGCAGTAACGATGCAGCGGACACGTGCACTCATGGAACGCATCGGCCAAGCGCCAATCTCGATGGCGCGCGAGATCGAAGGGTTCATTATGAACCGCCTGCAGGGTGCGCTGTTGCAGGAGGCATTTTGGCTGGTCGAAAACGGATACGCGAGCGTCGAAGACGTGGACCGCGGGCTGGCCAAAGGTATCGGGCTCAGGTGGTCGTTCATCGGGCCCTTCGAGACCATAGACCTCAACGCGCCCGGCGGTGTTCGGGACTATGTCGAGCGATATGGTCCCATGTACTTGGGGCTCGCCCGGGGGCGCGGTGAGCCAGCGCCGTGGGCGGGCCCAGTTTTGGACGCCGTCGAGACGCAACTTCGAGCGGCGCTTCCCCTCGATAGAATCGCGGATCGCCAAGCGTGGCGCGACCGTCGGCTGATGGCGCTTGCTGCCCACAAGCGGGAGGTCTCCGCCGAGGAGGACTAGTCGGCTCCCCACAGGAGGCAAAAAACCGCCGCCTGCTCCTTAAATGTGTAAACGGCCCCCTGTTAGCGAGGCGACTTTTGAAAACAACGAGAGTTGGACCTTCCTCAGATGCCGGCGTGATGAAACCCGGGCCCGCAAACAACGAGAAACATCGGTCGTGCCGGTGGCGCTGAAGAGGCGTCGAGATCGTCGATCCCTGGGCGCGAAAGGCTGGGCTAAAGCTCGCCCGCCGCCATCATCTGGGTGATGTGCTCGGCCTGGCGGATCGCTAACGCGACCACCGTCAGTGTCGGATTGGCGGCGCCCGAGGACGGGAACACGCTACCGTCCGAGACGAACAAGTTAAGCACATCGTGGGCCCGGCCCCACGGATCGACGACGCCGTCGCGCGGGTTCGCGCTCATTCGGCAGACGCCGAGGTGGTGATAGGCGGGCTCGGCCTGGGTCTCGATCGTGCGCCGCGCCCCCAACGCCATGCACATCTCATCCATCTTCTTGTAGCCGTAGTTCTGCATCGGGGTTTCA
>CAYUNL010000385.1:0-2092 GCA_964446055.1 uncultured Alphaproteobacteria bacterium | reverse complement strand
AGCCAGCCCTTCTCGAGCACGGCTACGTCGGTGATGCCGTGCTTCTTGGCGAGGTAATAGGCCGTGGCCAGGCCGTGGCCGCCGCCGCCAACGATGACCACGTCGTAGGCTTTCCTGGGCTCGGGTTGACGCCAGACGCGCGGCCAGCCCTCGTGATAGCGGGCGGCATTGCGGACCAGGCTGAAGATCGAGTACTTGGCCATCTCCCGGGATCTCCCAACGCCTCACTGTCCATTCGATCACCCCTCGGCGGATAATCGCGAGGCGAAACGGACGCCGACCCTTCTCTCTCCGGCCACGCCGCCGACGGCGGAGCCACAATTTAGCAGCAGCGCGCGCCTTCTGCCATGGCCTGCCCGCGATGTAAAGTTAGCGCGAGGGCTTGGCCCGCTGAAAAAATTTCAGTGGAAATCGTCTCCTTAAGTTTGATGTGGACAGCGAGGGCATCCGGTTGGACGCCTGCGCATTGGTGCACAGAGAAGGACCAGCCATCGCACCCCGTGAGCCAGGCCATGTTGGAGGGGTCGGATTTGGTCGCTGACGACGCCGCGGGAGAAGCCGGTGAAGAGGACGAAGAAGACACGCCGTCGCTTGGCCCGTTGCCGGCGGGCGATCCGCTGTCGCCGGGCTCGACCCATGGGCGTCTTCCAGGACCGAACCTCTATGGATCGATTCCTGTTCGCGGTGTTCGCTCACGAAAACTCAAACCAGGGAGTACTGACCCTCTTCTCCTTGACACAAACCTTTTGACGTTACCGGCGCCACCTTACGATCCGTCGATCTGGAGCATGGCGTGGAGCAGGACGTTGCATCCCGCCGCCAGGTCCTCCGGCGTCGCGTTCTCGATCTCGGCGTGGCTGATGCCGTTCTCGCACGGCACGAAGACCATCCCCGCCGGGGTGGTGCGCGCCATGGAGCAGGCATCGTGCCCGGCGCGCGAGACGATGTCGCGGTGGCTGTAACCGAGCCGCTCCGCCGCGGTGCGAACGGCGGATACACAAGCCTCATCGAATTTGGTGGCGGGATAATGGGTGGCCTCGGTCATCTCGTATGCGAGACCGCCCGCTTCGGCGATACGCGCGCAAGATTGCTTCAGCCCCGCCGCCATCTCATCGAGCGCGGCCGGGTCGGGGTGGCGCAAATCGGCGGAGAAGAAGGCCGTACCGGGGATGGTGTTGCGCGAGTTCGGTTTGGCCTCGATCATGCCGACGGTGCCGACGCCATCGGGCGCCTTGGCCAGCGCCAGGGCCTCGACCTCGGTAATCATGCGCACCGCGCCCATCAGCGCATCGCGCCTCGCCGGCATCGGCGTCGTGCCGGCATGGGCCTCCCGGCCGGTGGCGGTGATCTCGAAAGACCGCTTGCCCTGGCCGCCGGTGACGACGCCGATGGTCTTGTTCTCCGCCTCGAGGAACGGTCCCTGTTCGATGTGGGCCTCGAAATAGGCGGCCACCGGCCGCCCGCCGACGGGTTCGGCGCCGGCATAGCCGATGCGTTCAAGCTCTTCACCGAATGCGAGGCCGTCCACGTCTCTGAGCGCTGAGAGATACTCGATCGTGTAAACACCGGCGAAGGCGCCCGAGCCCGCCATCGACGTGGTAAACCGGCAGCCTTCCTCGTTGGTCCAGGCAATGGCTTCGAAGGGCGCTTTTGTTTCGACGCCATAATCGTTGAGCGTCCTCATCACCTCGAGCCCGGCGAGCACGCCGTAAGCGCCGTCGAACTTGCCGCCGGTCGGTTGGGTATCGAGGTGAGAGCCGGTCATCACCGGCGACAGGCTGTCGTCGTCCCCGGCCCTGCGCGCGAAAATATTGCCGATGCGATCCACCGAAATCGCGCACCCCGCGTGTTCGCACCAGGCGATAAACAGGTCCCGCGCCTCTTTGTCGAAATCGGAAAGGGTCAGACGGCACACCCCGCCGGCCGGCGTCGCGCCGATCCTCGCCATCTCCAGCAGGCTGGCCCACAGGCGCTCGCCGTTGATTCTCGGATCATCCATCGGCGCCTCCACCAAATCATGCCGGCAAGTTAGCCGGCATTTCCCAGATAGATTGAAATATCGCTGATTGTAGGCTTAGAGTCCGGTATAAGA
>CAYUNL010000384.1:0-2106 GCA_964446055.1 uncultured Alphaproteobacteria bacterium | reverse complement strand
TCGGGCTTTTCGTCGGCCACCCTAGCGCCTAATGTGGGATATCGAAACCGTGTTGGGGGGGGACATGAAGATCGCTCTCGATCCTTTGATGCACGCTGACCTCTCGATTCCCGAGATTCCCCGGATGGCGGCGGAGCTTGGCTACGACTATCTCGAAATGTGCTCGCGTGACGAGTTCATCCCCGAGTATCTCCCGCCGCGCGCCAACAAGGGGCGAATCGCCGACTTCAAGAAAGCGCTCCGCGAGGCCAAGGTCGAGCTGGCCACGATGCTTGTCACCTATCGCTGGTCCAGCCCGTTCGAGGACGAGCGCGAGGCGGCCGTGCGCTATTGGAAGCGAGCGATCGAAATCGCCCTCGAGCTCGAGTGCCAGACGGTGAACTCGATCTTCGATCGCGGGCCTTCGCCGCAGCGCTGCAACTATCGCGTCGGCCCCGAGATGGCCGAGGAATGCGAGATCGCGTTCTGGAAATCGATGGACGAGCTGGTGCCCATCTTCGAGCGCGAGAAGCTGCCGCTCCACCTCGAGGCCCATCCCGACGATTTCATCGAGGACAACGATCTTGCGGTGGACATGGTGCAGGCCATCGGCTCGGATTACGTGAAGTACCTCTATTGCGGGCCGCACACCTTTCACCTCGGCGAAGACCTCGCGCACATGATCCGCTACTCGGCGCCGGTGCTGGCCCATGTCCATGTCGCCGATTCCTTCAATCACAAGGCGGGCTGGCGCTACGTCGTCAATCCCGCGGGCTCGACGGCGCGCGTCCACCAGCACCTCAACATCGGCGAGGGCGAGGTCGATTGGGAGGTATTCTTCAAGACCCTGGCCGAGGTCGGCTTCGATGGCATCATGTCGAACCAGGTGTTCGCCTACCTGCCCGACAAAGCGGTCGAGTCGGCGACGTTCATGCGCGAGCGCATCCAGCACTACATCGACAAGTACTGGAAGCCGAAGTGAGCGCGGCCTAGGCCGGAGGCCTAGAAGGAGGCCGCCGTGGCGTTTCCCCGTCCCGACGCAGCGTTGAAGGCGTTCTTCGATTCCCTGGTTCCCGACGATCCGCGGGTTCAGGTCAGACCGATGTTCGGCAACTTCGCGGGTTTCGTGAACGGCAACATGTTTATCGGCGTGTTCGGCGAAGCGGTTTTCGTTCGCCTCGACGAGGGCGACCGTGCGGCACTTTTGAAGGAACCTGGCACCGCGGTCTTCGAGCCCATGTCGGGGCGGCCGATGAAGGAATACGTCGCCTTCCCCGAGGCCTGGCGGGACGAGCCCGATAAAGTGATGGTATGGCTGACCCGCGCGCTCGACTGGGTCGGAGCGATGCCGGCGAAGGCAAAGAAGGCGAGAAAGGCGAAGAGGAAGGGCGGCTGATCAGGCCGGGTCGCCGCGGCGGACCCAAAAGGCGTACATGCTGGCAAACGTCGCGGGATTGTCGCGCTCGTAGCGGTGCCAGTTCTCGAACGAGGTCGCGGTAGGGTCGTCGGGGAAGCGCTGGCGGTATCGCGCCGGTACCCAGCTGTCGGCGAACTCGAATCCAATCAATGCGAGCCCGGCGCGCTCCAACATGGTCGCGATTTCGGGCAGCGTGAAGCGGCGCTCATGGACATGAAACATGAGGTCGCGGCAGCCCGAAAGCGAATAAAAGTCGGCGCGCTCGGCAAGCGGGCGGGCGGCATGCTCGGCGGGCAGGGACAAGAGGTGCTGGCGCGCCGCGCGGATACCCTCGGCGGTGCCGGGATCGCCGCGGTCGCGGACTAACCGCTGAGCCGCCCTGTGGGTGCTGCGCGCGGTCTCGCTATAAAGGCCGATCTTCATCAGCCCCTTGGGCCGCAGCAGGCCGGCGAGCGTACCAAGGCCGCGTTCGGGGTCCTCGGTGTGGTGGAGGACGCCGACACATTCGATGACATCGAAGGTGCGGTCGAGGCGATCGAGGTCGAGCAGGTCACCGTGCAGGAAGGAGATGGCCTCGGCCCCGAGCTCGCCCGCCTTGCGCGCAGCAAAGGCGAGGCTGGCGCGGCTTAGATCGACGGCGAGCACCCGGGCACCCTCGAACCGCCGCGCGCTCATGATGGCGTGACGACCGGTGCCGCAGCCGGCAACCA
>CAYUNL010000383.1:0-2121 GCA_964446055.1 uncultured Alphaproteobacteria bacterium | reverse complement strand
CTCGATCGATAATACGTCGTCGTAGCCGGCCACGCGCAGCTCGACCATGAAGCTCTGCCACCAAGCCTCGTCGTGGCCGTGGCCAAGGGTGACGTAGTTCCACGACCGCTCGGCGAAACGGTCCGGGCTCTTGGTTTCGATCGTCGTATTGGGCCCGGCTTTGGCGGGATTGATACGAGTGTCCTTGGCGTGCACGTTGTGGATGGCGCCGCTGAGGCTACGGATCGCGGCAAGCGGGTCGCCGCCCATCCACACATAGTGGCTGGGATCGAAGTTGGCGCCAACGACCTCGCCCGCCGCCTCACGCAGCCGCAAGGTCGTCTCGACGTTGTAGACCACGGCGTAGGCATGATTCTCGAGGCCGATCTCGCGGACGCCGAGGTTCGCGGCGAAGCCGGCGACCTCCTTCCAATAGGGAATCGCCACCTCGTCCCACTGCCAATCGAGCGCCTGGCGCAGCTCGGGCACGAAGGTCGAGGTAATCCAATTGGGGCAGGTGTCGCCGGGCGCGCCGCCGGGGCAGCCCGACATGGTGATCACGCGGTTGATGTCCATCTTGGCGGAAAGCTCGATCGTCTTGCGCAACACCGCGTCGTGGGCCTTGCCGGGCTCGCCCGGTGCCAGGGGGTTGCCGTTGCAGTTGAGCCCGCTGATCTCGAGGCCGTGGTCCTTGACCTTGGCCGCGTACTCCTTGCGGAGCGATTTGCTCTCCAGCAAGCCGTCGAGGTCGATGTGGCCGCCGCCGGCCCAGTTGCCGGTGCCGATCTCCAGGGTCTCGACCCCGATCTCGGCGGCCAGGGGCAGGAGTTCGTTGAAGCTCAAATGATGCAGGCTGTCGGAAACCATTCCGATCTTCATTGCGGGTTCCTCCCGTTGCGCACTAGGACCTTCATAGCCCAGCCGTTCACGCCTGTCACCACCGGCGCCGCCCCGATTCCAGGCCGTGTGGCATTTATCTTCGCACGGTGTCGGGACGCGCGCGCTGATCCAGATTAGCGAACACAAGTGTCATCGGATGGCGGCGGCCCTATCATGGGAGCGTGGAGTGGGTCGCTAAGATTCTCGGCGGCGCGGTCGTCGGCTACGCGCTCTTGCTGGGCGGCTGTTACGCGCTGCAACGCTCGCTGATGTACTTTCCGTCCGCCGAGCTGCCCTCCCCGGCGGCCGCGGGCGTGCCGGAAATGGCCGCGGTGAGGCTAGCCACCGACGATGGCTTGGCGCTCGTGTCGTGGTACGCCGCCGCGCGTCTCCCCGGCGCGCCGACCATCGCCTACTTTCACGGCAACGCCGGCAACATCGCAGACCGCGCCTACAAGGTGCGACCGATGTTGGACGCCGGCCTCGGCGTGTTGCTGGTCGGCTACCGCGCCTACGGCGGCAACCCCGGCACCCCCAGCGAGGCGGGCTTGTTCGCCGATGGCCGCGCCGCGCTCGATTTCCTCGACACTCAGGGCGTGTTGGCCGAGCGGATCGTGGTCTTCGGCGAATCGCTCGGCAGCGGGGTCGCGGTGTACCTGGCGAGCCAGCGCCGCCTGGGCGCGGTGATTCTCGAGGCGCCGTTCACCTCGGCCGCCGACGCCGGCCAGCGCGCCTACCCATTCTTGCCGGTGCGCCGCCTAATCCGCGACCGCTTCGATTCACTGTCCCGGATCGAGACGATCGGGGCGCCGCTGCTGATCGTTCATGGCGAGCGCGACCGTATCGTGCCGGTGGACCTGGGCCGGCGCCTGCTGGCCGCCGCGGCGGAGCCCAAGGAAGGCGTGTTCCTGCCCGAGGCTGGCCACAACGACACCTTCGAGCACGGCTCGATCGCGATCGCCATGGACTTCCTGAACCGTCTATACGTCGGCGCAGCGGGCTCGGAAACGACCGGCGTCGATTGAGACACTCGGGGCGCGCTTCTTGGCTGGCGCGCCCCGTTTCACTTCCGGTTACCGTGCGGCTTGTCGCGTGGCCTCGTCTTCCTCGACGATCTTGAAGGCGAAGCGGAAGCGCGGCAGATCCTCGCCCGGATGATCGGCCGCGTAGGTGAGTTGCGGAATCTGGAAGTTCCTCGGCTTCCTCTCCTTACCCTTGTAGATCGCCGGATAGAGGTCGATGAAATGCCAGCCGGGCACACCG
>CAYUNL010000382.1:0-2124 GCA_964446055.1 uncultured Alphaproteobacteria bacterium | reverse complement strand
AAGCTCAAGCTCGGCCCCGACGGGCTGGCGAAGACGCACGTTTGGTTCAAGCGCGAGACAACGCTGACCTGGGTCAGTGGAATCCTGCTGCTCGTCATGGTCGCCCACCTGCCGGGTGGCGGCCTTCTCACGGACGCCGAAGGGCAAGCCATCGATGGCCTGCTAGGGGCGGCAGGCATCGCCGTTCTGCTCGCCTTGTGCTGGGGTTGTTACGATCTTTTGTGGCGGGCGGCGCCGGTCCGGCGACCCGTCCTTCTGGGTGCGGTTTCCTATGTCTTGTTCGTTGCTGCGGCTTGGGGCCTCAGCCAGGTTTTTTCGGGCCGGGCCGCCTTCATCTTGCTTGGCACAATCCTCGGCAGCCTTTTGATGGCCAACGTTTGGCTCAGGATCCTGCCGGCCCTAAGAGAGATGGGCGAGGCGCAAGCCGCGGATCGCCCGGCCGATGCGGCAATCTGCGCGCGGGCTCAGGAGCGTTCCGTACACAACAGCTATCTGATCTTTCCCACCGTCGTGTTGATGCTCAGCAACCATTATCCCGTGATCTACGGCCATCGCTTCGCCTGGATCGTCATCGCCCTGCTGTTGGCGGCATTCGTCGGGCTGCGACACGTGGTCGTGAGTGGCAAGGCCGGGGTGTGGACGCTGGTCCCCGTGACCGCACTCGGCATCACCGCCTTCGTGATATCGGCGTTGCCGCCGCCAGGCGAGGCAGCGGGCGGGAGAGGCGTGTCTTTTGCCACGGCCCGCGGCATCATCATCCAACGATGCTTGAACTGTCACTCGACGATCCCCGCGGATCGCACCTTCGGCCCCGTCCCGGGTGGCATCGCCTTCGACCGACCCGAAGACATCAAGCGTCATGCGGCACGAATCAAGGTTCGCGCCGTAGACTCCCTGACGATGCCCAACCGGCATGAGAGCGGTATGACGGCAGCCGAACGAAAGCTGCTCGGTCGATGGGTGAACGAAGGCGCACAACTGCAGTGAGGGCGGCCCATGGCATCGAAGACTCTTCGCGTTGAAACGGTCGGGCAGGCCCTGCTCGAAATCATCAGAGAGCGCGGGGTGGACTGCGTCATCGGCAACGCCTTCACCTCGATTATCGACGCTTTCGCCAAATTCGAAGCCGAAGGCAAGTCGACCCCGCGGCCAGTGATGGTGCCTCATGAGCAGGTCGCGATCGCCATGGCGCACGGCTATTACGAGGCCACCGGTCGGCCACAAGTCGCCATCGTCTATTCCACCCCGGGTACAGCCAACGCCGCGGGCACCATCATCAACGCGTCGCGCGCACGCGTTCCCATGATTGTTCTCGCCGCCCGATCCGCTCTGACCGACGACGGCAGCCTGCCCGGGGCTCGCGACATTCATGTCCAATGGGCGCAGGAGAGCTACGATCAGGCGGGAATGGTGCGGGAATATGTCAAATGGGACTATGAACTTCGACATCCCGCACAGCTCGAGTCGGTCGTCGACCGGGCCCTGGAGCTCGCCCTCGACGAGCCCTGCGGACCGGTCTACCTGTCGTTGCCGCGGGACGTGATTGCCCAGCCCCTGCCGGAAATCACGATCACGTCCCCTTCTCGGCGCGAAGTCAGGTGCCGCCGGTTTCCCGATCCGGCAGACATCGAGGAAACGGCCGAAATCCTCGCTCGCTCCAGGCGCCCCCTCATCATCACCTCGGAATTGGGCAGGGACACTGCAGCCGTCGCCGACTTGGTGAAGCTCGCCGATGCCGGAGCGATCGAAGTTCTCGAGGCCAGTCCGACCCACGCCAATTTTCCGGCCACCCACCCTTGTCACGCCGGCTATGTCTTCGGATCGCAGATCCATCCGGGGATCGCCAAGGCGGACGCGATCCTCGTCATCGACTGTGACGTCCCGTGGTTCCCGTCTCGCACCACGATCCGGGAGCGGACACGGGTGATACATCTCGCCGTAGATCCCTTTTTCGCTCGCTATCCGAGCCACAACTTCCGCTGCGATGTACCGATTGCCGCCGATCCCGCGGTTGCCTTGCCGATGCTGGCCAAGGCCTTGCGGCGGCGCGTGCAGAAGGAAGACGTAACGGCGCGGCGGCAGCGGCTTGCCAAACGGCACGCCGCGATGCGCGCGGCGTGGGAC
>CAYUNL010000381.1:1899-2135 GCA_964446055.1 uncultured Alphaproteobacteria bacterium | reverse complement strand
ATTCACATTCGGTACGACCAGCCCCCCAGCTTAAAGACCGCCTGGCCCGGATTGTCTGGCGCGGTCACGCCGCGGGCAATGATCCCGTTGCAGATCGAGGCGCGGGACGACTACGGCCTGACGTCTTTGGAGGCGCTGGTGACGGGCGTGGGCAAATCGACCGAACCGGCGAAGATTCCCCTGCGGACGATCCGCCCGCCGGTGAAGAACGTGACGGTGGCCGATGCACGGATCGA
>CAYUNL010000381.1:0-1889 GCA_964446055.1 uncultured Alphaproteobacteria bacterium | reverse complement strand
CTGGCCGTCGGCGCCGCGGATTCCCTGCCTGTCACCGCCGACGGTCCGAACGTGCGCGTCAGCAGCGTTCGACAGGTGCGGGTGGTCAGCGAGGCCGAACTGCTGGCTGAACTGCTCAAACAACAAAAAGAGATGCGGATGCGCATGCAGGACGCCCTGGCTGCCCAGGCCCGGGCCCGCGATCGCGCGTTGGCCGCCCGCGATCAGGCCGGGTCGGCAGACCAGGCCGCCGAGGTGCGCCGGCTTGCCCGTGAGAGCGGCCGAGAGCAACAGACGGCGGCTACGTTTGTCTCCACCATCGTTCGCACGTACCGCAACATCCTGACGGTCATGACCATCAACCGGGCCGGAAAGCCGGCCGATCGGCAGCGTATGTCCGGACGGATCATCGAACCGCTGGCCGATCTGGTGGCCGAGCCCATGCCCGCGATCCTGTCGGCGATCAGCGCGGCGGTCGCCGCTGAGGGCGGCGCCGAGTCGGCCGGCGAACTGGCGCGGATCGCCGAGATCCAGCAGGGGCTCTACGACCGTATGGAGCAGGTGATGAAGGACATGGCGCAGTTGGAAAGCATCCAGGAACTGGCCCGAACACTTGGTATGATCATTCGAGTCAGCGAAGAGGTCAAACAGGGCATCAGCGATCGGCTGAAACGCAGGGCCGGGGAGGTATTCGACCCGCAGTGACGCCCGCACGCCGGTGACGAAAACAAATACACCGAAAAGGCAGAGCATGTTGTTCTCGACAGCCAAATTCAGGAGCTCCGAAGGCCAAAGACAACTTGGCCGCCGCGTGGCGTTGCCGGCGATCGTCCTGGTGGCGTGGCTGGCGGTTTCGGCGGCGGGTCAGGGCTCCGAGGTCAAAGACACGGAGATGGTGCATCGGCAAAAGTACGCCCGCCAACAGTTTCAAAAACTCTTGGCCGGAATGCTCGCAGCGGCCGACCTGCTTGCCGAGACGGAGCCGGAATCGGCCAGGGCGGTCCGCCAGGCCGTCCGCCAGGCCCAGGGCGCCTTCATCGCCGAGGACATGGAACAGGTGGTGCAGTTGCTCGGCCGGGGGGGGCTCGCGCCGGCCGATCGCAAACAGGCCGAGATCATCGCCGAATTGAAAACCATGCTCGAAATTCTTCGTACCGGTGCGCTGGATGTGGACAAGCGGGCCGAACGACTCGCCGCCTGGAAAAAAATGCTGCAGGATGTCGATGCGCTGCTCGGGCGCCAGCGTGAACACGAATATGCGTCTCGCGTTTCCGATCGGGGAGATGGGATGGCCCAGAAGTTGCGCGGGCTGAGTGAACGTCTCCAGGGAATCGTATCCAGGCAAAAGCAGTTGCTGGCCCAAACGGGCGATCGCCAGCCAAATCAGCCGACGGGGCCGGCCGGCCGGGTCGCGGCGCTCCGCCGAGAGTTGTTGGACCTGGCCGAAAGCCACAAGACGCTGGCCGAGGTCACGGCGGACCTGTCGGTGGGTCAACTGCCGGCCGCCGAGAAGCTCCAGTCAGACTTTGCCCGCCGAACGGCCGAGACGACCAAAAAACTGCAGGCCGCTGCCGGCGAGATAGCCCCCGAGCCCGGATCGAAGGACGGCGGCGCGCTGGCTGCGGCGGGCCGGGCCGCCGAGCAGGCCGGCAAGGAGATGACCTCGGCCGCCGACGAGCTGGGCAAAGGTGACAAGATCGGCGCCGGGGACCGACAACAGCAGTCGGGGGCAGATCTGGCCCAGGCCGTCGCGCAGCTGGACAAAGCGCTGGCCGAACTGGGGGCCGGCTCGCCTTTTGCGGATCTGGCCGCCGAGCAGGCCGCCTTGGCCGGCGAACTCCGCGGGCTCACCGACGAAGTGAACCAGGCCGCCGGCGGAGGTGGGGGCCCCGCGATGCGCGGAGAGGCAA
>CAYUNL010000380.1:679-2141 GCA_964446055.1 uncultured Alphaproteobacteria bacterium | reverse complement strand
GGCGACGGCTACTACGGCTGGGAGCAGCGCGGCCCCTTCGACGCTATCGTCGTCACGGCCGCGGCGAGCCACATCCCGCCGCCGCTGGTGCGCCAGCTCAAACCGGGCGGCCGCATGGTGATCCCGGTTGGCGACCCCTTTAGCGTCCAGCAGCTCATGTTGGTCATCAAGCACGAGGACGAAAGCATCCAAATCCGACAGCTCCTGCCGGTCCGGTTCGTGCCACTTACCGGCGGGCGCTGAGCGTGCCGCTCGCCGCCATCTCGCTGGTCTCGGCCGCGGCGATCGCATTCGAGGTACTGCTGGTCCGGCTCTATGCGATCGTGCAGTGGCACCACTTCGCCTTCATGATTATCTCGATCGCTCTGCTGGGCTATGGCGCGTCGGGCACCTTCATCGCACTTGCGCGGAGCTGGCTGCTGGCCCGTTACATCACCGCCTGGCAAGTTAACGCGGCGCTTTTCGGGCTCACCTCTCTCCTCGCCTTCGCGGTGGTCCAGCGCATTCCCTTCAACGCCTTAGCCGTGGTGTGGGAACCCGCACAGCTCCTCGCGGTGGCAGCCACGTACCTGATACTCATGGTGCCGTTCTTCTTCGCCGCCAACTGCGTCGGTCTCGCCTTCGCCGCCTTTGGCGAGGCGGCCAGCCGCATCTATCGCTTCGACCTCGTCGGTGCGGGTATCGGCGCCGCCGCGGTTATCGGGGCGCTATTCGTCGTGGATGCGGAGGACGGACTACGGCTCGTTCTCGCGCTCGGCTTCGCCGCCGCAGCACTCGCCGGGCTCGGCGCCGGTCGGTGGGGGCGATCGTTGGGCATTGCAATCGCCGGCCTGGTCCTCGCGGGAGCGGCACCGGCAAACTGGATCGCCCCGCAAATATCCCAATACAAGGGGCTGTCGATGGCGCTCCGCGTGCCCGGCGCCGAGGTCGTCGCCAGCGGGTCAAGCCCGCTCGGCCAGCTCGCGGTGGTCGAGAGCCCGATCGTTCCCTTCCGGCATGCGCCCGGGCTCAGTCTTCAAGCAACCGCAGAGCTGCCGGAGCAGCTTGGGTTGTTCATCGATGGCCAGGGGCCGGCGGCGATTGCGCGCTACGACGGCACGCCGGAATCGGCAGCCTATCTAGACTTCATGACCCAGGCGCTGCCCTATCACCTCGTGGCCCGGCCCCGGGTACTGGTGCTTGGCGCTGGGACCGGCGCGCACGTCCTCCTAGCGCTTCATCATGACGCGGCCGCCATCGATGCGGTCGAGGTCGATCCCGCCGTAGCGGATCTCGTGGCCCAGCGATTCGCCCGATTCTCGGGCGGTATCTACGCCGCCGAAGCCGTCAAACTTCACGTCGCCGACGCCCGCGCCTTCGCCGCCGCCAGCCGCGAACCCTACGACCTGATTCAGGTGCCCATTCTCGACACCTTCGCCGCCTCGGCCGGCTCGACCAGCGGATCGCCGACCAGCGACACCGC
>CAYUNL010000380.1:0-669 GCA_964446055.1 uncultured Alphaproteobacteria bacterium | reverse complement strand
GCTACATCCATACCCGCGAGGCGTACGGCGACTACCTAGCGCGACTGGCCCCCGGCGGCGTGCTCGCGGTAAGCCGTTGGCTGAAGCTGCCACCGCGCGATTCGCTAAAGCTCTTCGCCACCGCGATCTCCGCGCTGGAAGCGACCGGTGTGCCGGATCCGGCCAAGCGACTGATCCTTATCCGCGGATGGAAGACAACCACGCTCGTAGTCAAGAAGGGCGAACTCACCGCGCCCGAGATCGCCTCGGCGCGTGCCTTCGCCTCTGCCCGCGCCTTCGATCTCGTGTACTACCCGGGCATGACGCGGGACGAGGCCAATCGTTACAACCTTTTGGACGGGCCGCTGTTTCACGACGGGGCCGTGGCGCTTCTCGGTCCGGGCCGTGCCGATTTTGTTGCCCGCTACAAATTCGACCTCAGGCCGGCCACTGACGACCGCCCGTACTTCTTCGATTTCTTCCGCTGGCGCGCCCTACCCGAGCTGTTGGCGTTGCGCAGCCAAGGCGCGGCTTCGCTCATCGAGTGGGGAACGCTGATTCTGTTTGCGACGCTGGCCCAGGCGGTGGTGCTGGGCGCCGCGTTGGTACTGGCCCCGCTTCGCGCCTTGCCGGGAGGTCGGAGCCGTGGCGCGCCACGGTTGCGAGTTGCGCTCTATTTCCTGCTGCTCG
>CAYUNL010000379.1:0-2157 GCA_964446055.1 uncultured Alphaproteobacteria bacterium | reverse complement strand
CGTGGACGAAACAGGGCCACACGAGATCGTCCACGCTGAGCGCGCTCTCGGCCACGAGCCGGCGCGACCATGGCTGGCCCCGGGTGCGCCGCAAGCGGGTGCGTGGAAACGCCCCGAGCGGCGGGTAGTGTCTGGCGATGGGTCCGCTCATACGCCGGAAACTCGGTTATTGAGCCGAAGAGGCGGTAACGATCTTAGGTGCCGAGGGGCGTCGTTACAACGCCCGCTCGGCGCTACCCCTGGCGCGCAGGGTTTTAAACGATCTTTAGCGAATTTGCCCGATCATCGTGGGATGGTCGCGACACCGAACGCACTGGCCGTAGACGGGCACGAATCGGTGCCCGAGACGACGGCCGTCCACACCAAGGCCACGTACCTCGAATCCCTGCAGCTGATCGAGCGTCTTCATCGTCGATTCCTCGACGTCGTCAAGATCGAGCTCGAGCGGATCGGCGCGACCGATATCAATAACGTCCAGAGCTTGATCCTCTACAACGTCAACGACGACGAGATGACAGTCGGCGAGCTGACCTATCGCGGCTACTACCTGGGCTCGAACGTCTCCTACAACGTCAAGAAGTTGGTCGCCAACGGCTACCTGCTGCAGGAGCGATCCAGCCACGATCGACGCTCGATCCGCATCCGGCTGACGCAAAAGGGGATGACCATCCGTCAGCGCATCGATTCGCTCTATGAGCGCAATGTCGAGGCCCTGTCCGACGGCCCGGTCAGCAAGCACGACCTAACGGCGCTAAACCGTTGCCTGCGCAACCTCGAACGGTTCTGGGACGCCGAAGTCCGCTACCGTAGCCGCTGAACTAACTCTGTTCCGCGAACGCTTGAATGCCGGTCTGGGCACGGCCGAGGATAAGGGCGTGGATGTCGTGGGTGCCCTCGTAGGTGTTGACCGCCTCGAGGTTCATGACGTGCCGGATGACATGGAACTCGTCGGCGATGCCGTTGGCGCCATGCATGTCGCGTGCGGCGCGCGCAATGTCCAGCGCCTTGCCGCATGAGTTGCGCTTGATCAGCGAGACCGCTTCGGGGCTCGCGCGGCCCGCATCCAGTAGCCGCCCCACCCGCAGGCAGGCCCCAAGGCCGATCGCGATCTCGGTCTGCATGTCGGCGAGCTTCTTCTGAATCAGCTGGTTCGCCGCCAGCGGGCGGCCGAACTGTTCGCGATCGATGGTGTAGCGCCTCGCCGCGTGCCAGCAGAACTCGGCCGCCCCCAGCACGCCCCAGGCGATACCATAGCGGGCGCGATGGAGACAGCCGAACGGTCCCTTGAGGCCGCTCGCCCCGGGCAGCTCGTTTTCGCCGGGGACGAAGACCTCGTCCATCACGATCTGTCCGGTGGGCGAGGCGCGGAGCGCGAACTTCCCTTCGATGGCCGGCGTCGACAATCCTTTCATGCCGCGCTCCAAAAGGAAGCCGCGGATCGTCCCGGCGTCGTTCTTCGCCCACACCACGAACACGTCGGCGAGCGGCGCGTTGGTGATCCAGGTCTTGGTGCCACCGAGAACGAAGCCCCCGCTGGTGGCGCGCGCCCGGCAGGCCATCCCGCCGGGATCGGAGCCGTGGTCGGGCTCGGTCAGCCCGAACGCGCCAATGAGCTTGCCACTGGCGAGCCCCGGCAAGAAGCGCTGGCGCTGCTCCTCACTGCCATAGGCGTGGATCGGGTGCATCACCAGACTGGACTGCACGCTCAGCGTCGAGCGATAGGCCGAATCGACGCGCTCGATCTCGCGCGCGAGCAGGCCATAGGCGACGTAACTGATGCCCGGGCATCCGTAGCCATCGATGGTCGCCCCAAGGAAGCCGAGCGCACCCATCTCCGCCACGATCGCGCGATCGAAGCGCTCGTGCCGGTTGGCCTCGACGATGCGCGGCATCAACTTTTCGCGAGCGTAGGCGCTGGCGCTGTCACGCACCATCCGCTCGTCCTCGCCCAGCTCCTCCTCAATGAGGAGCGGATCCGCCCAAAGCTCACTCATCGCTGCATTTCCGGCCCGGCGTGAACATGATCCAGGTTGGGACACCGCCCATATTCTGTGACAGAATATACCCTCAACCGGGGTAGTAGCACCCGGAGACCCAAGCCGGCGGGAGATCATGGATTTCGAAGGGTTTTTCGCGGACAAGATAGCGGCGTTGAAG
>CAYUNL010000378.1:1450-2169 GCA_964446055.1 uncultured Alphaproteobacteria bacterium | reverse complement strand
CCTGGGTCGGAACCTTCCCCGTGGGTACGGGGCCGCCGTCGGCGCCTGCTGGCCGGCGGCTGCCCCGTGGCCGGGTGAGAAACAACCCAGCGCGCGACTACTGGCCGCGGATGGACTGGACTATGGCGGGCGCGTGATCGACGACCTGCGCGCCGCTGGGATGCCATGGCCCACCATCGCCGACGCTGGGCGAGCCCTCGCCGACGCGCTGGTAGAATTTCAGGTCAGCGAACAGGAGGTGGCCTCCGCCGCGGGTTTCTCCGCGGAGCCCGTGGAGGGGCGGATCGAATGATGCTGGCAATCTGCCGGGAGCATGGGCACCCCCCGTCCTGGTGGCTGACGATCAGCCACGCGGATCGGGTGCTGCTTCTGGCTGAACGGCGGGTCCGTGCGAGTAAGTGATGGCACGTCGACGGTAGACATCACCGGCGCAACGCTCGACCTGGCAGCGATGGCCGACGCCGTAGCCCCGCGCGTCAAAAAGGAGTTCGAGCGGGTCGCGCGGCTCGTCGTCAAGCGAGCCGGGGACGAGTGGCCGCACCGCCACGGCGCCAGCTATCGCGGGTTCCGGGTCACGACGACGTTGCGCCCCGACGCACTGGTCACGACGATCAGCAACCGCGAACCCTACACCGCGCGGATCAAGTGGAGCCGGTACACCGAGGCTGAACTGCGGCAAGCATCGAAGACGCAGGCACAGACCGCCTACCTCAAGTCCC
>CAYUNL010000378.1:0-1440 GCA_964446055.1 uncultured Alphaproteobacteria bacterium | reverse complement strand
GGATCGAAAAGAAGCCGCTCACCGAGTTGATCCGCAAGCCCGCGCGCAAGGCCGAGGCGGGACTGGCCGAGGTGCTGGAAGCCGACCTTTTCGCCCTCGCGGATGGGGGAACCTGATGGGCCGCGAAGCCAACGTCTCTTTCCGCGCCGACATCACCGACTTACGGAAGGAACTCAAGAAGATCCCCGGCGTGACCGACGTTGAAGCGAAGCGCATGGTTACGAAGCTGACCCGCCAGCTCAAGAAAGCGGAGAAGGAATCAACGAAGGCGTGGAAGGCGGCGAGGAAGAAGGGGCCGAAGAGGTACGGACAATCCGTCGCCGGCCTCAAGGGCATCTTTACCGCCGTGATCGGCGGAGTGGCGATCCAGCAAGTCGGCCGCCTGATCTCCAAGTTCGCGGACCTCAACGACCAGATCAACCAGACCGCGAAAGAGGCGCGCGAGGTCGGCGCGACCGCCGAGGAGTACCAGCGGGTCGAGGGCGCGATCGACCTCCTGACCCGGGGCGGAGTCAACGCCGCTGACACGATCGCGAAGCTCCGCCGGGGCATCGCCGAGGCCCAGGACGGAACGGTCACATACGTCGACGCCCTCGACAAGCTGGGCCTCCAGGCCGACGAGGTCGCCCGCCTCCCCCTTGACGACCAGCTCGCCGTGGTCGCCGACGCCCTGGCCGGTGTGTCGAGCCGGACGGAACAGACACAGATAGCGATGGACCTGCTGGGCCGGTCCGGCGCAAAGCTACTCCCCGCGTTCGAGAACGGATCGGAGGCGTTCAAAAAGGCCGCCGACCAGATCGGCGGGGTCGGGTCCATCTCCAACGAGGCCGCCGAGGAGGCGGAGAAACTCGCCGACGCGGGGCACCTGCTGGGCCTGGAATGGCGGGGCCTGGCGTCCGACCTGCTGACCGAGATTTCGCCAGCACTGCAAGGCGCGACCGAAGACATCCAGTCGATGATACGCGCCGCCCGCGAGTCGGGAGCGATCGAGGACCTGGGCGCGTCAATCTCTGGCCTGATCAACGAGGATTCGATCAAGCTACTCGGGGACGCCACGAGCGCCACGGTCGAGGCAACGAAGGCGACCAACGACCTGCTGGACCTGTGGAACATCGGGACCACCCTGTCGATGGGGATCTGGCTCGACGCCCTGTATTCATGGAAAGACGGCGGCGAAAAGTACCAGCGGACGATCGACAACCTCGAAGACTCCATGTTCCGGTTGATGGTCGGCACCGAGGCCGCCGCCGCGGAGCAGCGCGCGATGCGCGACGACTTCGACGACTCCGCCGACTCCGCGCGTGGGTACAACCAGGTCCTCGACGAACAGCTCGACCGCCTCGTCGCCCTGGGCCTGGTCGACCCGGCGGGCCCTGCGCCGGACAAAAAGAAGCCCAAGGACCGCGGACCGCGGCGGCCGACGGTCGACGACGAAATCGA
>CAYUNL010000377.1:1734-2186 GCA_964446055.1 uncultured Alphaproteobacteria bacterium | reverse complement strand
GTAAGCTCGCGGACTTTTACAGGCCCGTCCGCATGATGGTGTGGGTTACGGCGATGCTGATCGCACTCGGGGGCGTCTTCGGAGGCGTGAACACGATGTACGCCGCCTTCGCCGCGAGGGCTAGGGAGACCGGCATGCTCCAGTCACTGGGCTTTGGGCGGCGGGCCATCGTGCTCAGCTTCGTGCAGGAGTCGGTGCTCGCCGCGGCCGCCGGGGCGTTGATCGGATCAGGTCTGTGCCTCTGGCTGCTCGACGGTCTGGTGATCCGTTTCTCGATGGGAGCGTTCGGCCTGATCTTCGACGGGCCGGTCGTGAGCATCGGGCTGTTCGCCGGACTTGTGATTGGGCTGGTCGGATCGCTGCCGCCGACACTGCGATGCCTTAATTTGCCAATCACCGAAGCTCTCAAGGCTGCTTAGATCCGGATCAACGTGAGACGATGATCTGTTCCG
>CAYUNL010000377.1:0-1724 GCA_964446055.1 uncultured Alphaproteobacteria bacterium | reverse complement strand
AGCCATGCAAAGAACTCAGGCGAACATGCTCGGCGGCACGATGCTGGCCATCTGTCTTGGCCTACTCATCGCCGGATGCGACCAAGGCACGACCGACGAATCCGATGGGGCCGGGCGCCCGAACGTCTCGCTTCCCGACGGGATGCTGCTGGATCAGGCCCCCACCGGCATCGCCTCCATTTCACAACTCAAGGAGTCTGCAAAGGAAGGTGACCAAGTCGTGTTACGAGCCGTCGTCGGCGGCCGTGTGAAGCCGATCGTCGAAAACCGCGCCGTTATGGCCGTTGTGGATGCGAGCAGGCCCAACCAATGCACCACCACCGACGAAATGTGCAAGACGCCGTGGGACTACTGCTGTGCCTCGTCCGAGCAGCTCAAGCCGCACCTGGCCACCGTGCAAATCGTTGACGATCATGGTTATCCACTGGCCATCGATCTGAAAGGTGCCACGAAAATCAAGCCACAGTCCGTGCTGGTGATCAAAGGCAAGGTCGCGATCAATCCCAACGCCTCCACTTTGATCGTCAACGCCAGCGGCCTCTATGTTGAATCCATCCAGTGATGCGACCGACCGCCGGACATCCCGAGTGGCGACGGCTTCGCGGCCTGTTTGGAATCAGCGTAGCGATCGCCATGGGATTGATGCCAGCATCGTGCGCTCCATCTCCGCTCGAGCAGTGGATCGAGCCTCGCGCTTTGGAGCGGATATCCCCCACCTGGCGTCCTGACCACCTTACGGTATTGGCGGAGCAGGAAAACACCTTGCCGAGTCCGGATGAGCCGAAGGACATACTAACCCTCCGCGAAGCCGCCGCCCTTGCCCTCCTGCACAACCCGCAACTAGCGGCCTTCGCTTGGGAGGTGCGGGTCGCCGAAGCGCGAGCCATCCAGGCCGGGCTCACGCCGAATCCACGGGCCGGCTATAGCGCCGAGAACTTCGGTGGCCCTAGCGGCGGTGACCTTTTCTTCCGACAGACCATCCGCCTTAGCCAGGTGATCGAACTGGCGGACAAGCGCCAGAAGCGTCTGGACCTGGCGCGGGCGGATCAACGCCTCACAGCGTGGGATTACGAAGCCAAACGATTGGAGGTCGTGACCCAAGTGGCAAAGCGACACATCATGGTCATCGCCGCCCAGGACCGTCTCGAGTTGGCCAGACGAACACTTCGTCTTGCCGAGAAGATGCACGAGATCGTCGATCAGCGGGTTGAAGCTGGTGTGGTGGCGACCGCCGAGCGTGACAAGGCCACCGTGCGTGTCTCATTGGCACGAATTTCCCTGAACCGTGCCAGACACGCCTTGGATGCGTCCCGACAGGCCCTTGCCTCGACCTGGGCTGGAAGAGTGCCGACCTTCTGCCAAGCTGTCGGCAATCTTGACCAACCCCTTCCCGTGCCCGAGCAGGAACGGCTGATGGCATTGGCCCGCAACAATCCACGACTCGCCCGCTGGTCCGACGAAATCGAACAGCGTCATCGGACGATCCAACTGGCCAAAGCCAACGCCATTCCCGACATCACGGCAGGGGGCGGCGTGCGCTACTTCCCCGACGCCGAGGATATCGCCGGCATGGTCGAGTTCTCCGTACCGATCCCCCTGTTCGATCGCAACCAGGGCGATATCCTAAGAGCTCGTTACGACCTGGGCAAAGCCAAAACGCTGCATCAGGCCGCAGAGGCCACACTCCGAAAGGAACTGGCCGCAGCACATGCCGACCTCGCTTC
>CAYUNL010000376.1:0-2193 GCA_964446055.1 uncultured Alphaproteobacteria bacterium | reverse complement strand
GAGCGCAGCTAACGTCCGGATTTGACCCTAAGCGGACATTCGGAGAAGAGTGGCCAAATGTCTCCTAATGTGTTCTTTCTGGATCAAGATGGCGGGGAGCAAGCGACAGTTGGCGCACAGAATTGGTGGTTCTTGCTACAATCTCCCGAACTTCCGCTTCGATATGGGCTGACTCGTCATGGCAACGCACCACTACGGGCAAGCCGCTTGAGCACCGCCGCCCCCCGCTCCGGTCCTCTGACTTGAAGGAACACCAGCGATGAACGACCTCGAAATCGAACGCGTCCAGGTCTACGCCGTCGGACCCGAGACCAAGCGTTATACCTGGGCCACCGACCACACAGAACAGTTCGTGACCAACACCATCGCCCGTATCACCACCAAGGGCGGGCTCGAGGGCATTGGCGGCGCCATGAGCATGAGCGAGTTCGGCTTCTCGGCCGGCGTCGCCGAGACCATGCGGGTCATGGCGCCCCGCCTGATCGGCGCCTCGCCCTTGGACCGCGAATCGATCTGGTATCGGCTGCGGCCCTCCTTCGACCTGCCGTTGGCGCCGCAGGTCAACTCGATCATCGACATCGCGCTTTGGGACCTGGCGGCCAAGCACGAGGGCCTGCCGCTCCATCAGATGCTGGGCGGTCCGCGCTCGAAGATTCTCTCGTATGCGAGCACGCCGCTCCTTCACACGGCCGAGGCCTACGTCGATTACGTGGCCGTCCTGCAGGAACAGGGCTTCAAGGCCATCAAGTTTCACTGCTGGTGCGAATACGACCTCGATTTGGCGATGGCGCGCGCGGTGCACGCCCGCTTCGGCGATTCAGGCATACGCTTCATGCTCGACGTCGAGCAGCGCTATTCGCGCGAGGAAGCCTTACGGGCGGGCCAGGAGCTTTCGGAACTCGACTACGCGTGGTTCGAGGCGCCGCTTCCGGACTTCGACCTTGCCGGCTACCGCGAACTCAAACGGGCCGTCAAAGTGCCGATCATCGCCGCCGGCAATTGGATCCTCGATGCCAGGCTCATCGAGGAGGTCATCCGCATGGACTGCTGGACCCATGTCCGGGTCGATACCACTGTCGCCGGCGGCGTCACCCCGATGCAGAAGATCATGGCGGTGGCCCAATCGCACGGCATGAACGTCGAGATCCAGAGCTGGGGCTACACGCTCAGTCAGGCCGCCAACCTGCACCTCATGCTGGCGCACGAGAACTGCACCTACTTCGAGCAGGCGATGCCTTGTGAGGCCCTAGAGTACGGCTCGCTCGACGTCATCCGCACCGACCAGGAGGGCTACGTGCATGCCCCCGAGGGTCCGGGGCTCGGCATCCGCACCGATTGGGAGGCGGTGGAGGCGGCCGCGTTCCTCACCTACGAGGAGACCACCAAACGGTGAGGCAGGGACCATGAGCACCCCGCAGAAAGCCTTGGAGGTACTGCGATGAGCTGGACACACAAGGACAGGATTCTGGTGGCGCTGGCCCGTGAAGAGGCCGACCGCGTCCCCATCGACTTCGGTTCGACCGGTGCCTCGTCGATTGCGCTCGAGGCCTACGAGCGTCTTAAACAGCACCTCGGCCTCGAGCACGAGACGGAGGTCATGTCCACGACCGGCCAGCTCGCGCTTCCCGACGATTCGGTGTTGGAGCGCTTCGACGTCGACACCCGGTACCTCGGCTATGGCCTCGACATGAAGGTAATCGACGAGCACACCTACATCGACGAGTGGGGGACCACCTGGCAGCGGGGCGCCCGGCGGTCAGTTCATGCCGGTGAACGGCCCCTTCGAGCACACTGAGCCTGACATGAAGGAACTCGAGGGCTGGAACTGGCCCGATCCGGACGACCCCGGGCACTACGTGGGCTTGAAGGAACGGGCCGAGGCGCTGAGGCGCGAAACCGACTGCGCCATCGTCATCAACCCCTCGAACCTCTGCGCCTCCCAGGCCCAGCGCCAGCGGGGCTTCGCCAACTGGATGAAGGACCTTTACCGGCACCGCGAGTACTCGTGCCGCCAGATGGACATCATCGCCGATATCTGGATCGGCATCGTTCACCGTGCCCTCGACGAGTGCGGCAAGAACGTGGACGTGGCCATCATCTGCGAGGATCTCGGCACCCAGTCCGGGCCGCAATGTCCTCTTGTGGCTGAGGCTGTTGAAGAACTCGGATTTGAGCCGGGTTTTCTGTTTCCGC
>CAYUNL010000375.1:1708-2203 GCA_964446055.1 uncultured Alphaproteobacteria bacterium | reverse complement strand
CGATGTGAAGGCAGGGGATGGGCAGCCCATACCGGTCCTTTTCGGAGCCGTGCAGGGTCACGCGGTTAGTGGCGATCGCCAGGTCCTCTCCTATCACGCCCATGAAGACGACGTGGTCGTAGGCCTCTAGCCAGCTTGCGTGGGCCCGCCCCCACTTCCCCGGATTCAGGCTCGCCGCATAGCCGGGGAGGCCGCACGAGGTGGTCATGATGTAAAATCCGCCGGCGAAGCCGCGGCCGGGGTCGTGCCGCGCCTCGTCGCGGACCAAGCCCGCGACCTGGACGCCGCGGTGCATGTTCACCGGCTTGTCGAACTCGGCAAACAAGTTGCCCGAGCTGTGCCGCATGTAATATTTGCCCACCAACCCCGAGCCGTTCGCCAAGCCGTCGGGGAAGGCGCTGGTCTCCGAATTCAGCAACAGCCGCACCGTCTCGATCGAATTGCCGGCGACACACACCGCGCGCGCAGCTTGCAGATGCTCGCGGCCATCCTTGT
>CAYUNL010000375.1:0-1698 GCA_964446055.1 uncultured Alphaproteobacteria bacterium | reverse complement strand
CTTGTCCGCGTACAGCACGCCGCGCACCCGGCCGTCCTGGCCGAGCTCGATTCGTAGCGCCATGCACTCGGCGCGCAGCTCGCACCGGCCGCTCGCTTCCGCCCGCGGCAGCTCGCTGTTCGCCGTCGACCACTTGGCGCCCGAGGCGCAACCCTGCATGCAAAAGCCGATATGATCGCAGGCGTTGCGCCCGTTGCGCGGCACCGAGTTGATCGCCAGGTTGTTCATGCGCACGTCGGTGTATCCGATGCGCCGGGCGGCAGCGGCCATGGCCTTGAAGTTGTTGGTCGGCGCGTGCCGGGGAATGCCATGGGTCCCGGTTACCCCCATCTTGTCCTCGGCCCTGTCGTAGTAGGGCTCGAGCGCGGCAAGCCCGAACGGCCAGTCGGCGATCTCGGCGCCCGGGATCGCGCCATATAGGGTGGCGGTCTGGAACTCGTGCTCCAGCAGCCTGGGGCACACCGCGCCCCAATGAAGGGTCGATCCCCCGACCGCCTTGCACATCGAGGTGGGACTGTCGGGAAAGGTGCGGGGGATGATCGAGGAGCCAGTGCACACCCGCGGGTCGTTCCAGCTCAGTTTAGCGTCCATCGCCACTTCGTCGTTCTCGATTTCACTGGGATCGAAGCGCCGCCCCGCCTCGAGGAGCACCACGTCGATCCCTTTTCCGCTGAGCTCGTCGGCAAGCGTCCCGCCGGCCGCGCCCGAGCCGATGATGACGAGCACCGAATCGTCGTGTTCGTAGGTGACCGCGGCCACCTGGCCGTCGGCTCCTTCCCCTGCAACCGACATCGACGTCCCTCCCTCATCACGCCGCGCTCGAGACGCGCGCGCCAGTCGGTCCTTCCGAATCGCCTGGCGCGGTGGCTATAATAGGCCCCAGATTCCGCAAACGGCAACCGGCGAGCGATCTCAGACCACACGCCTGGGCCGTCGGACCCTCGCCGCGCTCCGCCGCCACCCCCGACGGCGCCGTCATCGCCGGCTTGACCAAGTGGCCGTCGAACCTCTTCGAGCAGCGAATCGACGGCTGGCCACGCAAACTCACCCTACCCTCGCCGGAGACGCGAATCAGGGCGGGTACAGTTGACGCGGTCGTACCAGCCCCCCTCGTTCGTCTCGAAGTTCCCGAGCGTCTTCATGTACTCCCGCAGTCGGTCCACGAGATTGTTTTGGCTCTTCGATTTGAGCCACGTCGTCGCCCGGTCGCCGGCCGCTTGCCGCCGGTGGTCAGCATCGTCTCGCATTCGGACTTCGACAGCTTCCGCGATCCGCATATGACGCTCCGCTACCGTGTGCGCACGCCCTCGGAGGCCCCGGTGACGCGTGTGCGCGCCTTCATCGACGGGCGTCCGGTGGCCACCGACCGTGGCATCGAGATCGTGGCCAAGGAGGGGGTGGAGCGTGAGATCGAACTGACGCTGCCCCGCCGCGACGTCGAGGTAGCGGTGATCGCCGAGAACCGCCATGCGGCATCCGAAGCGGCACGGGTGTTCCTGGAATGGGATGGGGAGGTCGAGGAGTTCCTGGCCAAGCCCAAGCTCTACGTGCTGGCGGTGGGGGTGGGCGATTATGCTGATGACGGGCTCGACCTTGCCCTCGCCGCCAAGGACGCGCGCGACTTCGCCGCCACGATACGAGCCCAGGCCGGCGGCCTCTACCGCGAGGTCGAGGTCAAACTCCTCATAGACGGCAATG
>CAYUNL010000374.1:0-2243 GCA_964446055.1 uncultured Alphaproteobacteria bacterium | reverse complement strand
CCGCGAGGCGGGCCGCGATCCTGGCGAGATCGGTATCGAGAGCTGGTTCACCATTGGCGACCGCACGCCCGGCGATTGGCTCGAATGGATCGCCGCGTGGGAGGGGCTCGGCGCCACCCACCTGACTCTCAACACCATGGAGAGCGGCTTCGCCTCGCCCGCCGAGCACATCGACGCCATCCGCCGCTTCAAGGAAGCCTACGACGGCCGTTGATGGTCCATGGCGGTGGCCGCGAGCTTGGGAAACAGGACACGAGATGAAGATCGGCGTCGTCTTCCCCCAGACTGAGATCGGCGCCGACCCGGCCGGCGTCCGCGATTACGTCCAGGCGGCCGAGTCCCTCGGCTACGACCATCTGGTGGCGTTCGACCACGTGATCGGCGCCAACGCGGCCAGCCGGCCCGGCTGGTCCGGGTCCTACGACAGCAACGACATGTTCCACGAGAACTTTGTGCTGTTCGGCTATCTGGCGGCGCTGACCGAGACTATCGAGCTGGTGGCCGGCGTCGTAATCCTGCCCCAGCGCCAGGCGGCCTTGGTCGCCAAGCAGGCGGCGGAGGTCGACGTATTGAGCGGTGGGCGCTTGCAGTTGGGCGTCGGCGTCGGTTGGAACGCCGTCGAGTTCGAGGCGCTTGCGGAGGATTTCACCGATCGCGGCGCGCGCTCGGAGGAGCAGATCGACTTCATGCGCGCGCTCTGGGCCGACGAGCTCGTCACCTACGAGGGCAAGTGGCACCGCATCACCGACGCGGGCCTCAACCCCCTGCCGGTCCATCGCTCGATACCCATCTGGATCGGCGGGCATGCCGATGTCGTCCTGCGCCGCACGGCCAGGATCGCCGACGGCTGGATGCCGCGCATTCCGCCGGATGACGAGGCGCGGGCGGCGCTCGGGAAATTGAGCGGCTACGCCCGGGAGGCCGGCCGCGACCCGAAGGAAATCGGAATCCAGGCCGCGTTCACCATTCGCGGTCGCGCCCCCTCGGACTGGCTCGAATGGGCCGCCGCTTGGAAGGATCTCGGCGCCACGCACCTGACCCTCAACACCATGGGGAGCGGCTTCGCCTCGCCCGCCGCGCATATCGACGCCATCCGCCGCTTCAAGGAGGCCTACGAGGAGGCGTGAGCGAGAGGGCGCCCGACGCGGCCGAACGCCGCTTCCTCGATTCCCGACGGGTCGCCCACCTGGCAACGGCCGACGGCACCGGCGCCCCTCACGTCGTCCCTGTCTGCTTCGCGCTCTCCGGCGATAGCGTCTACATCACCATCGACGAGAAGCCCAAGCGCGACGGCGCGCGCGGCTTGAAGCGCCTCGCCAACATCGCCGAGAACCCGGCCGTCGCCCTCGTCGCCGACCGCTACGACGACGGCGACTGGTCGCGGCTCGCCTGGGTCATGCTGCGCGGGCGGGCCGAGGTGCTGGAGGCGGGCACGGAGCACGGTGAGGCGCAAGCGCTTCTGTGCGCCCGCTACCCCCAATACCGCGGCATGGCACTCGAGCCGCTGCCGGTGATCGCCATCCGCGTCGAGCGCACCACGAGCTGGGGCGCCCTCGACGCTTGATCCGGCCTCACTCTATTCGGTGCCGGTATACTTATCTCCGACTCTTTCATTCGGTGCCAGTATACTTATCTCTGCTCTCGTACATTCGGTGCCAGTATACATCCATCCATCGGTACTCGGGTCGGTGGTGAAGGCACACGCGTGACGCGCAACCTCTATTACGGCAAGTAGAGGCGGCGGAAGGCGCCCGGGCCTCGCGCCGAGCCGTTACGACCGCCTCGATCGCTCGCCGCCCCGCCGCCTCAAGCCCGGCGCAGCCTCTCTGCCATGCCGCGGGCCATGCGCGCGGGGCCCATGCTCTCGAGCGTCCTCATGAAGCCGGTGCGGGTCTTGGGCCCGGCGACGCCGTCGACGGCGAGCGGGGCATGGCGGCCGTGGGTGACGTAGGGCAGGTCGTTATGAATCGCCTGCAGCGCCCGCACCTCGGGCCGGCTGCGTCCGCGGAAGGCGAGGCCGAGGGAGCGCCTGAGCGCGCCGTCGAGCCCGCGCGAAAGGTCGCGGTCGGCCGCCGCCCGGGCGGCGAAGTCCCCGAAGGCGTCGAGCGCGAGGGTCTCGCGCACGCGCCCGAGTTGCCCCGCCCCCTCGGCCCGGCGCACGGCCTGGGCGATCTCGGGCGTGACGGTGCGCCGGACGCTGGGGCGGCCGGGGCCCTTGCGCCGCTTGCGCGGTGGGGCTCCGG
>CAYUNL010000373.1:0-2282 GCA_964446055.1 uncultured Alphaproteobacteria bacterium | reverse complement strand
GCTAGGCCCCGGGCCGAGCCACCCTTGATCTAGATCAACTCATCCGTCCGCGGGTGCATGAGAAAGTAGGCTAGGTTATGAACGCCTACCGCGTGACGCCAAGAACGAATCGGCACGCGATCGTAAAGCCTAATGACATCAAATGTGGGAGGATTCGATGAGGACCTTAACGCTAGCCATTCTTTCGGCGCTTTTCGCGCTGGGGGTCGTGGCGCCGACGAATGCCGCCGAGATTACGCTCCGTGTGACGCACGAGATGGCGGCCCAGGATGCGATCAACATCGCGTCCATCCGCTTTGCAGAGCGGGTGGCCGAACGGACCGGCGGGCGCATCGACGTCAAGGTGTTCCCGGCCGCCCAGATCGGCCATGACAACGATACCCTCGAGCAGGCCGTGTCCGGGGCCAACCTGATCATCGTGACCAACCCGGGCGTGGCGGGGGGCGACCAAGTCCCGGATCTCGCGGTCCTGGACGGTCCCTATCTTTATGACGACTTTCTCGATTACAGGACGCTCATCAAGTCCGACTGGTTCAAGTTGCTGTCGAAACAACTCGAGGAAAAGGGCAAGTTGAAGCTCCTTGCCGCCAACTGGCTGTTCGGCGTCCGCCACTTCATCACCGACAGGCCGATCCGCAGCCCCGACGACCTCAAGGGTCTGAAGATGCGGATTCCGCCGGTACCGATGTGGGTCGAGACCTTCAAGGCGCTCGAGGCCAACGCGCAAGCGATCAACTGGGGTGAGGTGTATACGGCACTGAGCTCGGGCGTGGTCGAGGCCGTCGAGGCGCCGCTCGAGTCGATCTGGGCGGCCAAGTTCTATGAGGTCAAGAAGGTCATCTCGATGACCGGTCACTTCACGAACTGGATCTCGCCGATCATGAGCGCCGATGTCTTCAACTCCCTGTCGCCGGAAGATCAGGCCATCTTGCTCGAGGAGGCGGAGATCGCCGGTGAAATCATCACCGCGCTGGCGCTCGACCGGGAGCAAGGCTTTCGCGACAAGCTCGAGGGCCAGGGCGTGACGTTCGTGACCGACGTCGATCGTGACGCCTTCGCCAAGAAATCAAAGATAACCTACTCGCAGATCACGTACTTCAGCCCCGGGCTCTACGATACGGTCCGGGCAGCCATGGGCAAGTAGCCAGCGGAGATTCTTGTACCGGAGGGCGCGCGCCCTCCGGTACACTTCCTTGTGTGGAGTGGCCAGCCCCGAACACCAGGTCACGGTGTCCAGATTGACACGATGAATCGCGTGCTGCGCGGAGTCCTCAAGAACGCCGAGGAACTGGTCGCGGGCATCGCCCTTGTCATCGTCGTCGTCCTCATCATCTACGGCATCTTTAACCGCTACGTCCTCCAGCAGTCCTCGACCTGGGCTCCCGAATTGGCCGGACTGTTCTTCACCTGGGTCGTCTTTCTGGGCGCCGCCGCGGCCTGGAAGCGGCACATGCACATCAGTATCGACGTCATCGTCAGCCGCCTGCCTCAGCGGGTCGAGGCCGCGGCTCGATTGATCGCCGACGTCATCGTCGTCGCGTTCCTCGCCTACGCGACCTATCTCGCCATCAGTATCACGATCTCCTCGTACGTCAGGTTGTCGCCGGTGCTGCGGGTTCCCTTCACCTATATCTATTTGGGCGCCGCGCTTGCCTTCATCTCGATATTGCTACGGAAGCTCACCGATGTGGCCCGCCAGGTATGGGAGCGCGGCCGGGTGCGGGAGGCCTGAGTCGATGGAGTGGATCCCCGCCGCTGTCATGTTCGCCCTGTTCGCGCTCAACGTGCCCGTCGCCTTCGCAATCGCCAGCGCCGCGATGGTCTTCTTCCTGACCGCCCAGGGCGTGCAGATCGAGGCCTTGATTCAGCGCATGGTCAGCGTCACCCACTCCTTTCCCCTGCTTGCGGTGCCGTTCTTCATTCTCACCGGCGTCATCATGAATCATGCCGGGATCAGCCGCCGGATCATGAATCTGGCGGATGCGTTTACCGGGCACATGGTGGGCGGATTGGCGCAGGTAAACGTGCTCCTCAGCACCATCATGGCGGGGATGTCGGGATCGTCCACCGCCGATGCCGCCATGCAGGCCAAGATCCTGGTTCCGGAGATGACGCGGCGCGGCTACGACAAGGCTTTTTCGGCGGCGCTGACGGCCTGTTCGGCCCTGATCGCGACGATGATTCCGCCGAGCATCGGGCTCATCTTGTATGGCGTCCTCGCCGATGTCTCCATCGGTCAGTTGTTCGCCGCCGGAATCGTCCCCGGGCTCATACTGTGCGCG
>CAYUNL010000372.1:0-2301 GCA_964446055.1 uncultured Alphaproteobacteria bacterium | reverse complement strand
GGGGGTGTAGCTCAGTTGGTTTAGAGCGCCGGCCTGTCACGCCGGAGGCCGCGGGTTCGAGTCCCGTCACTCCCCCCGCGCGAGGCGCTCCTATACTGCGCGCCGCCCGACGCGCCGCACGTATCACCGCGATGGCTCGTGCCGGCAAATCGGGCCTGTCATGTGCGCCGGGACGCGGCACCGGTCGTAGGATTCGCCGCCCGAGAGATTCATGCAGACACTGCTGGCCGAGTACTTGCCGATCCTGATCTTCCTCGGCATTGCCGTAGGCTTGGCGGTTGCCTTCCTGGGCGCGTCCTACGTCATTTCGCGGCAAAGTCCGGACAGCGAGAAACTCTCGCCGTACGAATGCGGCTTCGAACCCTTCGAGGACGCGCGGCGTCAATTCGACGTGCGTTTCTATCTCGTCGCGCTCCTGTTCATCATCTTCGATCTCGAGGTTGCCTTCCTCTTCCCGTGGGCGATTTCCCTGGGTGAGATCGGTCAGTTCGGACTGTGGTCGATGATGGTCTTTCTCGGGGTCCTGACCGTCGGCTTCATCTACGAGTGGAAGAAAGGCGCCCTGGAATGGGAGTAGCGACTGCAGCCGGCGTCGACGAGGGCGCCCAATTCCGCGGGTTCTCGCACGAGCTGTCGGACAAGGGGTTCGTGGTCACCGAGCTGGAATCCCTGGTCAACTGGGCGCGTACCGGCTCGCTGTGGTGGATGACCTTCGGGCTGGCGTGCTGCGCCATCGAGATGATGCACGCGTCGATGCCGCGCTACGATCTGGACCGCTTTGGGGTGGTGCCGCGGGCCAGCCCGCGCCAATCCGACGTCATGATCGTCGCCGGTACGCTGTGCAACAAGATGGCGCCGGCGCTACGCAAGGTCTACGACCAGATGGCCGAGCCGCGCTACGTCATTTCCATGGGTAGCTGCGCAAACGGTGGCGGTTACTACCACTATTCGTACTCGGTCGTGCGCGGGTGCGACCGCATCGTGCCGGTCGACATCTACGTGCCCGGCTGTCCGCCCACCGCCGAAGCGCTGGTCTACGGCATTCTCCAACTACAACGGAAGATACGGCGCACCGGGACGATCGTCCGATAGCGCCCGAGCCCCATCACATGGACGAATCGCTTAGGGAGTTTGGCGAATACATCGCCGCCGCGCTCGCGACCGAGGTGAGCGAGGCCACGGTCCAGCACGGCGAGCTGACGGTGTGTGTGCGCGGCGAGGACATCGTCAAGGTGCTGACGTTCCTGCGCGATGATTCAAGCTGCCAGTTCCGGCTGTTGATGGATATTTGCGCCGCCGACTATCCCGAACGGCCCGAGCGCTTCGACGTGATCTACAGTCTGCTGAGCCTCAAGCACAACCAGCGAGTGCGTGTGAGGGTGGCGAACGACGGGACCGCGGCGGTCCCCTCGGCGACCGGCGTGTACAGCTCCGCCTCCTGGTTCGAACGCGAGGCTTGGGACCTTTACGGCATCTTCTTTTCGGCTCACCCCGATCTCCGCCGCATCCTCACCGATTACGGCTTTGAGGGGCATCCGCTGCGCAAGGACTTTCCACTGACCGGCCACGTGGAGGTGCGCTACGACGAAGAGGCCAAGCGGGTGATCTACGAGCCGGTCTCGCTGACCCAGGAGTTCCGCCGTTTCGATTTCCTGAGCCCGTGGGAAGGCACCGAGTACGCGGCGCCCGCGGACGACAAGGCCGAGAGCTAGGCGCGTGGCCGAAGCCCAGATCAAAAGCTACACCATTAACTTCGGTCCCCAGCATCCGGCCACGCACGGGGTACTGCGGCTGGTGCTGGAGCTGGATGGCGAGGTCGTTGAGCGCGCCGATCCCCACATCGGCCTATTGCACCGCGGCACCGAGAAACTGATCGAGCACAAGACCTACCTTCAGGCGGTCCCGTATTTCGACCGCCTCGACTACGTCGCGCCGATGAATCAGGAGCACGCCTTCGTGCTGGCGGTGGAGAAGCTCGCCGATATCGCGGTGCCCGAACGCGGACAGTACGTCCGCGTCCTTTTCGCCGAGATCGGCCGCATCCTCAATCATCTTCTCAACGTTACCACCCAGGGCATGGACGTGGGCGCCATGACCCCGGTGCTGTGGGGCTTCGAGGAGCGTGAGAAGCTGATGGGCTTTTACGAGCGGGCCTCGGGCGCGCGGCTGCATGCCAACTACTTCCGCCCCGGCGGCGTACATCAGGATCTTCCGGCTGGGCTAGCCGAGGATATCGTGGATTTTTGCGACACCCACCCCAAGGTGCTCGACGACATCGAAGGCATCCTGACCGAGAACCGC
>CAYUNL010000371.1:1156-2304 GCA_964446055.1 uncultured Alphaproteobacteria bacterium | reverse complement strand
GGGACTCGAACCCCCGTTTTCGGCGTGAGAGGCCGATGTCCTGGGCCACTAGACGATGGGGACGCGGGCCGATACTTACATGAGGCGGCGGGCCGCGATCAAGGCCTGATCGCTCAGCCCTCGGCCTCGCCGCGCGGGTCGTAGGGGTGATCCTTGGCCCACTCGGCGATCAGGCGCTCGAGCTCGGGATCGATCTTGTCGGGCAAGGCCACCGCAAGGCGCACGTAAAGGTGGCCCGCGGCGGCCTTGGGCCGTGCGACGCCCTTGCCCTTGAGCCGGAGCACGGTGCCCGAGTTCGACCCCTTGGGGACGCGCAGGCTGACCGCGCCGGTCGGCGTCGGCACTTGGATGCGCGCGCCGTGGATGGCTTCGGGGAGCGAGACCGGCACCTCGAGGCGGATATCGTCGCCCTCGCGCTCGAAACTCGGGTGCGGCGTGACCGTGACCTTGACCAGTGCGTCGCCCGCCCGGCCGCCGCCCACGCCCGGCGTCCCCTTGCCCTTGAGACGCAGGGTTTGGCCCTCGCGGGTGCCCGGCGGCACCGCCACGTCGAGGCGCTTGCCGTCGGGCATGCTGACCCGCTTCTTGGCGCCCTTGACCGCTTCGAGGAAGGAGACGGTGAGCTGATAGGCCACATCGGCGCCCTTGGCCTTGACCCGCCGGCCCCGGCGGCCGCGGCCGGCATCACCAAACAGGTCGGAGAATACGTCGCCGAAGTCGCCCATATCGCCAAAGCCGCCGAAGCCGCCGCGCGCGGCGAAACGTTGCGCCGCGTCGGCGCCGGCGTAGTGGCGATAGGCGTGCCGCGGCCCGCGCTCGGCGCCGCTGGCGTCGATCTCGCCGCGATCGAAGCGCGCCCGCTTCTTGGCGTCGCCCAGGAGATCGTAGGCTGCCGAAATGCGCTTGAAGCGCGCCTCGGCGCGGGCGTCGCCGGAGTGGAGGTCGGGGTGGTGCTTCTTGGCCAGCGCCCGGTAGGCCTTGCGAATCTCCGCCGCACTGGCCTCACGGGCGACGCCGAGCACCGCATATGGATCTTCGTTGGCCACCGATAACCCCCTAGCGTCGCCTACCCGCTAGATATGGTGTCGCGAGATCGTACGCCAAGGCCGGAAGGCGGCGATTCGCAACGCTTTCCGAGGCTACCGAAC
>CAYUNL010000371.1:0-1146 GCA_964446055.1 uncultured Alphaproteobacteria bacterium | reverse complement strand
GCCCCCATGCGGGTGTAGAAGGCGGCCGCCGAGGGATCGCTGGCGATCGCGATCCGGGCCACGCCGCGGCGCTTGGCCTGGCGCACAAGGTGTCGCCACAGCCGCCTGCCGATGCCGCGGCCGATGTGCGCCGGGGCGACGAAGAAGTGGCCAATCTCGGCGTCTCGGTCGGCGATGTCGAGACGGTAGAATCCGGCGATGCGGCGCCCGCTCTGGCAAACAAAGACCGGGGATCGGGCAAGATCGGCCGGCGTCAGCGTCAACTCGGCGCGGCACGCGGCCATGAACGCGGCGTCATAGCCCCAATGCGCCTTGGAGCGCATGGCGAGGCCGCTGAGCGCCACCGCCTCACGCGGTCGGGCGCGGCGGATCCGCGGGCCGGGCCGCATCATTGCCTAGGCCGCCGCGGCCGAGAGGCGGCGGGCGGCGGCGACCAGGGCGTCGACCTTGTCGGGTGGGGTGTCGTAGGCGAGGACGAGGCGGATCACGGCGTTCGGTCCGCCGGGCCAGCGGTGAAAGCGGAAACCCTCGGCCTCGAGACTGGCGGCGAGCGCCTCGGGAACGCTGGCGAAGACCTGGTTGCCCTGGCTCGGGTGGGCGAGCGAGACGCCTTCGATGCCTTCGAGCCCGTCGGCGAGCCGCCGCGCCATGGCGTTGGCGCGGCGGGCGTTGTCGAGCCACAGGCCACCTTCGAGGTAGGCGTCGAGCTGGACCGAGACGAACCGCATCTTCGAGAGAAGATGCCCGCCGCGCTTGCGGCGAAGCTCGAAGCTCTCGGCGAGCTCGGGCTTGAAAAAGACCACCGCGTCGGCGCCGAGCGCGCCGTTCTTGGTCGCACCGAAGGACAGCACATCGATCCCGGCCCGCCAGGTCAGGTCGGCCGGCGCACAGCCGAGGTGGGCCAGGGCATTGGCGAACCGGGCGCCGTCCATGTGCACGCCGAGACCGTAGTCGCGGGCGAGCGCGGTGAGCGCAGCGACCTCGTCGAGGCTGTAGACCGTACCCGCCTCGGTCGCCTCGCTGAGGCTGAGCGCCGCGGGCTGCACGCAATGAACGTCGCCCTGATCCGAGGCGGCGAGCGCGCCTTCGAGTTCGGCCGCCGCCATCTTGCCGTCGCCGCCGGCGACCGAAACCAGCTTCGCCCCG
>CAYUNL010000370.1:0-2311 GCA_964446055.1 uncultured Alphaproteobacteria bacterium | reverse complement strand
GGCGGCCAGCAGCCGCCGCCGGCTCTCGGTCGTCGCCTCCTGTGTCTCCATCAGCGAGTCCGGGCTCTTCAAGCGCAGCACGCTTCGCCCCTCGACCAAGCCGTGGGTCGGATCCAGGTAGGTTTCGATGAAGCGTGCCGCGTCAGGTTCGCCCAACACCGACCGCACCTCGTCCGCGGTCCAGGTGTAGTAGAGACCGTCCCGGCCCTCGGTCTCGGCGTCGAGGGAAGAAGCCAAACCGCCTTCGGGTAGCCGGAACCGAGCCACCAGGTCATCGAGGATGGCTCGGGCAACGGTGGCGTAGCGGGCTTCGCCCGAGGCCTGGTAGGCCTCGAGGTAGAGCCGCGCCAACAAGGCGTTGTCGTCGAGCATGATCTCGAAATGGGGAACCTGCCAAAAGCGGTCGACGGCATAGCGATGGAAGGCGCCACCCAACTGGTCACGCACCCCGCCCGCCGCCATATGGTCCAGGGTCCGGTAGAGGTTTGCCAGAAGCGCGCGATCGGAGCGCCACACGGCCCGATGCAGCAGGAAGGAAAGCACATGGGGCTTGAAGAACTTCGATTCGCGGCCGAAGCCGCCATAGGTCGGATCGAAGGCGCCTGACCAGGCGCGGACCGCGGCTTCGCGGGGATCCCCGCCGCCGAGGGCAGCGCCCATCGAAACCGGTTCGGCGAGGTCGCGTAGCTGGACGCGGATGGATTCCGCGTCCCGCAAGAGAGCTTCGCGATCGCCCGTCCACGCGTCGAGAAAGGTTTGCACCACCCTCACGAAACCCGGCGCGCCATATTCGGGGTCCGGCGCCAGGTAGCCGGCCGCGAACAGCGGGACCCCATCGGGCGTCAGGAGATAATTGGCGGGATATCCGCTGCGCCCGGTCATGGCGAGCATGATTTCCATGAAGTGGGTGTCGAGGTCGGGGCGTTCCTCGCGGTCCACCAGGACGCTTACGAAGTGATCGTTCAAGGTTTTGATCACGCGTTCGTCAGCGAACGTGGTCCGCGCCAGCACGTGGCACCAATGGCAGGACGCATACCCTATGGAGACGAGGATCAGCTTCTCTTCCCGTTGAGCCTGCTTCCGGGCCTCGACTCCCCAGGGATGCCAATCGATGGCGTCGTCGGCATGCAATAGCAGGTAAGGGCTGGCCGAATTGGAGAGGCGCCCCGCGTGGGACGGAGCATCAACCAGGAGGCCCGTCCCAAGTACCACCAGCGCTATCAATGCATGACGTTTCACTGGGCCGACCTCACGAGACGTTCGCCGTCTCCCCTTCTTTGCGCACGAGGCTGGAAATCTCGACCGCCTTGGGATCGACAATGCATGCCTCCCTGCACAGTGCGCATCCCGTGCAGTGCTCCTCATTGATGACGGGCCTGACCCCGCCTTCCCACTCGAGCGCGCCTGGGACTGGGCACGAGTGGGCGCACGCGCCACATTCCGGACCCGCGTACGGCAAACAGGTATCGGGATTGATCCGCGCGCCTGCCAGTTTGGCCGCGGGCGGGGGCGCACCGTTGTCTCGGTGCGGAAGCGTCAGGGCTTCGGGCTCACAGGCCCTCACGCAGGGCCAGTCCTCGCACAAGTGGCACCCTCGGTTGAGCAGGTCCATGGCAGGCGTGCCTGCCACGCTCGGTCCCAAGTTCGCCGGCAGCTTGAACAGGACATCGAAATCGCAGGCTTCGACGCAGCTGTCGCACCGAGTACAGGCGAGCAGGAATTCCAGCTCGGTTTGGGCGAAGGGAGGGCGCAGCCAGGATTCGGCTTGCCATGCCAGCCTCTGACTGGCCATCTGACCTGCGACCTCGGCCGCCTTTTTCGCTCCAAGCCTGAGGAAATCGCGCCGCTGCATGGCGGCCTCAGCCACCGCTCTTGCGGGTGCGAGCGCCACGGATCTTGCCAGTCATCGAGCGCCGGCGCTGAACCAAGCTGATGGTCGCAAGAACGACCAACACCACGCCGACAATGATCCCTATGGGACCGACCATGGACGCCTCCCCGACTCGCAAAGGGAAAACAATCACGTAGGGCTCGCCCCCGGCCTGGAACTCGGCGGTGATGATGTAGTCGCCCGCTTCATGGAACTCGTAACCCTGGCGGAAGACACTGTCATCTGGCGGCTGGACCCCCAGCGACACCTCATCGCCGCCTAGCCCGAGCCACGAAAACCAGGAATCGCCGCGCACCTTGAATGTCACGTTGCCTTCGAAGGGCGTCCCATCATCGATGCGCGTGGCGTAGAGGTTGATTCTGCCCGGCGTTCCGGGCCGCGGGAAGGCCGGATAGACCAGGTAGGTGACGAGATAATCGC
>CAYUNL010000369.1:0-2349 GCA_964446055.1 uncultured Alphaproteobacteria bacterium | reverse complement strand
GACGAGCTCCGCACGGGCGCCAATCAAATCAAGGTCATGGTCTCGGGTGGCGTGCTCTCACCCAACGACCCGGTCGACAACAAGCAGTATTCGGCCGAAGAGCTGAGCGCGATCGTCGAGGAGGCGGCGGCCTGGCACACCTATGTCTTGGCCCACTCCTACACGCCCGAGGCGATCATCCACGCCGTCGGATGCGGGGTGCGCTCGATCGAGCACGGCAACCTGATTGACCAAGAAGCCGCAACCGCCATGGCCGAAAAGAACGCCTTTCTCGTGCCGACGCTGGCCGCCTATGAGGCGACCGACCGCCACGGCCATGAGCTCGGCCTGCCCGACATCGCCATGGAGAAACTCAAGATCGTCCTTGACCGCGGGCTCGGCGCCATCGAGGTCGCAGCCGAGGCGGGCGTTCGGGTGGGTTTCGGCACCGACCTCCTGGGCGCCACCCACCACTACCAATCGCTCGGGCTCAACATCCAGGCCGAGGCCCAGAAGGCGCACGGGGTGATCGCAGCGGCGACCGCGACCAACGCGGCGATCCTCGGGCGCGAGGGTGAACTTGGCGTCATCGCGCCCGGCGCACTCGCCGACCTCCTGGTGGTCGATGGCGATCCGCTACAGGACTTGGGGCTCCTCGATGGCCAAGGCGAGCACTTGCCGGCGATCATGAAGGGGGGCCAGTTCCACAAGAACCTGCTCCAGCCTTGAGCCACCCCGAGCCTTGCTAGACATTCCCGCCGACGAGGTGCGCGCGCTCCTGCCCTGGGGCGCGCTGGTCGACGCCGTGCGAGAGATGTTCCGCCAGGGCTGCGAGATGCCGGTACGCCACCATCACACGGTCGCGGTGCCGGGGGACCCCGATGCCACGCTCCTTCTCATGCCGGCGTGGCTGCCCGGAGAGTATCTGGGCGTCAAGGTCGCGACCATCTTTCCGGGCAACGCCGCCCGCGAGCAAGACGCGGTCTCGGCAAGCTACATCCTGATGAGCGGTCGGAGTGGCGAGACGCTGGCCATCATCGACGGCGGCGAGCTTACGGCGCGCCGCACCGCGGCGACCTCGGTGCTGGCGGCGTCCTTCCTCGCCCGCCCCAAGACCGCGAACCACCTCATCGTCGGCACCGGGCGGATGGCCGCGAACCTTGCCGCCGCCTACGCCAGCGCGCGCCCACTGCGCCGCCTGACCATCTGGGGCCGCAACCCGGACAAGGCGGCGGCGCTGGCCGGCCGCTTGAGAGACTCCGGAATCGAGGCGCGCGCCGAGGTCGAACTCGCAACGGCCGTGGCCGAGGCCGACATCGTCACCACCTGCACCCTTAGCGTCGATCCGCTGGTCAAGGGCGCATGGCTCAGGCCCGGAACCCACCTCGATCTGGTCGGCGGATTTCGGCCCGACATGCGCGAGGTCGACGACGCGGCGGTGGGCCGCGCATCCGTCTTCGTCGATACCATCGATGGCGCGCCCACGGAGGCGGGCGACCTCGTCCAGCCGCTCGAGCGCGGCATCCTTGCCGCCTCGGACATCAAGACCGATCTCTACGGATTGGTTCGCGGCGCACACCCGGGCCGCGAAACAGACGATGAGATCACGATGTTCAAGTCCGTCGGCGCCTCGCTGGAGGATCTTGCCGGCGCGGTGCTCGCCTACCAAAACGCCGGCCCCTGATCCCGGCCTTGACCGGGCTCAACCTCGGTTGGGCATCGCGTTGACGATGCGCCACATGTGAAGCGCGAGGTACGAGCGGTGGGGCGCGAACCGGGCCGCGGCGCGCACCGGGCTGCGGCGGCCGACATAGCGCTTGAACGTCCGCTGCACGGCGACGTCGCCGAGCGGCCAAATGTCGGGAGACCGACAATAGAAGATAGCCGCCATGTCGCAGGTCCACTGTCCGACGCCCCAGATCAAGGTGAGATGCGCGGAGCGGGCCTCATCGCTCATCGCGCGCGTATCCTCACTCGAGAGCATTCCCTGAAGCTCGGCCTCGCGGATGCAAAGAAGCGCTTTGATCTTGTTCCGCGAGACCCCGCAGGCCTTGAGCGCAGGCTCGTTCTGCGCGATGCAGAACGACGGCACCGTCTGCCCAGCCTCCACCGCCGCGCCTTCGATCCGCCCCCAGATGCTTCGCGCGGCAAAGGTCGATATCTGCTGTCCGATGATCGCCCGGGCGAGGAAGTTCCCGAGCCCCAGATCCTCGCGCTCGGGAAATCCCATCGCACCCGAATCGCGCATCTCCTCGGTAAGCGCGGGCGCGACATCGGACGCCACGCCCAGCATCCGCCGATGGATCTTCCTGTCACTCGCTGTGGTCACGGGGAGCTGTCTTCCCGGCGGCTCGCGAAGTTGGTGGGCCC
>CAYUNL010000368.1:0-2360 GCA_964446055.1 uncultured Alphaproteobacteria bacterium | reverse complement strand
TGGTCGTCGTCGCCGACACCGATCTCCTGGCGGACCAGAACTGGGCCCGCGTCGAGAACGTATTCGGCCAGCCCGTGGTGATCCCCTTCGCGAGCAACGCCGATTTCGTGCTCAACGCGCTGGACAACCTGTCTGGCTCCTCGGCACTGATCGGGCTGCGCGGCCGCGGTCTATCGGTGCGACCCTTTGACACCGTCGATGAAATCGCTCGCGAGGCCGAGCACCGCTATCGCGCGAAGGAGCAGGAACTGACTCAGACGCTCGGCGAGACCGAAAACAAGATCCGCAACCTGCAATTCGACGAGGCCGGCGGCGAGATCATTCTGTCCGACGAGCAGGTTGCGATCGTCGAGGAGTTTCGCGCCGAGAGCGTGTCGATCCGAGCCCAACTGCGCGAGGTCCAGCACGCGCTGCGAAGCGACATCGACAGTCTCGACGCCTGGCTCAAGGTCATCAACATCGGCGCCATCCCGCTCTTGATCTGCTTGATCGCGCTGGCCCTGGCGATCGCGCGGCGGGCCCGCGCCGGGCGCCGCATGGCGCCGCACGTGGCATGAGCGCGGCACCAAGGAGGGAGCGGTGAGGGCGTACACGTTCTTCGGATTGGCGGCGATCACGGCGCTTGCCGTCGTGGCCGCCGGCGTCGCGCTTGCGCTTCGGCCCTCGCCGAACGTCATCGCGCATGACGGCGCGTTCGCCTTTCCGAGGCTGGGCGAAAGCGTCGAGGCGGTAGCGGCGATCACCGTCGAGCACGGCGAGGGCGCCTTCACGATGCGGCGCAGCGAAAGCGGGGACTGGGCGATGGGCGCGAAGCACGACTATCCGGTCCCGCTGGAGAACGTGCGCAAGCTGGTATTGGGGCTTGCCGATCTGCGCCTTTTCGAAGCCAAAACCCGGCGAGCCGACCGCTATTCGAGGCTGGAAGTCGAGGACATCGCCGCCGAGGACGCGCGATCGCGCCTGATCACGCTCGAGGACGCCGGCGGTGAGACGATCGCCCGGGCGATCATCGGCAAGCGCAAGAACAACCTCTTCGGCTTCCGTCGGGACGGCACCTACCTGCGCATGCCCGACGAGGATCAGGCTTGGCTTGCCGAGGGCGCGGTGCGCGTCGAGACCAACCCAATGGGTTGGCTCGAACAGGAAATCATCTCGATCCCGATGGGCGATGTCCACACCATGGTGATGCGCCAGCCCGATGGCGAAGAGCTGCGTGTCGGCAAGTCGGCGCGCGAGACGCCCGATTTCGCCGTCGAAAGCCCCTCGGAGGGGACACCGCTCGATCAATCCGAGGTCAATTTCCTGGCTACCGGCCTCGCCTTCCTGGAGATGCAGGACGTGAAGCCCGAGGGTGAGATCGAGTTTCCCGAAAATCCCCACCGCGCCACCTATACGAGCTTCGACGGCATGATCATCAATGCAGAGGTGATGGAGCAGGACGGCAAGTATTGGGGCCGTTTCACCGTCGATTACGATGCCGAGGCGGCGATACCGGCGGCTGAGACGCCAGCCACCGAGGAGGGCGAGGCGGAAGCCCCAGCGCCGCGCGCACCCGCCGATATTGCCCGCGAGGTCGCCGAGCGGGTGGAGGGCTGGGTGTTCGAGATCCCCGACTACAAGGCGGTGAAGCTGCGGGCGAGGCTCACCGACCTGGTGAAGGTGGAGGCCGAAGAGCCCAGCTGAGCGGCGGCGCGCGACCGTGCCCGCGTTCACCATTCCTTTACCATAAGCCGCCAGTCTGACGGCGGTATGCCGAACCCCTCACCGATGGCGGCGACCCAGGCCGAAACCGCCGCGCCGCTTACGCTCGCCACCCCGGCCCACGGCCGGGTGTTCTGGATCACCGGACTCGCCGGAGCCGGAAAATCGGCGGTCGGGCGCGGCATCCATGAACGTATGCGGGCGCGGGGCCAGACGACGGTGCTCCTCGATGGCGACGATCTGCGGCAAGCGATCGCGCCCGACCTCGGATTCTCGCGTGCCGAGCGGATGGAATCGGGTTGGCGCAACGGCCGGCTGTGCCGCCTACTCGCGGCGCAGGGCGTGGACGTGGTCTGCGCCACGATCTCGATGTTCCGCGAGTGCCACGAATGGAACCGCGCGCACCTGCCGCGCTATTTCGAAATCTATCTGCGCGTGCCGATGGAAGTGCTAATCGAGCGCGACCAAAAGGGGCTTTATAGCCGCGCGCTGGCGGGAGAGGTGTCGAACGTAAGCGGATTGGACGTCGGCGTGGACGAGCCCGCGGCCTCGGACGCGGTGATCGACAACGACGGAAGCCGCGCACTGGATGCAATCGTAGACGATGTAATGGAGCGAATCGGGCGATGGGACAGACAATGACGGCAGCTCTCGAATGG
>CAYUNL010000367.1:0-2371 GCA_964446055.1 uncultured Alphaproteobacteria bacterium | reverse complement strand
GTACGCCGCGCGCCCGGAATCGACGCCGCCAATCCCGATCAGCGGCATGGCCGCGCCGACCAGCCCATACATCTCGCGCAGCAGCGCCGTCGAAGGCGCGAACAGCGGCGCGCCGCTCAACCCTCCGGTCTCTTCGCGGCGCTGGTCCTTGAGGTTTTGACGCGCGCCGACGGTGGTATTGGCGACGATCATCCCATCGATGCGGCGCGCGAGCGCGACCTCGGCGATGGCCTCGCGCTCGGCGGGCTCGAGGTCGGGCGCGATCTTGACGAGCACGGGGACCGCCCGGCCGCCGGCCGGCGTCACCTCGGCGCGGGCGGCCAGCACCGCCTCGCACAACGCGTCCAACGCCTCGCGGCCCTGTAGCGCCCGAAGCCCCGGTGTGTTCGGCGAGGAGACGTTGATCGCCACATAATCGACCAATCCGGCAACCGCCTTGAGCCCGGTCGCGTAATCGGCGATGGGCTCGCGGCTTTGGCGGCCCGCGCCTAGGTTGGCGCCGATGATGCCGCGGTGCCGGCGCCGCGACAGCCGCCTGGCGACGCGTTCGAGCCCCTGGTTGTTGAAACCCAGCCGGTTGATGACGGCACCGTCCTCGGCCAGCCGGAATACCCGCGGCTGCGGGTTGCCGGCTTGCGGCTCGGGCGTGATGGTGCCCACTTCGACGAAGCCGAATCCGAGGTCGAGCATGCGCTCGGCGACCTCGGCGTTCTTGTCGAAGCCGGCGGCAAGCCCTACCGGGTTGGGAAAATCGAGGTCCCACAACCGGCACCCGAGCGATCTATCGTCGCCACCTCGGGCCGCCGGTACCAGGCCGCGCCCCAGCGCCCACAGCGTCAGGCGATGGGCCGCCTCGGGCTCGAGGGCATGCAAGAGTGGCCGGGCGAGGTCGAAGGCGCGCAACCCGCGCCTCACGTGCTGGCGGCGGCCGGCCGGCGCCACCAGGCCCGGCCCAGGACGATCACGTTGCCGAGCAGCACTACCACCACCCCGGCGAGCGAGAGCGCGGTAAACTCGAAGCCCTCGAAAAACGTCGAAAGCGTCAGCGCGACGATCGGAAACAGCACCGTCGCGTAGGCCGCGCGGTCGGTGCCCAGACGCCCCAAAAGCGTGAGATAGAAGACGAAGCCAAGCACCGTGGGAAAGACCGCGAGGAAGACCAGCGTACCTGCGTACAACGCGGTGTGCTCGAAGGTGAAGGGGAGCCCGCGGGCAAGCGCGAAGATGGTGGTGAGCAAGCCGCCGTAGAACACGCCGTAGGCGGTGGTTTGCACCACCGGCAAGCCGCTCCGTTGGAGCTTCGCCGAGACCATGTTGCCGAGCGAGACGATCACCGTCGCCGGCAGCGCTAACGCGAACCCGATCAATCCGCCCGCCGCCAGGTCGAGTGCGAACACGTCCTCCCAGAACACCATGGCCATTCCGATCAGACCGCACACGGCGCCGACCACGACACGGCGGCGAATCGGCGTACCGAAAAACACTGCCGCAAAAAAGATGTTCCAGCCGACGATGGTCGAGAAGGTGACCGAGGCGAGACCGCTTGAGATGTAGCCGACCGCGAAATAGAACAAGATGTAGTTGAGCGAGAACAGCAGCGCCCCTTGGGCCACCATGATCCCGTGGGCGCGCAATCCGAAGCGCATCGGCAGGCCCTTGAACCAGCACCATCCGATCAGCACCGCCGAGGCGAGCGCGAAGCGGTAGACCACCGAGACCTCGGGCTCGACCACGCCGAGCTGGAAGGTGATGGCGATCCACGAGGTGCCCCAGAACACCACCGTCAGGGCATAGAGGACGAGGTTGTTGCTCATGGCCCTAGAGCAGGCGGCTGTCCGCGACTGGCTCGATCAGCGAAGCGTCGTCGTTGGCGACCTTGTTCACCCGCGGGCTGACCTCGAAGAAGCTGAGCTCGTCGTCGGGAAACGGGCGCAGCAGGGCCTGCAGGGCCGGGGCGCCGGCACCGGGGCTGAGCCAGGTGCGGTGATCGTCGGCGCCCACGATCACCGGCATGCGCCCGTGCAGCGGGCGCAGCAGCGCGTTGGCCTCGGTGGTGATGATGGTGAACGAGACGATGGGCGCGCCCTCGGCCGGGGTGAAGTGATTCCACAACCCGGCAAACGCGAACGGCCCGTGGTCTCGGCGGGTAATGCGAAAGGGTCGGCGCAGCTTGCCCTCTTTGCGCCATTCGTAAAAGCCGTCCGCGGCCACCAGGCAGCGGCGCTCGCGAAAGGCATCGCGAAATGCCGGCTTGCGCGCGAGGGTCTCGGCGCGCGCGTTGATGGTCTTGGCGCCGATCTTGGTGTCCTCGGCCCACCACGGCACCAGTCCCCAGCGCATCATCACCAGCTCGCGCGCGCCTCCATCGCGC
>CAYUNL010000366.1:1903-2379 GCA_964446055.1 uncultured Alphaproteobacteria bacterium | reverse complement strand
ATCTCCGGCGCCAAGATTACCGACGAAGCACGCGCGGCGGCCGATCGGTTGATCGGAGACGAGCGCGTCGCCGAGAGCGCCCGTTGACCGAGGCCACGGCCGACGTTCCGGTCGAGACACTGGATAGCGCCGCCGCCGATGCCGAGCTCGAGCGGCTGGCGCGGCTCATTGCGCATCATGACGAGCTCTATCATCGCCAGGATGCGCCCGAGCTGTCGGACGCGGCATACGATGCCCTCAAGCGGCGCAACGACGCCATCGAGGCGCGTTACCCCGACCTCGTTCGCGCCGATAGCCCCAGCCTGCGCGTGGGGGCGGCACCGGCGGAAGGGTTCGCCAAGGTCACCCACAGCCGTCCCATGCTCTCGCTCTCGAACGCGCTCGACGAAGACGAGGTTCGTGAGTTCTTCACGCGGATCAGGCGATTTCTCGGCCTCGATGCCGATGCGCTTGTCGAGGTCATGGGCGAGCCCAAG
>CAYUNL010000366.1:0-1893 GCA_964446055.1 uncultured Alphaproteobacteria bacterium | reverse complement strand
TACGAGAACGGAAAATTCACGCTCGGCGCCACACGCGGCGACGGGGTGACCGGCGAGGACATCACCCGCAACCTTGCCACGGTTCGCGACCTGCCCAGGCAATTGGCGGGCGCCGCCCCCGACGTGCTCGAAGTCCGGGGTGAGATCTATATGGTGCGCTCTGAGTTCGCCGCCCTCAACGCCCGGCGCGAGGAAGAGGGCGAAGACCCCTTTGCCAACCCGCGGAACGCCGCCGCCGGCTCGGTTCGTCAACTCGACGCGGGCGTCACGGCCAGCCGGCCACTCCGCTTCTTCGCCTACGCGGCGGGCGAGGTCTCGGAGCAGGTGGCGTCAACGCATGCGGAGCTTCTAGGCTGCCTCGAGGGATGGGGTTTCGCGACCAACCCCCTTTCAAGACTGTGCCGGTCGGCGGAGGAGGCTCTTTCGTTTCATCGCGAGATCGGTGATGCGCGCGCGACCCTGCCCTACGACATCGACGGCGTCGTTTACAAGGTCGATCGCCACGATTGGCAGGAGCGCCTGGGGACCGTGAGCCGGGCGCCGCGCTGGGCCCTTGCCCACAAGTTTCCCGCCGAGCAGGCCCAGACCGTCCTCAACCGCATCACGATCCAGGTCGGCCGCACGGGCGCTCTCACGCCCGTCGCCGAGCTGGAGCCCATCACGGTGGGGGGCGTGGTGGTCGGCCGGGCGACGCTCCACAACGAGGACGAGATCGCGCGCAAGGATATCCGGGAGGGCGACACGGTCGTCATCCAGCGCGCCGGCGATGTGATTCCCCAGGTGGTATCCGTGGTTCTGGAAAGGCGCCCGGCCGGCGCGAAGGCATTTGCGGTTCCAACCGTGTGTCCCGTGTGCGGCAGTCTCGCGGTGCGCGAGGCGGACGGGGCGGTGCGCCGGTGCACCGGCGGCCTCATCTGCGAGGCCCAGGTGGTGGAACGGCTCAAGCACTTCGTCTCCCGCAACGCGTTCGACATCGAGGGATTGGGACGAAAGCATATCGAGGCGTTCTGGCGGGACGGGCTCGTTCGCTCCCCGGACGACATTTTCAGGCTCGAGGACAAGCGGGAGGTTCTGACCGAACGGGAAGGCTGGGGAGACCAATCCGCGATCAACCTCCTTGCCGCCATCGCCGAGCGCCGCTCGATTTCGCTGGAGCGCTTCATTTACGCGCTCGGGATACGCCAGGTGGGCCAGGCGACGGCGCGCCTGCTGGCCAAGCAATACGGATCGCTCGATGCCTGGCGCGACGCGATGGCCGCTGCCGAGGACCGTGAAGGGCCGGCCTTCGCCGAGCTGGTCGATGTCGACGGCGTCGGCCCGTCCGTGGCCGGCGACCTGCTCGCCTTTTTCGCCGAGCCCCATAACCTCGCCGTCCTCGAGGGCCTCGCCGATGCATTGGAAGTCGAGGATTTCACCGCGCCGGAATCCGCTTCGCCCGTCGCCGGCCGGACCGTCGTTTTCACCGGCACGCTCGAGACCATGACCCGGGGCGAAGCCAAGGCTCGCGCGGAATCTCTCGGCGCCAAGGTCGCGGGCTCCGTCTCTGCCAAGACGGATTACGTCGTTGCCGGGCCCGGCGCGGGCTCGAAGCTTAAGAAAGCCGAGGAGCTCGGCGTGACCGTGCTGTCGGAGGAGGAGTGGGCCGAGTTAGCGCGCCCTTGATGGCGGTGAGCGGTCAACTCGCTCCGCCAGAATCGTAATCGAGGATCGGGGAGAGCCATGTTTCGGCCTCTTCCAGTGTCACGGCCTTCCGCCGCGCGTAATCCTCGACCTGATCGCGATCGATCTTTCCAATTCCGAAATAGCTGGCTTCGGGGTGCGAGAAATAGAATCCGCTGACGGCCGCCGCCGGCGTCATGGCCGCGCTTTCGGTCAGGCGCAGCCCGATTTTCG
>CAYUNL010000365.1:0-2402 GCA_964446055.1 uncultured Alphaproteobacteria bacterium | reverse complement strand
TCTGGGCCGGCTGTTCGCGCCCCGCCTGGATACGCTCGACCCCGGCTTCGGCGTCGAAGCGCTAGCGCTAGTGGCGCCGGTGACCGAACCGCTGGCGGCACGGCAATCCAGCTTGCCGGCAGGGTCCGCCCGCGAGGCGGAACAAGCCTCCAGACACTCTCCGGCGAGTGAGGGGTCTCTACCAAGTGAAGGAGCCGGGGTCCTGGCGCTGAGCCCATCGCCGCCGCTTGCCGATGCCGAACTTGGTCAACTGATCGACCGCCTCGGCAACCGTCTCGGCTTCGATGCGGTGCTGCGGCTGGCGCCACACGAAAGTTTTCTTCCCGAGCGGGTGGCGTGCGAGGTACCGGTGTTCGACAAGACGGCAGCCGGCTGGCGCCCGTCCTTCTCCGCGCCGAGGCGGCCACTCAGGCCGTTACGGCTGCTCAGACGGCCCGAACCGGTCGAGGCGATGGCGCTTGTCGCGTCGAGGCGGGCCGCCGGACGGGAGATACGGGAGTTGCCGGAGTTGCCGGGTCAGGAGCTGTCCGAGGAGGTTGGGCCGCCGATGCTGTTTCGCTGGCGGCGGGTCGTTCACCGGGTGCAGGTGGCCGAGGGACCGGAACGGATCGCGCCCGAATGGTGGCGTGAGGACAGGAGCTGGACGTCCGGATGCCGCGACTACTGGCGGATCGAGGATGCCGATGGCCGCCGGTTCTGGCTCTACCGCGAAGTGCGGGCCAAACCAGCCGCCGCGCCACGCTGGTTCCTGCACGGCCTGTTCGCCTGAAGGCGATTGATGATGCAACCCGTTGCCGCCGGGTAGTGCTGATGCCAGCCCCCTACGTTGAACTTCAGGTCACCAGCAATTTCAGTTTCCTGCGCGGCGGCTCGCATCCGGACGAGTTGGCGCTGCAGGCGGCAGCACTGGGGCATGCGGCAATCGCCGTGACCGACCGCAACACTCTGGCGGGTGTGGTCCGGGCCCATACGGCGGCCCGTGAAGCGGGCATCCGGCTTGTCGTCGGCGCCCGGCTCGACCTTGAGGATAGCGCCAGCCTGCTCGCCTACCCCACCGACCGCGCCGCCTATGGACGGCTGGCGCGGCTGATCACGCTCGGACGCCGGCGCGCCGTGAAAGGAGAATGCCGGCTGACCCGCGGCGATGTGATGCACTGGGGGGCGGGCATGATCTTCATCGCCGTGCCGCCTACCGATTTGTCTAATCCAGCAACTCCAGAGGATGCATTTGCCGCGCAGTTGCGTGAACTGCAAACAGCCTTTCCCGGCAACTGTTTCCTGGCCGCGCATCATCTCTACCGGGGTGATGACGCCCGGCGGCTGGCGCGTCTGGCACGTCTGGCGGAGGCTTGCGCCACTCCCATGGTGGCGACCAACGACGTTCACATGCACGATCCGCAACGCCGGGTGCTGGCCGATGTGCTGACCTGCATCCGTGAGAAATGCAGCATCGATGAGGCGGGCTACCGGCTGTTCGCCAATGCCGAGCGGCATTTGAAGCCTGCTCAAGAGATGGCCCGGCTGTTTGCCGACTATCCGACAGCCGTGACGCGGACGGCCGAGATTGCGGCGCGTTGCCGTTTCAGCCTGGACGAGCTGCGCTACGAATATCCCGATGAAGTTGTCGAGGAGGGACGCACGCCGCAGCAGACGTTGGAGCGCCTCGCCTGGGAGGGAGCGGAAAGCCGCTATCCCGCGGGCCTGCCGGACAAGGTCCGGGCACAGATCGAACACGAGCTCGCGCTGATCGACGAGCTCGACTACGCACCCTACTTCCTCACCGTCCACGACCTCGTCCGCTTCGCCCGGAGCCGCGATATCCTCTGTCAGGGCAGGGGATCGGCTGCCAATTCCGCCGTCTGCTACTGCCTCGGCGTCACGGCGGTGGACCCGGCGCGCATCGACCTCTTGTTCGAGCGTTTCGTGTCGGCCGAACGCCGCGAGCCGCCCGACATCGATGTCGATTTTGAGCATGCGCGCCGTGAGGAGGTGATTCAGTATGTCTATGAGAAATATGGCCGCGAGCGGGCCGGGATGACGGCCACGGTCAACTGCTACCGCTCGCGCGGCGCGATCCGCGAGGTTGGCAAGGCGCTGGGGCTGAGCCAGGACACGCTGGGCGCGCTCGTGGGTCATTCCTGGGGCTCGTCGAACAAGGTCGACAAGAGTTCCGCCGACGAGCTCGGGCTCGACCGTTCGGATCGCCGGCTGCAACAGGCACTCGATCTCGCCGCCGAGCTGATCGGCTTTCCGCGCCATCTGTCGCAGCATGTCGGCGGTCTCGTCATCACCCGGGGCCGTCTGGACGAGGTCGTTCCGATCGAAAATGCGGCGATGGAGGATCGCACGGTCATCGAATGGGACAAGGACGACCTCGACGCGCTCGGCATCCTCAAGGTCGA
>CAYUNL010000364.1:0-2432 GCA_964446055.1 uncultured Alphaproteobacteria bacterium | reverse complement strand
GGGCCTTGACCGATCACGGAGTGGAGATGGTGAACGTGGCCGCCGATGGCGACGGAAGGCCCGACCTGACGGCGGCCATGGAGGCGCTCGGCGCCCGCGGCCTCACCCGGGTGCTGGTCGAGGGCGGCGGTGAGCTGGCCGCGGCGCTCCTGCGCGCCGATCTTGTCGATCGCGTTGCCTGGTTCCACGCACCCAAGGTCATGGGCGGCGAAGGGATCCCGGCCGCACTCGGACTTGGCGTCGAGTCCGTGGACGAGGCGCCTGACTTCCGTCGCGTCGAGATCATGGAGGTCGGCGAGGACGTGTTCGAAACCTACGCCCGCGAGGCATAGGGGTGCGCCGTGTTCACCGGAATCATCACCGATCTGGGCCGCGTGCGATCCGTAGAGAGGCAAGGAGAGCGGCGAATCGGGATTGCCACATCCTACGATACCGAGACCATCGCACTCGGTGCCTCGGTCGCCTGCGCGGGCGCGTGCCTAACCGTGGTCGACAAGGATCGCGGCTGGTTCGCCGCCGATGTTTCCGCCGAGACGCTGGCCCGCACGACCATCGCGAGTTGGGCCGAGGGCACCCCGGTCAACCTCGAACGCAGCTTGCGCGTGGGCGACGAGCTCGGCGGACATTGGGTCAGCGGACACGTCGATGGCCTGGCCCGCCTCGCGGCGCGAGAAGCAGACGGCGAATCGTTGCGCCTGACGTTCGCGGCGGCGCCCGAGCTCGCACGATTCATCACGGCCAAGGGCTCGATCGCGCTCGATGGCGTCTCGCTGACCGTCAACGAGGTTGATGGGGTGCGGTTTCAGGTCAATATCATACCCTACACCCAGACCCAGACCTCGCTCGGCGGGCTCCGGCCCGACGACGCGGCGAACCTTGAGGTCGACCTCGTGGCCCGCTATCTGGCCCGACTGACGGAGGATTTGAGAGCGTGAGCCCCGATATTCAGCTTTCCTCAGTGGATGACATCCTGGGCGATGCCCGCCAAGGCAAGATGATCATCCTGGTCGATGATGAGGAGCGCGAGAACGAGGGCGACTTAGACGTTCCAGCCGAGAAGGCGACGTCCGAGGCCATCAACTTCATGGCCATGCACGGGAGGGGGCTGGTCTGCCTGGCGCTGACCGGCGCACGGGTGGACGAGCTCGGGCTCTCGATGATGGCGCGCGAGAACCTGTCGCGTCACAACACCGCGTTCACCGTCTCGATCGAGGCGCGCGAGGGCGTCACCACCGGCATTTCCGCGGCGGACCGCGCCCGCACCATTGCGGTCGCGATCGATCCGACAAAGGGCAGAGACGACATCGCCACGCCCGGTCATGTCTTTCCGGTGCGCGCGCGCGACGGGGGCGTCTTGATCCGCGCCGGACACACCGAGGCCGCGGTCGACATCGCGCGTCTGGCAGGGTTCGCGCCGGCCGGCGTGATGTGCGAGATCATGAAGGAGGACGGGTCGATGGCACGGGCGCCCGACCTTCTCGCTTTTGCCCAGCAGCACGGTCTGAAGATCGCAACCATCGCCGATCTCATCGCCTACCGGCGCCGCAACGACACGATCCTCGAGCGGGTGCTGGAGACTGAAATCGACAGCGCCCACGGCGGCGCCTTCCGCATGATTACCTATATCAACACGGTCGAGCCGGCCGAGCACATTGCCTTGGTCAAGGGCGACCTGCGCGGCCCCGAGCCGGTGCTGGTCCGTGTCCACGTCTTTAATATCGTCGAAGACGTGCTCGAAGGCGCAGCCGACACCGACCGGCTGCACGTGGCGATGGACCGTATCGGCGCCGCCGGCCGTGGGGTCGTAGTGGTCATCCGTGAGACCGGAGTCTACAGCGTCTCTGAGCATGCCAAGGCGCAGCGCGACCATGCCGTGCCGCACCCGTTCGAGTTGCGGGATACCGGGGCGGGCGCGCAAATCCTGCGCGACCTCGGCGTTCGCGACATGATCGTGCTGTCGAACTCGCGCCGTCCGCTGATCGGCCTTGACGGGTACGGCCTCCGCGTGGTGAGTCAGGAAGAGCTTTCGTCCAGGACCGAATCCGATGGCTGACGCCCCGCACGTCCTCATCGTCGAGGCGCGCTACTACGAGGACATCGCCGATACCCTGGTGCGCGGCGCCATCACCGAAGTCGATGCGGTCGGCGGCACCCACGAACGCGCCGCCGTGCCCGGGGTGTTCGAGATCACCGCCGCCATCCGCTTCGCGATCAAATCGATGGAGCTGGTGGGCATGCGCCGGCGGATTGACGCCTACATCGCGCTCGGCTGCGTCATCCGCGGCGAGACCTCGCACTACGACCTGATCTGCCGCGAGAGCTTGCGCGGCCTCGGCGAGATATCGACCCAGTACACCCTGGCGCTCGGCATGGGGATTCTCACCTGCGAGACCCACGAACAGGCGCTGGAGCGGGCGGCAGTGGACAAGCGG
>CAYUNL010000363.1:0-2455 GCA_964446055.1 uncultured Alphaproteobacteria bacterium | reverse complement strand
TATCGACCCGGACATGCCGATTACACCTACGCCATGAAGTACGGAGTTCACGACTACCGGGGCGGCGGCCGCGCCTCGGCCCGCGAGACCGCCATGCGCGTCGCTGCCGGCGCGGTCGCGCGCAAGATACTGGGGGCGGAAATCGCGGTCCGTGGGGCACTTGTCCAGATGGGGCCGCACCGCATCGACCGCGACCGCTGGGACTGGGAGGCGGTCGAGCAGAACCCGTTCTGGTGCCCCGACGCACAAACCGCCGGGGAATGGGAGAAGTTCCTCGACTCGGTGCGCAAGTCCGGCTCTTCGGCAGGCGCGGTCGTTGAGGTCAGGGCCACCGGCGTGCCGGCGGGTTTGGGCGCGCCGGTCTATGGCAAGCTCGACGCCGAGCTGGCGGCGGCGCTGATGAGCATCAACGCCGTCAAGGGAGTCGAGATCGGCAACGGCTTCGCCGCGGCCGCCGCCAACGCCGAACAGAACGCCGACGAGATGCGCAGCGAGGGCGGCGAGGTGCGATTTCTCTCCAACCACGCGGGTGGCGTTCTTGCCGGCATCTCGACCGGGCAGGACGTGATCGCCCGCTTCGCGGTCAAACCTACCTCGTCGATACCCAAGCCGCTCCGGACGGTTGACCGGAGGGGCAAGGAAACCGAGATTGAGACCAAGGGCCGCCACGACCCTTGCGTCGGCATCCGCGCGGTGCCCGTTGGCGAGGCGATGATGGCGTGCGTCTTGGCTGATCACCTGTTGCGCCACCGCGCGCAGTGCGGCGGCGCAACCCCGGCGAAGGGCGCCTGAAATGGCTCGGGGCGAGCGCGTAACGGCACTCGATCTGCCAGAGGCAAAGGATCCCGACCCAGACAACGCCGCCTACTTTCAAAAATTCCTGGACAAGCTTGGTTTGGTGCCCAACGTGCTGCGGGCGTACGCGTGGAACCAACGCAAGCTCCGAAACTTCATCGCCCTTTACAACGAGCTTATGCTCGGCGAATCGGGGCTCACCAAGCTCGAGCGCAAGATGATCGCGGTCGCGGTCTCTGCGGCCAATCGCTGCTACTACTGCGAGGTTGCGCACGGGGCGGCGTTGCGCGAGCTCTCGGGTGAACCGGAATTGGGCGAGGCGCTGGCGCTGAATTACCGCGTCGCCGCGCTGCCGCCCCGCCAGCGTGCGATGCTCGATTTTGCCGTCATGCTAACCGAGCAGTCTCACCGCATTGACGACGCCGAGCGTGCGCGGCTGCGCGAGGTCGGCTTCTCGGATGCCGATATCTTCGACATCTGCGACGTGGCGGGCTTCTTTGGCATGTCGAACCGGGTCGCCTCTGGCATCGACATGGTGCCCAACCGAGAATATCACGCGATGGCCCGCGGCAAGTCCTAAGGCTGACGGCCCATGCTGCTTCCCCTCAAGGACGACAACCCGCTCGAGGTCATTCCCTTCCAGTACGTGACGGTCGGCATCATCATCGTCTGCTCGGTGATGTTCCTGCTCCAACTCAGCTCCCACGGCGCCATCACCGCGGATTTTGGCATGGTGCCGGCGGCGCTGTTGGGCGACGAAGACGCCGCCGGTGCGCCGGTCGCGTCCGCGGTGAGCCTGATCACATCGATCTTCCTTCACGGCGGCTGGATGCACCTTATCGGCAACATGCTCTACCTGTGGGTGTTCGGCGACAACATCGAGGACTCGATGGGACACGGCCGCTTCATCGCATTCTTTCTCGCCTGCGGCATCGCCGGCGGACTCGCCCACGCGCTCGCCAACCCCGATTCTCTGGCGCCGACGATCGGCGCAAGCGGTGCGATCTCGGGCGTCTTGGGCGCATACCTGTTGCTCCACCCCAAGGTCAAGGTGCTGGTCATGGCCTTCACCTGGTGGATTCACATCCGCCTCCCGGCCTACATCGTGCTGGGCGGCTGGATCGTTCTCCAGATCGCCAACGCGATCTGGCTCGCGGGCCCGGGAAGCAACACCGCCTGGTGGGCTCACATCGGCGGGTTCGCTGCCGGGCTGGTGTTGATCGTCCCCCTGCACCGCAAACGCATCCCCCTATTCGACCGTGGCCGCTACCCCGGCCCTTGGTCGAAACCAAACGACTAAGCGGAGCGTGGCCCTCGCTGGTCACCGGCTCTACGCGAGCTTCGTGCGATGCGCCTACTTTTTGGCAGCGTTCACCGGCGCTAACGTCGTAGCGAGCGCGGAAGAGGCGGGTCTGCAGGTGGTGGTTACGTTGAAGCCGTTGCATTCGCTGGTGGCCGGCGTGATGGAAGGGGTGGGGGCGCCGGTGTCAATCGGCGGTGGCTCGCCACATGGAGTCGCCCTGAAGCCCTCGGCGGCGCGAGCGCTGGAGACGGCGGACCTTGTGTTCTGGACCGGGACCGCCCTCGAGCGAAGCCTGGCGCGGGGGATCGAGCGCCTCGCCAAAGGTGCGCGGGTGATCGCGCTCAAGGACCTGCCCGG
>CAYUNL010000362.1:1289-2471 GCA_964446055.1 uncultured Alphaproteobacteria bacterium | reverse complement strand
TCAAGCGGCGGACGCCACGGACTACCGAATGGACACGCGGGTTCACGGTTGGGGCTGCCGCGTCGGGTGCGGTGTGGGGTGTAGCCGGGCTGGCGTTCTTCGTCCCGGAAATGGCTGTCTATCAAGTTTTCCTGTCTTTCGTCATCGGTGGCTTGAGCGCCGGTGCCGCGGTGGCCCTTGCAACGCACCCGCCAGCCTTCTACTCGTTTATCGTTCCGAGCCTCTCGCCTCTCGTGATCAGGCTCCTCTTCGAGGGAGAAAAGATACAAGTCTTCATGGCCGTGACGCTCGCGGTGTTCTCGGCAGCCATGATGCTGATTTCTCGCAATATCCATAGGTCGACGGTCGACATCCTCGTCAGCCAGAACGAGGCCCACCGAAAGGTCCGAGCCCGCGAGGCGGAACTCGCTCATGTGGGTCGTCTCAGCACTATGGGCGAACTGGCGTCGACGCTGGCCCACGAGCTCAACCAACCGCTCTCCGCCATCGTCAACTACTCAAGCGGGTGCCTTCGCCGTCTACGCGAAAGTGACACCCCCATTGCGGCCGAGCTTCTCGAGCCGCTGGAGCAGATATCGGTGCAGGCCAACCGCGCCAGCGAGATGATCACGCACGTCGGCTCGTTCGTTGGCAAGTCAGAGGAGCGCACCGCCGGCGTGGACATCAACAAAGTCATTCGCGGTGTCGGCGCTTTGGTCAGTTTGGAGCTGGACGGCCATCAAGCTAAGGCGCGGTACGATCTTTCCGATGACCTTCCTGCGGTGGACATCAATGTCATTGGTATTGAGCAGGTAGTCCTGAATCTCGTGCGAAACGCTGCTGAATCCTGTGAGGGCGAGCACGGCACCGAAATCGTGATCGAAACCGAAGTGGACGCCGATGGGGCGGTCATCGTTGGCGTCGCCGACGAGGGTCCGGGTCTTCCGGAGGGCGGATCCGCAACGCTTTTCGAGCCCTTTTTCACGACCAAGGACAACGGCATGGGAATGGGTCTGCCGATCAGCCGATCGATCGTGGAGGCGCACGGCGGCAAGTTGTGGGCAACCGCAAAGCACGATCGCGGCGCCACCTTTTTCTTTTCCCTCCCAACACTCGCGACTCACGACGCCCGGTAGCCCCGATCAATCCAGGCGGACGCGGGCTCGGCTCAGTAGACGAGTTCGTCCTCGCCGCCACCCTGGG
>CAYUNL010000362.1:0-1279 GCA_964446055.1 uncultured Alphaproteobacteria bacterium | reverse complement strand
CTCACCCGCGTCTGACAGTTCTCTGGCCTTGCTGATCATCTGGGTCTGCGCCTCGTCGACCTCGCTCAGGCGCACCGGGCCCATCGCTTCCATGTCTTCGCGCAGAATCTTGCCGGCGCGCTCGGACATGTTCGAGAAGAAGAGGTCGCGCACGTCCTCCGAACCTCCCTTGAGCGCCAATGCCAGCGCCCCCTTCTCGAAGTTGCGCAACAGCGTCTGGACGCTGGAGGGATCGAGGCTGCCGAGATCGTCGAAAGTGAACATATTGGACTTGATGCGCTCGGCGGCGTCGCGGTTGCGGTCCTCAAGGCCGACCATGAACTTGCTTTCGGTCGAGCGGTCGAAGCTGTTGAAGATCTCGGCCATCAGCTCGTGCGGATCGATCCGCGAGGTGCTCGTGATGTTGCTCATGAACTCGCCGCGTAACGTCCTTTCGATGCTGTCGAGAATCTCCTTCTGCACCGGCTCGAGCTGCAGCATGCGCAACATCACTTCCATCGCGAAGTCCTCGGGCAGGACGCCGAGGACACGCGAGGCATGGTCCGACTTGATCTTGGTCAGGATGACCGCCACCGTCTGCGGGTACTCGTTCTTGAGGAAGTTGGCAAGCAGGACCTCGTTCACGTTCCCGAGCTTGTCCCACATCGTGCGCCCCGCAGGGCCACGAAGCTCCTCCAGGATCTCATCGACGCGCTCCTTGTCCATGCCCTTTAGCAGCAGACGTTCAGTGCTCTCGTAGGTCCCGGCCAAGGCGCCGGGACTGGCAATCATGATCACGAACTCGCGTAACAGGGCCTCGATCGTGTGGGCATCGATCTGGCCGAGATTCACCATGGCCTGCGAAACCTCGCGGATCTCGTCATCGTCCATCTGGGCGAAAAGCTTGCCGGCCCGGTCCTCGCCCATGGCGAGCACCATGATCGCGGCCTTTTGCTTGCCGCTGAGATCGTCGATCGCCGAGTCAACCATGGCGGTTTAGCGTATTCCGGCTGCCGGAATCGCGGGGGCATTGTAGGGGTTTCCCGTACAAAAGAAAGCACTTGGAGCGAGCTTGTTTGCTGCCCTTACACCCTATGTCCGCTGATAGTCGGAAGATCGGCGTTGGGCTGAGAGTAGCGGCGCGCCCCCGTGGCCGGGCCGAGGTCCTTGAAGCCGAGATCGAGTTTGTCCTGGACGCCGTCCCGCAACGCCGGTGAGTAGAGAAGCCAGCGGGCCGGCGGCACCGCCCGTCCTATCCCAGGCTAGGCGACGAGGTCCTCGATCGGGGTGAAGTCCTCGT
>CAYUNL010000361.1:0-2473 GCA_964446055.1 uncultured Alphaproteobacteria bacterium | reverse complement strand
CTTGGCTGCTGAGTGTGAATCCTTTTGCGCCGCACCATCCCTTCGACCCGGCACCCGAGTACCTGGAGCGCTATGAGCCTGAGTCGCTGCCCCATCCGTTGTTTCGGGAAAGCGACCTGGTGCGCCAGCAGGCATTCAAGAAGATCCAGCACAACACCGTCGAGGCCATCGATCCTACGGTCCGGCTGGAAGGCGACGGCCGGCCGCTGCGCATGGAGGGTCGGTGGGCGAACTGCTTCCACGTCGGGCATTACTACGGGCGCGACGTCAAGGCCGCGTACTACGCCATGATCGAGCACCTGGACTGGGCGCTGGGGCAACTGCTGGGGGCGCTGGAGGAGAGCGGGCAGCGCGAGAACACCATCGTCGTATACACCTCAGACCACGGCGAGATGCTGGGCGATCACGGTCTGATCTTCAAGGGCTGCCGCTTCTTCGAGGGCACGGTGCGGGTGCCGCTGGTCATCGCCTGGCCGGCCGGGTTCGCGCGCGGGGTGGTGAGCGAGGCGCTGGTCGAAGAGGTCGATCTCGCGCCGAGCCTGTTGGCGGCGGCGGGCTTGGCGGTGCCAGCCTACATGCAGGGCGCCAGCCTGGCGCCGATCCTGCGCGGCGAGGCCGACCCGAGCATCCACAAGGAGCGGGTGATCTGCCATTTCAACCGCTCGGACGACGTGTTGTTGGGGACGGTGACCGAGCGCTCCCACGCGACGATGTCCTTCGACGGCCGGCACAAGCTGGTGGTCTATCACGGCCACGATCTCTGCGAGCTGTTCGATCTGGAGGCCGATCCCGGGGAGTTCGACAATCTGTGGGAGGCTACCGCTGCGGAGCGGCAGGAGACGCTGATGCGCCACCATCTGGAGGCCATCGCGGCGACCCTGAGCCGCGGCCCCGAGCCCTACGCCGATTTGGCGGAGGAAGACTAGTCGGCCAGCGCAGAGGCGATCTCGTCCCACTCTTGGTCGAGCGGGACCGAGGCATGGGGCTTGCCGGCGCGACGGTACCAGTGACCGGCGTTGCGCGCATCGCCCTCGACCCGGTGCACATGGGCGTGGACCCAGGCGCCGTCGGAATCGTCGGCGGCCTGGGCGAGGCGATGGGCGGCGTCCCACTCGCCCCTGGAGAGGTGCCACAGCGCCTGGAGTGCCGGGCCGGCGGCGGTGGGCGGCGCGTCGTCGGCGAGCGAGGCTTTGAAGGATTCAAGGTCCACCTGCGCGCTCCGCCCCAGTCAATTGCCCTGGCCGCCATTGATAGCCGAAGCTCCCGGCGTTGGCCAGCCGGCGGGGTTTGACGCACCGCGCGGGGCGTGCAATTTTCCCGCATACACGTGGGGGGAGGGGGATGGCCAATCAGGAACTTGCCGGCCGGGTGGCGCTGGTGACCGGAGGGTCGCGCGGGATCGGCCGGGCAATCTCGGTGGCGCTTGCGCGCGAGGGCGCCGACGTCGCGGTCAATTACACCGCCGATGCGGATGCGGCCGAGCGGACGCGGGCCGAGGTCGAGGCGGCGGGCGTGCGGGCGACGACGATCAAGGCCGATGTTTCACGCGAGGACGAGGTGGCGGCCATGGTCGGCGCCGCCGAGGCGGCGCTGGGGCCGCTCGGGATCTTGGTGACCAGCGCCGGCATCGCCCCCGTGACCCCGCATACCGAGCTCGATTTCGCGCACTGGCGCCGGGTCATGGAGATCAATCTCGACGGCACCTTCCTCTCGATCATGGCGGTGCGCCAGGGCATGATCGCCCGCGGCTATGGCCGCATCGTTTGTCTGGCCTCGATCGCCGGGCTGCGCGCGCGTCCCCAGTTCATCCCCTACAGCACCTCGAAGGCCGGGGTTATCGCCATGGTGCGAAGCTTCGCCGAGGCGCTGGCGCCGGAGGTGCGCGTCAACGCCATCGCGCCGGGGCTGATCGATACCGAAATGGCCGATAACCTGGGCCCCGAGGCGCGCCAGCGGATGATCGAAGAGGCGCCGCTCGAGCGCATCGGGACACCCGAGGACATCGCCGCGATGACGCTGTTCTTGGCCTCGGAACGATCGAGTTTCACCACCGGCCAGACATTGGTCGCGAGCGGCGGCCGGGTGACACTTCCCTAACCCCCAAGAAAGGCTGACATGTCTCAAGAAAGCTATCTCTTCACCAGCGAATCGGTCGCCGAAGGGCATCCCGACAAGATCTGCGACCGCATCTCGGACGCCATCGTCGACGCCTACCTGACCGCCGAGCCGGACGCCCGGGTCGCGATGGAGACGCTGTGCACCAAGAAGCGTGTGGTGCTGGCGGGCGAGGTGCGGGGGCCGGACTCGATCACCGCCAGGCTCGAGGACATTGCGCGCGAGTGCGTGCGCGAGATCGGCTACGCCCAGAAAGACTTCCACTGGCGCGAGATGGCGGTCGATACATACGTGCAGCCCCAGTCGCCCGACATCGCCCGAGGCGTCGACGCCAGCGGCAACAAGGACGAGGGCGCGG
>CAYUNL010000360.1:0-2477 GCA_964446055.1 uncultured Alphaproteobacteria bacterium | reverse complement strand
TGGTCAGCGGCATGCGACGGCCGAGACCGTGCAGGTCGTTGAGCCGCACCGAGCCGACGCGCAAGAAGACGCAGCCCAAAGTCAGGAACAGCCCCCCCTTTATCAGCGCGTGATTGAACAGATGGACCAGCGAGGCCGTTAGGCCGGTCTTCGAGGCAAGGCTGATACCCAACACGATGTAGCCGATCTGGGCAACGCTCGAATAAGCGAGCATGCGTTTCACGTCGTGCTGGAAAATGGCCACCGTCGAGGCGACGGCGATCGCGATCAGCGAAAGCGGCAGGAAGAAACTTTCAAGCGGCAGCGCTTCGATCGGGTAAACGGAAGTGAAGACCGCAAAGAAGAATCGCAACAGCAGATAGAGCGCCACCTTGGTGGTCGTTCCGGCGAGGAAGGCGGTCACCACCGAGGGCGCATAGGCATATGCGTCCGGAAGCCACAGGTGTAGCGGGAAGAGCGCGATCTTCAAGCTCAACCCAACCGTGAGAAAGGCGAATCCGACCATGACCGTGCGGTTGGGTCCGAGTGCTGCAAGCCGATCGCCGAGATCGACGATGTTGAGGGTCCCGGTCACCATGTAAAGGATGCCGATGCCGATCAGGATGAAGGTCGCGCCGACGGTGCCCAGCACCAGATACTGGAACGCGGCGCGCAGGGCTCGGCGGCTGGCGCCGAGGCTGATCAGAACGTACGAAGAGAGTGACGAAATCTCGAGAAACACGAAGGCGTTGAACGCATCTCCGGTGATGGCAATGCCCAGCAGCCCGGCAAACGAGAGCAGCAGCGCTGCGTAGAAAAGGTGCTGTCGGTCCGCCGGGATCTCGTGGGCGACGGAGGTGTGAGCGTAGACCATGATCACCGCCGTGACGCCGGTCACGATCAAAAGGACGAAGGCGCTCGCGAGATCGGCCCGATACTCGATTCCGATCGGCGCGATCCAGCCCCCCAGCGCGTACGAGATCGGACCTTGATCCAGGACCTGGCCCAAGAGCACCACGGCCACCGCGAGCGCCAGCCAACTGGTCCCCAGCGAGATCCACCAGGGCAGTTTCCCGCGCCGGGCGATGACACACACGGGTGCGGCCAACAGGGGCAGAGCGACCTGAAGGATGGGCAGGTGGGCGGCGATCACGACTCTTCGTCCGCATCTTGAAGCTCGTCCTCTTCGACGCTGCCGTAGGCCTCCTTGATGCGAATTACCAACGCCAGACCAAGCGCGCTTGTCGCCACGCCGACCACGATGGCCGTCAGAATCAAAACGTGCGGTAGCGGGTTTGCGTAGGGCCCGGCGCCCTCGGCGAAGATCGGCGCCGTCGCCCCGGCGACGGCACCGATAGAAATGTAGAGAAGGAACACCGAGGCCTGGAAGATATTCAGGCCGATGATCTTCTTGATCAGATTTCCGCTGGCGATGACGGTGTAAAAGCCGATCATCATCAGGACGATGATGATCCAGTACGGGTAATGGCCGACGAGATCCAAACTCAGCCCTCGCGTCCTGCGAAGGCGAAGAAGACCGTGGTCATGACCGCGGCGACAGTAATGCCAACCCCGAGTTCGACAAGCAGAATGCCGAGGTGTTGGCCGGCCACGAAGTCGCCGGCGAGCACCCCATAATCGAGGTAGTTCCCGCCCCACAGCAGCGCCACGAACCCGACCCCGGCAAACAGCAAGACACCGACCGCCATCGCGGCCGTGAGCACGCCCCTCGGCGCCACTCGGCGCGCGTTCTCGACCCCGAAAATGAGAGCGTAGAGGATCATTCCGGCGGCAAAGATCACCCCGGCCTGAAAACCCCCGCCGGGCCCGAAATCGCCGTGGAATTGCACGTAGAGGGCGAACATCAGGATAAAGGGGATGAGGAGCTTAGCAATCACCCGGAGGATTACGTTGTCCCTCATTGCGGTTTGCCCGGTCCTTCGCGGCGTCCGCCGAGCAGCAATAGTACGCCGATACCGGCGATGAAGATCACCGTTACCTCGCCCAGCGTGTCGTAGCCGCGGTAGCTCGCGAGCACCGCCGTAACCATATTGGGCACGCCTATTTCGACCGGCGCCAGCTCGATGTAGTGGGGCGCCACGTGGTGATTCGCCGGCGCCCCGGGATCGCCGAACCCGGGCATCTCGAAGGTGCCGTAGATGAGCCCTGCACCGGTTGCTACGACCAGCACCAGCGGTGCAAATCGCGCGCGCATCGGGGCCTTCTCGCGGTGTCCCGCGAGCGCGACCGTACCGAGCAGCAGCACCGTCGTCACGCCGGCACCGACCGCGGCTTCGGTGAACGCGACATCGACCGCATCCAGCATCACGAACACGCCGGCAGCCAGGAGACTAAAGATGGCGGCGAGCATCACCGCGGCCACCAGGCTCTTGAGCCGGACAACTGCGAAGGCGACGACCGCGAGCAAGGAGAACAGAACGACGGTAATTACGTCTTCGATGGCGGATCGTCCTTGGGCTTGGTCCAGGGCTTTAGCC
>CAYUNL010000359.1:0-2489 GCA_964446055.1 uncultured Alphaproteobacteria bacterium | reverse complement strand
GCGGGATACAGCCGAGGTGGGTGCACACGCCGACCAGGATCAGCCACTCGGCCTGAACAACGCGCTCGGCGTCAAGCTGCGGATCGGAGAGTTCGTCGAGCGCGACCCCTTGCGCCGCGGCGATCTCCTCGGCGGTGCGGCGGCGCACGAACACGGGCTTGCCCTGCCACACCACGGTGATGCTCTGCCCGACCTCGATCGGGCTCAGATCGATCTCGGTCGAAGCCAGCGCAAGCACGTCCGCGGCCGGGTTCATCTGGTCCACCAGCGGCCACACCGCAAAGGCGACTCCGATGGCGGTCGCCGTCCCGGTCGCGACGTAAAGGAAATCACGCCGCGTCTGGCCCTCTGCGTGCTCGCCGTCGCCCGTCGTCGTCGTCATGGGGGGTTGCCGCTTGCCGCGCCCGGGTTGTGCCGGGCGCCTTTTTCCCACTTAATGCCGCCGTTGTCCAGACCATGCATTCCGATCCCGTCCGGCGGGACGCGCGGGTGACCGGCGAGCCTGCACGCAAAGAGATCGCTGCGGCTTGGTTCGCCGAGTTGCGCGACCAGCTCTGCGCGGCCTTCGAGGCGATCGAGGTCGCCGCGGGGGGCGAGGCGCCGGCCGGCCGCTTTGAACGCACGCCCTGGCAGCGGCCGGGCGGTGGCGGCGGCGTAATGGCCGTCTTGCGGGGCCGGGTCTTCGAGAAGGCTGGGGTCAACGTTTCCACCGTCCACGGCGAGCTCGCACCTGAGTTTCGCCGCGAGATCCCCGGCGCCAAGGATGACCCTCGCTTCTGGGCGAGCGGGGTTTCGGTCGTCATCCACCCGTGCTCGCCGCACGTGCCCGCGGCGCACATGAACACCCGCTACATCGTGACGGCCGAAGCCTGGTTCGGTGGCGGCGCCGATCTCACGCCGGTGATCCCCGACGAGACCGACACGGCCTCGTTCCACGCCGCGCTGGAGGCTGCGTGCGATGCCTACGAGTCGGGCGCCTACGTCCGCTTCAAGGAATCGTGTGACGAGTACTTCACCCTCGCCCACCGCGGCGAGCCGCGCGGCGTCGGCGGCATCTTCTACGACCGCCTGCGCGGCGATCACTGGGAACGCGACCTAGATTTTACCAAGGCGGTGGGGCAAGCCTTCCTCGAGGCCTACCCGGCGATCGTGCGCCGCCACATGGATGCGCCGTGGACCGAGGCCGAGCGCGAAGCCCAGCTCGTGCGCCGCGGCCGCTACGTCGAGTTCAACCTCCTATACGACCGCGGCACCCGCTTCGGACTCGAAACCGGCGGCAACGTGGAAGCCATCCTGATGTCGCTCCCGCCGGTCGTCAAATGGCCGTAAAATACATGTGCATCAAGGGCCTGCGGCACGTCGGGTAACAATCCCGCTGGCCGTCGCTATGATCTAGCCTCCACGCTTCAGTGGAATTCACGTAATTGAGCATTCACGCCATCAAGTGGAAGCCGCATCGGGAGGTACAAAATGAACATTCGTCTATCAGTGCTCGCCGCAGCGGCGGCGAGTTTGACGCTTACGTTGGGGGCGCTGCCCAGCGCGGCAGGACCCGAAGATCACGAAACTCTTAGGGTCACAGTCATCCTTGATTGTTGCCCCGGGAACGTCTTCTGGGAGCCCCTTATCCACGGCGCACAAGAAGCCGGTAGGCTCTTCAATGTCGACGTCGACATCCAGAACCAAGAGGGCGATCCGGAGCGCCAGGTCAACCTCATCGAGACCGCGATCACCAACAAGCAGCACGGCGTCGTGCCGATGATCGCGGTCGAGGATACGGCGACCGCCGTCATCCAGAAGGCGATGGACAACGACGTTCGGGTCATCATCGCCAACATGGACGATCCCGACGGTGTCGGGCCTGGCGGGACCGTGCGTATGGCTTACGTTGGCCAGGACCTCGAGATGTCGGGCTACCTCATCGGCCAGCGCATGGTCGCGGAGCATGGCCTCAAGTCTGGCGACCACTGCGTGACGCCGGTTGAGTTTCCCGAGGACGTTTACGCCTAGGAGCGCTATGCCGGGGTGAAGCGGGCGCTCGATGAGGTCGGCGTTAGTTCCGAGGCGATCGGGACCGGCGGCGTGGTCGAGGAGAACCAGAACACCGTCGCCGAGTACCTGGTCAGTCACCCCGAGACCGATTGCGCCATCGGGCTGGGCAATGCTCCCACCTCGGTGTTGCCGCAAGCGGCCGAAGATGCGGGCATGGAGGGACTGCCCAACGGCGGTTTCGACATCAACCCGCGCGTGATGGACAACATCAATTCGGGTCTCACGACGGCCACCATGGACCAGCAGGCCTTCTGGCAGGGATTCCTGCCGGTGATGTTCATCGCCTATAACGTCCGCTACGGGCTGATGCCCGGTGATGTGGATACCGGCATGGGCATTGTCGACAAATCGAACGCCGGAATCGCCACCGAGTGGGCGGGAACCTACCGGTAGGTATCGCCAGATAAGGATCGAAGCCTAGACACAGTGGCGCGGCC
>CAYUNL010000358.1:0-2504 GCA_964446055.1 uncultured Alphaproteobacteria bacterium | reverse complement strand
CGACTACATCAACGCGCACGGTACCTCGACCCCGCAGGGCGACGAGATCGAGCATGGCGCCGTCAAGCGGCTGTTCGGTGCCGCCGCGCACGATCTCTCGATGTCCTCGACCAAATCCGCCACCGGCCACCTCCTCGGAGCCGCCGGAAGTGTCGAGGCGATCTTCTCGGTCCTCGCCATCCGCGATTCGGTGGTGCCGCCGACGCTCAATCTCGACAACCCGTCCGAGGGCTGCGACCTCGACCTCGTGCCCCACACCGCCAAGGAGCGCAAGGTGGACGCCGTCTTGTCGAACTCGTTCGGATTTGGCGGGACCAACGCCAGCTTGGTATTCAGCCGGGTGAGTTAGGCCGGTGAGGCGTCGCGTCGCTCGCCTCGCGATTCTCTTTCTTGCGGTCGTCCTGACCGCCGTGGTGGCGGCGCTGGCGTGGGGAATCAGCGTCTTCGATGCTCCCGGACCTGCGCGCCAAGAGGTGCGGCTGGTGCTGCCCGAAGGTGCATCGGTCGACGACATCGCCCGGCGCCTGCACGAGGCGGGAATTGTCGAGCGGCGGTTCATCGTCTCCTTGGGTGCCCGCTTTCTCGGGCACGCCCGTTCGCTCAAGGCCGGCGAATACGACTTCGCCGCCGCCGCCTCGCCGCGCCAGGTCCTCGAACTCCTGGTTAGCGGGCGCACCGTGGTCCATCGCCTGACCATCGCCGAAGGCCTCACCACCGCCCAGGTGCTCGCCCTCATCGAAGCCGCCGAGGGCCTGCGCGGTGAACTACCCGCGGCTGTGCCCGAAGGCGCCTTGCTCCCCGAGACCTATCACTTCTCCCTCGGTGACACCCGCGAGGCGATGCTCCAGCGCATGCAAGACGCCATGCGCGATGCGCTCGCCGAGCACTGGGCCGAGCGCTCGCCTGGGCTCCCGCTCGCCTCTCCCGACGAGGCGCTGGTGCTGGCTTCGATCGTCGAAAAGGAAACGGCGAAGCCCGAAGAGCGGGCGCATATCGCCGGCGTCTTCATCAACCGGCTTCGCCGGCGCATGCGCTTGCAGTCGGATCCCACGGTCGTCTACGCGGTCACCGGCGGGGCCGGACCGCTCGACCGGCCCCTCGCCAGGGCCGATCTCGCCCTGCAATCGCCGTTCAACACCTATCTTGTCAGCGGGCTGCCGCCCCGTCCGATCGCCAATCCCGGACGCGCCTCCATCGCGGCCGCGCTGAGACCTCTCGACACCGGCGATCTCTACTTCGTGGCCGACGGCTCCGGCGGTCACGTCTTCGCTTCCACCCTCGCCGAGCACAACCAAAACGTACTCCGCTGGCGCCGCCTTCGCGATGCGCCCGAGTAGGGGTGGGGCTATGAGTGCGCTCGCCTTGATTCGGATTGATCGACCGCAAGATCGGCGCGCCCCCGCACTTGTTGCGCACTCCGCGCGGAAATATAGTGCGGCCTTCCCCGCCTCATGGATCCCGGAAACGACGCCGTGTCCCTAGCCAGCATGACCGGGTTCGCGCGGGCGGAGGGGCGCTCCGCGCAGGCCCATTGGACGTGGGAGGCCAAGAGCGTCAACGGCCGCGGTCTTGACGTCCGCTGCCGTCTGCCGGCCGGGACCGAGGCCCTCGAACCGGCGGTGCACGCGGCGGCCCGCAAGCGACTGGCGCGCGGCCACGTAAGCGTCTCCCTGCGGTTCACCTGGGCGCCCGAGGCGACCGCGGTGCGCCTCAACCGCGCGCTGCTCGACAGCATCGTCGAGCTCTCCCGCGACCTCGGCGAAGTGCCCGGCGTCGAACCCGCCCGGCTCGACGGACTTTTGCGGTTGCGAGGCGTCGTCGAGGTCGGCGAGCCCGAGGAATCCGAAACCGCCCGCGCCGAGCGCGAGGCCGAGATGCGCGGCAGTCTCGATCAGGCGCTCGACGGTCTGGCCGCGGCGCGCCGTGCCGAGGGGGCGAGCATCGTCGCGGTCCTCGGCACCCTGCTCGACGACATCGCCGCCCGCGTTGGTGCCGCCGAAAACGCTGCCGCGGCGCAGCCCGATCAGCTGCGCGCCCGGCTTCGCGACCAGCTTGCCGAATTCGCCCAGGCTGTGCCGCCTCTCCCCGAGGACCGGCTGGCGCAGGAAGTCGCGCTGTTGCTCGTCAAGTCCGACGTGCGCGAGGAACTCGACCGATTGGTCGCCCATGTCGGGGCGGCCCGCGAACTCCTGGCGGCCGAAACCGCTGCCGGTCGCGAGCTCGATTTTCTCAGCCAAGAACTCAACCGCGAGGCAAACACTCTGTGCGCGAAATCTCCCGACCCCGAGCTCACGCGGATCGGCCTCGATCTCAAGGCCCTGATCGACCGATTCCGCGAGCAAGTACAGAATCTCGAATAGGCCCGCGATGGCACCCGGCTCGATCGCCCGCCGTGGCCTGATGTTCGTGTTGTCCTCGCCCTCCGGCGCTGGCAAGACGACGACCTCACGCCGCCTTCTGGAGCTCGACGACAGCCTGACCATGTCGATCTCCGCGACGACCCG
>CAYUNL010000357.1:0-2508 GCA_964446055.1 uncultured Alphaproteobacteria bacterium | reverse complement strand
GAAGCTCCTGAGCGAGGCGCTGACGAGTCACGCCGATGTGTTGCCGGAACCCGAACCGCGGGTGTTCTTTATCGAGTTCGGCGACTCGTCGTTGAATTTCTTGATCTTCGCCTGGGTCGATACCCCGGCAAAACGGCTCACGACGCTGAGCGACCTGCATTTCGCGATCGACAAAGCCTTCCGCGAGAACGACATCGAGATTCCGTTCCCGCAGCGCGATGTGCATCTGCGGTCGGGCTCGCTGGGTATCGACGACCAGCAGGCCGGCGACTAGAGAGCGCACCTTCATGGGAATCACCGACTGCCCGGGCGAATGGCCGGGCGCTGCAAGACTGGGGGACTGGCAATGGATCTGGGTCTAAAGGGCCGGGTGGCCGCAGTCACCGGCGGTAGCGAGGGGATCGGTTTCGCGGCGGCGAAGCTGCTGGCCGACGAGGGCTGCGCGGTGGCTATCTGCGCGCGCCGTGAGGATGTGCTGCAAAACGCGGCGGCGCGAATCGCGCGGGCCTCGGGCACAAAGGTGATCCCGCTGGTGGCCGATGTGGGCGAGGAGACACAGGCGACCGAATTCATCGAGAAGACGATTCTGGAGCTCGGCAAGATCGATATCCTGGTCAACAACGCTGGCAAATCGGCGGCCAACATCTTTGAATACGTTGATGACACCGGCTGGCACGAGGATCTGGATATCAAGCTGTTCGGGGCGATTCGCTGCTCACGAGCGGCGATCCCGCACATGAAGCACGCCGGCTGGGGACGGATCATCAATATTACCCACGCGGGTGGCCGCCAGCCGGGGCCGTCGTCGCTGCCGACCTCGGTGAGCCGGGCCGCCGGTATCGCGCTGACCAAGGCGATGTCGAAGGACTACGCGGCACACAACATTCTGATTAACACGGTGATGGTGGGTTCGATCCGCAGCATGCAATGGGAGCGGCGCTGGCAGGCCGGCGACCCCGGGCAGTCGCTGGAAGCTTTCTACGCGGCGGCCGGGCGCAATACGCCGCTGAAGCGAGTAGGTACCTCGGAAGAGGTGGCGGCGGCGGTGGCATTCCTGGCATCGGAGCAGGCTTCGTACATTACGGGGGCGGCGCTGGCGGTGGACGGCGGGGTGTCAGACGTAATCTGAGGCCGGTTACTCGATTGCGGCGGCGGCGCGCTGCGCACCGCGCAACAGCAATACGTAGATGGCCAGGGCGGGGAGCATGATGAGGGCGGCGGCGAGCAGGGCCGCCCGCATGGATAGGCCAACTGCCAGCGCGCCGAGCAATGGCCCGCCAGCGATCTGGCCAATCGCATCGACCTGCACGCCCAGCGAGAGCACCGTGGCCCTTACCGCCGAGGGGATGAAGCGGTTCTGCCAGGCCTGGATGATTGGTTCGTTGACGCGCCGCAGCGGGCTGAAGATCCAGAAGGCGGCGAGGGCGAAGGCCAAGTTGCCGGCGAGCGCGAAGGCGGCGACAGCGCCTATCAGGACGGTGTTGAGCAGCAGCAGCGCCCGAGCGACGGCGCGATCGTCTTCGAGATCCACCCGACGGTTGACGACTTCCAGGATCAGGAGTGAGGCCGCCGTGGCGACGTAGGCCATCAGCCCAAACCATGCGACCGGATCCAGCGGACCGAGTCGCGGGAGAGTGATGGTATCGAGCAGGAACGGCGTGGTGAGCCGGTCAAGGGCCTCACTGGCGGGGGCGTAGAGCAGTGCAATGACCAGGACTACCATCAGGACGCGCCGGCGGCGAATGGCGACACCGCCGGCGACGGCGGTGTCGCGGAGATCGCGTATGGCGTTGCGCTCCCCGGCGGCGATGCGCTGGAAGCCCAGCTCGGGCATGGTGCCAGCGAGGACGGCGGCCATGACGATCAGGGCCACTCCGGCAACGACCAGCGGGATGCTACGGTCGATGCTGGCGAGCGCGACGCTGAGGGCGATCCCGGCCAGGCTGCCAATGCGGAAGAGCTGCGCGCCCCGCATCAGCGCGGCCGGCAACCGCGCCTCGCCGATCTCGTCGGCCAGCCAGGCGGTGAGAGCACCGCTGACGAAGGTGTGGCCAAAGCCCCAGACGACCTGGGCGACCAGGACGGCGGCGAAGCGCGGGGCCGCGCCTTCCAGCGTGAAGCCGGCCCCGAGCAGGGCGGTGCCGACGATAACCGACAGACGCCGGCCGTAGACATCGGCGAGCACCCCAGTGGGTACTTCGAAGATAAACGTGGTGGCCTCGAGGATGGTGCCTACCAGGACTAACTGCCAGGGGTCGAGTCCGTCGATCTCCACCTGGTAGACGAGATTTGTCGTGAACGCGACGGCCAGCAGCATGCCCAGGAGGGAGTAGGTGGCCAGGTAGAGAGGGTAGGCAGGGACTCGTCGCATGCGGGCGCGGTCTCCTATCGGCGGTTTGGCGAAGCAGTCACCAGGGCGGTTGTCGGCTTCTGCGCCCGAAGCTGCGCACCGGCCGGGCGGCTAGGTGATGCGCCGCCGCAAGCGATATGATCCGGTGTTCGCGCCAT
>CAYUNL010000356.1:0-2542 GCA_964446055.1 uncultured Alphaproteobacteria bacterium | reverse complement strand
AGAGGCATATTGGAAGAGCAAGGGCGAGCTGGAAGAAGGACTGGCAGCCATCCGCCGGCTCACGCCGCTCGGGCGCATCGCCGAGGCCGATGAAATCGCCTACGGCGTCCTTTATCTGGCCTCGGACGAATCGAGATTCGTGACTGGCGCCGAGTTGGTCATCGATGGTGGATTCTCGGCCCAATGACGAGCCGGGGACCGTGCGGGAGAGGGGCTAGGTCGCGGATGTTGGGTTCGCGCAAGATCGAAAAGTCTTAGTGATCTTCATACGCCGCGCTCCACCTGGCGACGCAGGAGGAATCGAGCTAGCTGGTGAGCCGCTCGATCTTCTCGTAGCCACATTCTCGGTCCCTCCGCGCTCCCGATCTTAGGCACACAGGCGCGGCCCGACGGTTCCGAGGTAGGGCGTTGGGGCCCGTTCTTCTTCGATCTGCCCGAACTCGGTCATCCTCACCGCTGCCCTGGCACAGATCCTCGCCTTCACCCACCAAAAAACAACCACCGCCTCCTGTTCGGGAGACGGCGGTAGGGTCTTGATGGTTGCGGGGGCCCGATACCCGCTTTACAGAAACCGTCGCCAACTATCCTTCCGGAAGCGAACGCAAGCCGATGGGTAGGCATTGTCAGACTAAAATTCTAGCCATTTTTCAATCGCCTAATAGTTGTGGATAATCACAAGTATTCTGCGCGATTCAAGGGCGGCCAAAATCACTATTTCAACCTGATTGGCGTTAGTCTGACAAAGCCCCTCGAGCTAGGCCGATTGCGCGTAATAGAAACTCGGCGCGCGCGACACTCCGCGCTTAAGCCACGCCTCGTCGTTGGCCTTGCTTCCGAAGCGCTCCGGGGCATAGAGGGACGCGTCGAACCGGGGCTCGATGCCGGCCAACATGTCGGCGACGATGTGGCCCGCGGCGGCCGACAATGTCACGCCATGGGAATTCATGGCCGTGCACACGTAGAGGCCTCCGATGTCGGACACGGGTCCGATCAGGGGATAGGTGTCCGGCGTGAACGTCTCCGGACCGTTCAAGAACTTGCGAACGGGCGCATGTTCGAGGGCGGGGAACATCTCGACCGCCGTTTCGAAATAAGGCGAGAACTTATCCCAATCTTCGTTGAGCAAGGTGAAGGCGAAGGGATTTGGCAGCTCTTTCGCATCGACCGTCCTCGCGTCCTCGTCGAAGCAACCCAGGAGAAATCCGCCCACCTCCTCTCTCCCATAGACCATGTCGCCGGGCGCGATGAACGAGGGCGTTTCGCGCGCCAATCGCGGCTCGAGTTCACAGATGATGTAGAAGTGCTCGCACCCCCACTGAGCAAGAACGACGCCCAGCGGCTCCAGCAGGGCGCGCGACCACAGGCCCGTGCACAAGATCACATCGTCGACCTCAACCGGCCCGTCGGCCGTTTCGAGGCACCGCACACGACCGTTGGCGACGATGACGCCACTGACCTCGCATTGCTCCTTTATTCGTACACCTCTTTGCCGGCCGGCCTTGGCGTAGGCCGCCACGAGATCGGCGGGATTGAGCCGGCCCGAGAGGGGATTGTGCCACGCGCCTACGAGCGTCGAGGGATCGAGGAGAGGATGCAGGGCCGCCGCCTCTTTGGGCTCAAGCAGCCGGGAATCGCGTCCGCGCGCGATCGCCGCCGCCGCCTGGCTCGCGATCCCTTCCATGACGGCAGGATCGCGAGCGAGGACCAGGCGGCCGGTCTGCAACCACCCAGTGGCCAGCCCGGTTTCGCGTTCGAGTCGCTCGATCGTATCGAGCATATAGAGCACCGGCGCATCGTTATCGCCGACGGGTCGCCAGGTGATGTTGCCGGCCGAGTGCCAGGTCGAGCCCGAGCCCAGTCTGTCGCGGTCCACGAGCACCACATCTCCGAGCTCTCGGTCCGCCAGGTGCCACGCGACCGCGCTCCCCACCACCCCACCGCCAACCACTGCTATCCGCCTCATGGGGAAACGTTATGCGAGATCGCTGGCCCGGTCCAGGCATACGCGCGGGCCGCCAAGTTGGCGGCCGGGACCCGCACTACAGCAAACGCATGGCGCGGAATGGCATAGCCAGAGTAGATCGAGTTGAGGCTCCTGGCGAGGTTCCTTAGCTACCGTCTTGCGCCTTCACCGACGACGACGAAGGGTGCCCAGTATTTGGGATGGGCGTAGTTGTCGTTAGCCGCGAGCGCGAACATCGAACGCCGTAAGGCCTCGGAACGTCCGATGTCGGGATGGGCTTTCAGTTCCTCGAACATGCCCTGGGTCAGAGCTGTGGCTGCCGTCGACTCCACCGGCCAGTGGGAGACGAGAAGAGCACGGGCTCCGGCATAGAAGAACGCCTTGGCAAGGCCGGATAATCCCTGTGCCCCAGAGGCCGTGTTGCACGCACTCAGGATCACCCACTCCGCATCAAGCTCCAGTTGCGCCACCTCACTCGCCGTCAGCAGGCCATCATCATGCTCAGTACCCCGCTGGGGTGGGGTCAGGACCAGGGCAGGTTCTGCCAGGTGTTTGAGGTCACCCGAGATCAATCCATGG
>CAYUNL010000355.1:1620-2557 GCA_964446055.1 uncultured Alphaproteobacteria bacterium | reverse complement strand
ACCGCGATCGTCGTCTCCAACCACGGCGGCCGCCAGATGGAAGGCGTGCCGGCCTCGATCGAAGCCCTGCCCGCGATCGCCGAGGCGCTGGACGGCCGGCTCGAGATCGTGCTCGACGGCGGGGTCCGCCGCGGCACCCACGTCCTCAAGGCGCTGGCGCTCGGTGCCACGGCGGTGATGATCGGCCGCCCCTACCTTTACGGCGTCACCGCCGGCGGTCAGCGCGGCGTTGCCCGTATCCTGGCGATCTTCCGGGCCGAGCTCACCCGCGACTGCCAGCTCCTCGGCGTCCCCTCGACGGCCGAGGTTGGCCCGGAACAGCTCGCCCGATGAGCACGCTCGGCGCCGAGGTTTCGCGCCTGCGGGATTTGCTCGACGCTGCCGGGCGGACCGTCGTGTTCACCGGGGCCGGCATCAGCACCGAATCCGGGATTCCCGATTTCCGTGGTCCCGGCGGCTTGTGGTCGAAGGTCCGGCCGATCGAGTACGCCGACTTCATCGCCTCGCCCGCGAAGCGGCGCGAGTACTGGCGGCAGAAGTTCGACGCGCACGAGGCGATTACACAAGCCCAGCCCAACCGCGGGCACCGCGCCGTCGCCGCGTTACTTGAGCGTGGCGCCGCCTCGGCCGTCATCACCCAGAACATCGACGGGCTTCATCAGGCCTCGGGCGTGTCCGCCGACCGGGTGATCGAGCTCCACGGCAACACCACCTTTGCCGCCTGCCTCGATTGCGCCAAGCGCTTCGAGCTCGAACCCATCCGGGTGGCCTTCGAACGCGACCAAAGCCTGCCCGTGTGCGATGCCTGCGGCGGCATCGTCAAGCCCGCCACCATCTCCTTCGGCCAGGCCATGCCCGAGGCCGAGATGCGCCGGGCCGAGGCCGAGGCGCGGGAGGCCGAGCTATTCCTGGCGATCGGCTCTTCGCTGGTGGTCTA
>CAYUNL010000355.1:0-1610 GCA_964446055.1 uncultured Alphaproteobacteria bacterium | reverse complement strand
TGATCCTCAACCGCGAGCCGACCGAGCTCGACGGCCTCGCCGATCTCGTCCTCCACCACGATATCGGCCCCACCCTGGGCGCCGCCGTCGGCGTCGACTAGACGCCGCGCAGCGGAGAGTTAGGATTCAAACACGAAGGCACGAAGACCACGAAGGAATAGAAAACGTCGACATCGACGAGCATGCGTGACCGCCTCTTCTTAGTGCCCTTCGTGCCTTCGTGTTTGAAACTTCCATGCTCGGGCCGCAGGCGTCGCGGCCATGGTTATCCCTGGCGCATCTCCGCCTTGCACCCGAACGTAACAAGCGCTATATAATGTGTAACGTATGTTATATGAACGTGGCCGCGCATCCCGTCGGAAAGGGCGGCCACACCACAAGGAGATGGAGGACCCCATGAAGATCCAAACCACCCTCGACATCGATGCTCCCGCGTCCGCTGTCTGGCAGGTGTTCGGCGAACAATTCGGCGACGTTGGCGAATGGTCCGATCCAATCATACGCTCTTCCCTCGATCGTCCCCTGGGCGAGGGCGCGGTCCGAACCTGCGACCTCAAGAAACTCGGTCCCGTTCCCGCGGGAAAGATCACCGAGGAGCTGACCCGGTTCGATCGCGCCTCGCGGTCCCTGATGTATGTCGTGCGTTCGGGGGTTCCCGGTTTCATGCGCTTCGTCCAAAACGCCTGGACGGTCGAGCCTCTCGATGAAAACCGGTCCCGGGTCACGAGCCGCGCCAGGTTCGATATGGCGTGGTGGATGTTTCCCCTTCTTCCCCTGATGCGGATGCAGCTGGGGCGTGTATTACGCTCGTTCGTGGGAGAACTCGAGACCACCGTAGCCGGCGCCCCCGAGCCCGCGCCCGCGGTGGACGCCCTGGCTTCGTAGATGAGCGCATCGACGGAGCCACCTACGCGAGACCGGCTTCTTGCATCCGGCGCTAGCCTGTTTGGCGAGCAGGGCTACGGCGGAGTGTCGGTTCGCGAGGTCTGCAAGCATGCTGAAACCTCCATGAACATGATTCACCACTACTTCGGAAGCAAAGAGGGCTTGCTCAACGAGATTCTCGAGCAGTTCAGTGCTCAGGTCTTTGTCGTCCCGATGCGACTCCTCGACAAACCGCCTCGGTCCAAGGATGACTTTCTATCGAGGATGGAGATGCTGTTCGAGGCCACGCTCGAGGCATACATCGGGCAACGCTTGGTGCTGGTGGTCGTGGTTCGCGAACAGGCTGATCTCAGCGCGTTGAACGAGTACGTGGAGCGCTTGGTCGAGTTTCTCGAGCAAGCGAAAACCAAGGGCTTCGTGCGCAAGGAGGTCGACTCGGAAATGATCACCGGCGCCATGTTCGATCGGGTCCTCAATCAGGTGCTGTTCGCACCCTGGATCAAGCGGACCAGTGGGATCGATGTCCTCAATGACGCAAAGTACAAGCAGCGCTGGTGCCAGGCGAATCTGGATCTGTTTCTGCACGGGTTGGTAGCGTAGGGTTCAGACCTCCAACGATCGGCCCGCGAGGGGCGCTACACCGGCGGCGTCTCGTGGCGGCGAGTTAGGATTCAAACACAAAGGTACGAAGGTCACGAAGAAACGTGATGGCCAAACCGCGTGTC
>CAYUNL010000354.1:0-2559 GCA_964446055.1 uncultured Alphaproteobacteria bacterium | reverse complement strand
GACAGCGCCGAGCGCCAGCAATCCTGCCCCGATGGTCGGGCGCACCCATCCCCCCATCATGAACAGCGGCACGTAGGCTCGCGTCCAGCGCTTTTTGGCGCGCGCCGCCTGGTACCAGGGAAAAACCGCGGAAAACACGGCCAGTATAAAGAATAAAAGCGACCACGGACGGGTGAGGAAGGCAGCAAGCGCCGTCTCCCAGGTATCGGTGATGGTGAGCGCCCTGGACAGGTTGAGCTCGGCGATGTTGCCCAGCACCACGCCCAGGATCATCGGCGCCTCTTTCGCGCAGGGAATGTTTGCCTGTGGGAGCAATAATCCACCATCGCTAGGCGCGGTTTTCCGAGTTCGATTTGCGTTTGTCAAGGTGATTGTTAATGGTATAGTTCTCCTATCCAAGTGCCCATTTTCGTGAGACGGGCACCCACTAAGAGAGAAGTAGCTATGCCAACAGGTACCGTCAAATGGTTCAATCCTACCAAGGGATTCGGATTCATTGAGCCGGAAGATGGATCGAAAGACGCTTTCGTCCATATCTCCGCCGTCGAACGGGCGGGGTTGAATTCGCTCAGGGAAGGTCAGAAGGTCGAATACGAGCTGGTTGCAGGACAGGACGGAAGAGCCTCCGCTGAAAACCTGGTCGCCCTCGACTAACCACTAGATCATTCAAGAGCCGTTGTTCTTGGCGTCCGCCCGCGGGAAGTCTCGTGGGGGCGGAGGAGGGAGTCCTGCGTCCTGGCCACAAGGCCGGCCGGCACCACGGAGCGGCGTTTAACCAGACAGCAGATTGCGGGCTTCGGCGGGCAGGCTCACCACCAGGCCGTCGAGCTCGCCGGTCAGGATGATCTGATAGCCGAGTCGCGACGCGTGGGTCAGGCTCCAGGCGAGGTCGAGCATGTCGGCTTCCTCCTCGCTGGGCGCCGGTAGGCGGTCGAGCCACGCCGCATCGACAATCACATGACACGTCGAGACGCCATGCATCCCTCGCAGGCACCCTCGATATCGATCCCGTTGCGGTGCGCGATCTCCAACAGGGGGAGCCCGTCCGGCGCCTCGACGTGGCGGTGTTTTCCGCCGGGCTCGATGAAAGTCACGGTGGGCATCTGTGGGCATGGGGCCGGCCGCGGTCAGTTTGTACCAACGGCCGTTGGTATCAGATGTTGAAGCTCTCTCCGCAGCCGCAGCGGCTTTGCTCGTTGGGGTTGGCGAACACGAAGCCGGAAGACAGCTTGTCCTCGACGTAGTCCATCTCGCTGCCAACGAGGTACATCATCGCCGTCGGATCGATGAACACCTTGACGCCCTTGGTTACGACCACGTCTTCCAGGGCCTTTTTGTCCTCGGCGTATTCGACCACGTAGCTTAGGCCGTTGCAGCCCTTTGTGCTGATGCCGACGCGCAGGCCCAATACCGGCTTATTGCTCTTGGCGATCAGGGCCTTGACCCGCTCGGCGGCGGCATCGGTCAGCGTCAACATCTGGGCTGCCATCGATTTGCCTTTTGTCCAGCTCGCCGATGCGTCCTTACATCAGTAAACTCAAATATACCATCAACACATGCCAAGCGCCAGTTTGGCGTCTTCCGACATGCGTTCCGGGGTCCACCCCGGCTCCCACACCAACTTGACCTGGACCTCGCCGACACCGTCCACGCCGGCCACCGCGTCGGCCACCCACTTGGGCAGTTCTCCGGCCACCGGGCACCCGGGTGCCGTCAGGGTCATGTCGATGGCGACGGCGCCGTCGGCGCCGATGTCTACTTCGTTAATAAGGCCGAGTTCGTAAATGTTCACGGAAATCTCCGGGTCATAGACGGTGCGCAACGCCGCTACCACCCCATCCTCGGATGCAACCGTGGAACCGGGCGCCAGCGGGCCGCCGGCATGGGCGGTGAACTCCTCGCCCGCCAGGGCCGGGGGCATGAAGTCGTTGACGGTGCGCGTGTCGTCTTCGGCCGAGGCCATGGCGCCTCCTATACCGTGGTCACCCTTACGGGATCAACGGGACATTAGTGCTCGCCCGCCGCCGCCGCTTGCATGGTATGCCAAGCGAGGGTCGCGCATTTCACCCGAACCGGAAACTCGCGCACCCCGGAAAGTACTTGCAGTCGCTCGGCCGCATCCTCGTCTTCGACCCCGCACACCAGCGGGTCGAAGTCTTCCCCGGTGCACATCCGGTGGAAGCCATCGAACAATTTCTTGGCTTCTTCCAAGTTCTTGCCGATCAGGACCTCGGTCATCATGGAGGCCGACGCCAAGGAGATAGCGCAGCCTCGGCCCTCGAACGCGGCATTCCGGATGACGCCGGCGTCGTCGACGGTGAGGTAGACGGTGAGCGTATCGCCGCACACCGGATTATAGCCGTGGGCCTCACAGTTGGCGCCCTCGGGATGACCGAAATTCCGCGGGTTCTTGCCGTGGTCGAGGATGACCTCTTGGTAGAGGTCGCGCAGTTCTTCCATCATCGGGCAAAGAGCTCCCTGACCTTGTCCAGCGCCTCGGCCAGTGCGTCGACCTCGGCGCGCGTATTGTAGAGGGCAAACGAGGCCCGCGCCGTCGCC
>CAYUNL010000353.1:0-2572 GCA_964446055.1 uncultured Alphaproteobacteria bacterium | reverse complement strand
CGGCGGAAAGCGACGGCACCGCCTCGGCCGCGGCGGAGCCGTCGCCCGCGCGCGGCAGATAGATGCTGAACGCGGTGCCGGCGCCAGGGGCTGAGTCGACGAACACGAAGCCGTCGGTCTGGCGGATGATTCCGTAGACGGTCGAAAGCCCGAGCCCGGTGCCGGCGCCCACTTCCTTGGTTGAGAAGAAGGGCTCGAAGATGCGCCCGATGTCCTCCTTGGCGATGCCGGACCCGGTGTCGGTCACCGTTATCAGCGCGTACTCGCCCGCCGGCATCAAGTCTGGGCCCCGCTCGACCGCGTGCTCCACCACCTCCGCCGAAGTGGCGATGGTGAGCGCGCCGCCGCCCGGCATGGCGTCGCGGGCGTTCACGGCCAAATTGATGATCACCTGGTCGAACTGGCCCGCGTCCCCCCGCACCTGGCCCACGCCCGCGCCGTGCTCGAGCGCAAGCTCGATCTTTTCGCCGATCAGGCGGCGAAGCAGGTTCGAAAGCTCGGTCAACGAGGCTCGCACGTCGAGAAGGACGGGCTTGAGCTTCTGCTGGCGCGAGAATGCCAAGAGCTGGCGCACCAGATTGGTCGCCCGGTTGGCGTTCTGCTTGATTTGCATGATCTCGGCGAACGAGGGGTCGTCCGGCCCGTGGCGCTCGAGCAACAAATCACAGAACCCGATCATCGCGGTCAACAGGTTGTTGAAGTCGTGGGCGACGCCGCCCGCGAGCTGGCCCACGGCCTGCATCTTCTGGGACTGGGCGAACTGGGTCTCCAGGTGCTTGTGCTCGGTGGTGTCGATGAAGTGCAGGATCAGGCCCGTCACCTCGCCGTCGGCGTCCTCGAAGCGGCTAGCGTAGGCGGACGCCGCCACCTCGGAGTGGCCGGTCGCCGGCATCCGCACCTCGAGATGCGCCGCGCGCACCGTCCCCATCACCACCTTGGAGAGCTGCGCGGCCACGTCGGCCCGATCCTCGAGGCTGATCCTGTCGGCGATCGCGCGCCCGACGACGGCGTCGCGGTGCAGGCCCAAGAGCTTAAGGAAGCGGCGGTTGCAGTCGGCGACCCGGCCCTGGAGGTCGAGGAACACGATCCCCACCGGCGCCTCGTCGAACAGCCAGCGCAGCCGCTCGGGTACGATGGCGCCGTCCGCGTCGCGCGGCAGGAATTCGCGGAGCACGACCGAACGGCTGTAGACGAAGCTATCGTTCGCGTCGCGGTGTTCGGACTGGACGAGGAAGGCGGGGAAACCCGCGCCGCCTTCTGTGCGAAGGCGTACCGCCCCGTCCGCGTCCCTAGGCTCGCCGCCGGACGGATCGGCGGGGATGACGAAATCGCTGAACGGGCGGCCTCGGATCTCGGCACCCTCGAGCCCCAGCCAATCGGCGAGCGTCTGGTTTGCATAGACGACGTGCCCTTCGGGGTCGGCCGAGAAGAACCCGACCGGCAACCGGTCCAGGAGATCGGCCAGATGCTGCTCCTCGCCGAGGCGGACCGCGTCGAGTTCGCGGCGCGCGGTCACGTCCTCGACCCGCCAAAGCACGAATTCGGGATCGCGCGCACGGCCCGGCATCGCCACCGGCGAGACCGAGATGCGGCGCCACTCCACCGCGCCATCCCGCGCCATCATCGGGATTTCGGCTTGCGCCGGAATGCCGGCCTCGGCGGCCTCGCGAATCCGGGTGAATTCGGCCGCGGCCTCTTCGCCCCGGGCGTCGAACAACGCCAGCCTGCGGGCGATCGAATCGACGCTCAGGATCTCACGCTCGGACGGCCCCAACAGACCGCGGAATACCGTGTTGAAGTGGACGAAGGCGTTGCCCTCGGCGATCGCTCGGCCCTCGGTGTCGCCGTCGTGGGCGGCGGCGACGATGGCGGAGATCGCAGGGCGTTTGTTCGCGCTTAAGGCCGCCCAGGCGGCGCATCCGAACGACGCGGCCGCGAGCGCGGCCAGAAGGACGGTTTCGACGGCGGAATCCGCGCCCGCGCGCGACGCGAAGAAAAGGCCCGCCGCGGCGGCCATGAACACCACACCGACCGACGTCCAGACCGCGCCGACGCTTCGCCAATTAAGGCGCCGCGGCGCAACCCTCGTCCCCCGCGCGCTTCGAGAAACCTCCGAGGTGGCCGACGCCTCACCCATCGCTCGCGCCTGATTCCGCTTGTGCCGGCGGCAATTCGCCCCGCAGCCGCATGACGAATCCTATCACTTCGGCCACCGCCTTGTAATGCTCGGGCGGAATCTCCTGGTCCAGTTCGACGGCGGCATAGAGCGCGCGTGCCAGCGGCGGGTTCTCGACGACAGGAATGTCGTGTTCCTCGGCCATCTCCCGGATGCGCACCGCCAAGCTGTCGATGCCTTTGGCAACCACCTTCGGCGCCACCATGATCTCCATCTTGTATTCGAGCGCTACCGCATAGTGGATGGGGTTGGTGACCACCACGTCGGCCTGGGGCACGGCGGCCATCATGCGCCGCTGGGCGCGTTCGAGCCTGAGCTTGCGGATCCGCGATCGCACCAAGGGGTCGCCCTCGGTCTGCTTGTGCTCGTCCTTTACCTCTTGCTTGGTCATGCGCA
>CAYUNL010000352.1:0-2590 GCA_964446055.1 uncultured Alphaproteobacteria bacterium | reverse complement strand
GAAGCCGGGACGCGCGATCTCGCCGGAAATGAACACCGGCCCGGCGTCGCGATCGGAAAAGACTTGATTGAATCGGACGACGTCGCCCGGGCCCAACCGGATCTCGTTCATGTCCTGCTCGCCAAGGTCGACCAGATTGCGCGAGGTGAGCGCCTGCCCCTTTGACCGGTCCGGTGCGTAGCGGGAAATCTCAAGCGCGGTAAGATCGGCATCGAGGGTGATGCCTCCCGCAACGGCCACCATGTGTGAGAGTGGGGTGTTGGACACGATCGGGTAGACGCCGGGGACCCGAACCTCGCCGTTGATTGCGGCGACGTGCTCTAGTACGAAGGGTAACAGATCGGGAAACTCTTCGTAGATTGTCGGGCACGGAACGTCCAACGCCTCTACCTCGCTCAGCTCCCCATCCAGTGTTCGCTGGGCACTCGAAAACCTTCCGGGCCGCGACTCTGCGACGAGCGCAGCAAGAACCAGTAGGCCACCGCAGATCGACGCTGCCTCGGATCCCTCCCCATCCTCCTCCTCAGGCGGGGAGGGGGCGGCCTCCAAGTCAAACGAACCCGTTCGCAAGCGGGCCAGAAGATTTGGGGCCGAGACTGCGGAAAGCGCTTTCTCGTCGGGCGTCGACTGCGCCCCCTCGGCCGAACCCGATTGCCGATCGTCGCGGCCATCCTGGCCCACCAACTCGCCCAACAGAATCGCGCTCTGGACGCGCGCGGAAGACAGGAATCGAACGTCCTGTCTGCCAAGGACGATTAACCTGTCGTGATCGCGTAGTTTGAAGTCTTGTTGCCCCGAGAGAATCCGCTGCAGGTTTATCGGGAACAATCTACGTGCCCGGGTTACCGGATCGGCGGTTTCGAGCGCGGCGAAAAGGAGGTAGGGGTTCTCGCCCAGACTGTCGGCATCGCCGACAAGCGCTCGCATCGACGGGTAGGTACCGAGGGCCCTTCGTCCTTCCACTCGAACATGCCCTCTTAATTCGACCTCGCCGAGTTGAACGTCGCTACCAAGGTTTACGACGACCAAGTCTCCTTCAAGAACAGGCCCCTTCATGTCCGCGTCGTCGCTGATGCGCTCGCGCCCCTGATCGTCGAAGGTGATCCGAGAGAAGCGGTTGCCACGTGGCCGTAGCGGCCCACCGGCAAGATCGAGAAGGTCGCCAAGAGTGATCTGTTCGGCGCCTTCTGCCATTTCGTAAATCGCCGGCCGCTTTACTTGGCCACTGATCGCGGCCGTCCGACCGATAGGGGGCACCAATACATGATCCCCGTCAAACAGCGCCACGTCGATTCCTATGCCCCCGGCCAGCAATAGATCGTAGAGATCGACCCAGAAGATTCTGTCGGCGCGCCGAACCTGGATACGCCGCAGGCTTCCGGTTTTTTTGATTCCCTCGGCTTCGCCGATCGCGTCGAGAACCGTGGACAACCCGGTGAGCTGGTGAACGCCCGGGCGCGTGACCTCTCCGGAGACGACGACCGAGAGGTGCCGTACAGCACCGAGCGAGACGAATACCTCGGTGCCGATCAAGGTCGCCGCGGTGCGCGCCTCCAGCTCGCGACGCAACTCGCCGAAAGTGCGCCGGACCGCGGCCAGTGGCCCAAGGGCCGGAATCATCAAACGACCCTCGCGATCAATCCGGGCGCTTACCGATCGTGTTTGCCGCCCGTGAAATGTGACGACCAGCTCATCCCCGATGCCGAGGACGTAGTCGTCTCGGATCGCGCCGTTTACGAGAACCGGGGAAGGACTGAATCCTTCGAAGAGCTCATAGCCGAATTGCAGCAGGAGCTGGCTGGCACGAGTGCAATAATCTCTTTCGAGTGGCGAAAACTTCTGCACCAGCCGCAAGACCGCCTCTTCCGCGTCCTCGGCCTCGCCCTCGCAAAACCGCTGGATCAGCAGCCGCTCGACGGGCGATAATCCCGGTGACTTGGGTGGAATACGCTGCGCGAACGGGGGCGCGGTTCCGAGTGCGTCCAGGCGTGAGCGGTCCAAGAGAGACCCCGCGAGACCGCCGCCCTGGTCGAGCGCTCCCTGATCCTGGAGGCCTTGCAATTGATCCAAAAGGGCCTCCAGAGGGGCTTGCTGACCAATCTGCTGCGCATCGGCCTTGGGCGATGATCCTATCAGGACGGACACGACCGAAAAGACGACGCATGATGCCAGGAAAGTATGGCGCCAACCGCGCCACGGGGCTCCGTATCCCATCGACTGAACCTCGATCCCTCGTGTTCTAATGGATGCCCAGAGTCTTTGCCGCCGAGCAGCTCTCGCCGCAGGCCTCGGTTTCGTCGCAGGCGGCTGTTTTGACGTGCCGATTATCGCCAACCTTCCGGGGGCGCTCCGCTACGGCATTTTCGGTCATCCCGATTTCCCGCTCGAGCGCGCTGCGATCGCCAAACTACCATACGCGACGATGCGCGCAAAGATCGGGCGCGGCCAGCGCTCGCTCATCGTATTGGGACGCCGCGACGGCCCGGACCTGCATTGGTTCTCTGCCGACGGCGTCGTAATCGTGACCCGAGCCGGGCGCCTGGTGAAGACCGCCGGCCTGCCCCGCAACATCCGAGGTACCCTGTTCGCG
>CAYUNL010000351.1:0-2601 GCA_964446055.1 uncultured Alphaproteobacteria bacterium | reverse complement strand
GCCGGCGCCGAGCCGGCCACGTCAGTACGAGTTCTCGCGCCTCAACCTGACCCACACCGTGCTGTCGAAGCGCAAGCTCACCGAGCTGGTCGAGAGCGGACACGTAGCCGGTTGGGACGATCCTCGGATGCCGACGCTTTCGGGTCTGCGCCGCCGCGGCGTACCGGCGGCGGCGATCCGCGACTTCGCCGGCCGCATCGGCGTCACCAAGTCCGACAGCCTGGTCGAGGTCGCCTACCTCGAGCACTGCACGCGCGAGCTCTTGAACAAGACGGCGCCGCGCCGTATGGCGGTGCTGGACCCGCTCAAGGTGGTGATCGAGAACTACGCCGAGGGCGAGGCCGAAGAGCTGGACGCGGTCAACAATCCCGAGGACGAATCGGCGGGCACGCGAACGGTGCCGTTCTCGCGCGAGCTTTACATCGAGCGTGACGACTTTATGGAGGAGCCGGCGAAGAAATTCTACCGCCTGGCGCCGGGACGGGAAGTACGACTCCGCTACGCCTACTTCCTCACCTGCCGCGAGGTGGTGAAGGGGCAGGGTGGGGAAGTGGTGGAACTCCGATGCACCTACGACCCGGCGAGCCGCGGCGGCAAATCGCCCGATGGCCGCAAGGTCAAGGCGACGCTGCACTGGGTCTCGGCGGCGCACGCCGTACCCGCCGAGGTCCGCCTCTACGATTACCTGTTCGCCGAGCCCGACCCCGACCTCGACGCCAGCCTCAACCCGGATTCGCTCGCGGTGCTCGGCGATTGCCGGCTGGAGCCGGCGCTATCGGAGGCCCAGGTGGGTGCGCCGGTGCAGTTCGAGCGGCTTGGCTACTTCTGCCGCGACCCCGATTCGACGGCCGAACGCCCCGTCTTCAACCGCACCCTCGCGCTACGCGACACCTGGGCCCGGCTACAGGCCAAGGGCGGCGGCTGAACAGCATCCACTGCGCCCAGCCCCAGGGTGCCGCCGGGAACGCCGGTGCCAAGTCCCTAGGCGATCGCCACGATGACTTCCGGCTCGACCGTCGCCCACGCGAGGTCAGCCTCGCCGCCGTCTTCCCAGGTAAGCACCGCGAAGGTGCCCGGCGAATCGAGCACGGTCAGCGGGTGATGCCAGACGCCAACCTCGTAGTTGATGCCCAGAGTGCCATCGGTAATGAAGGCCTCGATTCGTTCGCGGTCCGGGGCGCCATCCACGGTCGGGGGACAGACCACGACCAGGTAACGGACAACCTGCAAGGGAATCAAGGCCTGCGATGACATGGGGTGGCGTTCGAGTTTGGTGACGCTCAAGGGCGGCACGGTGGGCTCGGGCCGAACCGTGCAGAGGTTGGGCGTGGCACCCTCGCGAGCGTTGTAGAGACGCGCCGCGTGGTCGTGCCGCAGGCCGCGCCGGGGCGATTCCAGGACTTGGCCGAACGGTGCGAAGGCCGCCGCCGCAAGCGGTTGCGCGGTTCGCTTCATGGATTTCCGAACCCAGCCGTTGTTGGAGCCACGCCACATCCTTGGACGAAACTCGCCGAGTCGTTAACCGTTGACCGCACCTGACGCGAAGGTTGGGGCAACGTGCATCCCGCCCCCGGCCGGCCCCTCACTCTTCCTGCCGCCGCGCTGTGCGGAACATCCGTTTCCTACGCAGCTGATCGAAGGCGACGGCGAGAAGGATGATGCAGCCGACGATCACCAGCTGAAGCACCGGATTGATCCGCAGGAGGATCAGCCCATAGGCGAGCACGCTGAGTACCAGCGCGCCCAAGACCGTGCCGCCGATCGAACCGATGGCACCGAACATGCTGGTACCCCCGATGATGACGGCGGATATGACCTGGAGCTCCATCCCTTGACCCAGGCTCGGTTGGCCAGAACCCAGCCGCGCCGACATCAACATGCCGGCGAAGCCGGCAGAGGTGCCGCTCAGGACGTAGACGATCAGTGAGACGCGGCGCACGTTGATGCCCATGTTCTGGGCCGCCTCGCGGTTGCCGCCGACGGCGCGGATCGAGGCACCGAACACGGAATACTCCAACAACACGTGGGCGAAGAGGCCGACGACGACAGCGTAGAACACGAGATAGGGTATGCCGAGAAGCGCGCCTTGGCCGATGACGTTGAACTCGCCGGGAAGGGGCGCGACGGGAAGGGAATTCGTCAGGAAGACCACGATCCCGCGTGCGATGTAGAGCATACCGAGCGTGGCGATGAAGGAGGGGATGTTGACGTAGTTGATCAACACCCCGTTTATGAAACCGGCCAAGCTGCCCGCCCCGACCCCCAGCAGGATAGAGAGCGGGACCGAAACACCGTTGTCCAGGAGCGACGCGGTGGCCATGGCGCCGACTAGGAAGACCGAGCCGATCGACAGGTCGAGGCCGCCGGAAACCAGGACCAGCGTCGTGAAACACCCGATGATGAAGATGAACGTGGTGTTGCGTAGGATGTTGATCAGGTTGACGGTGCTCGCGACCTGGGGCGCCTCGGTCCAGACGAAGACCCCGAACAAGACGATCAGCACGATCAGCGCGAACTGCGGGCTGGTCACCAGGCGGCGGAGGAAGGAAACCTCCACCGTACTGGCGCGCGAGACCGCGGTGACCTCGGCATTTCCGTGGG
>CAYUNL010000350.1:0-2601 GCA_964446055.1 uncultured Alphaproteobacteria bacterium | reverse complement strand
ACAACTCCGAGCCGGTCGCGGAGGCCGAGCAGGAGTTGATGCACGATGGCGAGGTGCTGACCCGGGTCGCGCCCGATGGGCGGCGCTTCCTCGCCAACGCCTTGACCGCGAAAGGCAACCGCTATTTCCTCCAGCAGCACCACGACGAGAACGCGACCTTGCGCGACTTTATTGCCAGTCCGCTGATGGAAGAGATCTGCCGCGCGACGCTGGGCGATAACGTCTATTTCCATTTCGAGGGTTTCGTGTGCAAGGCTCCCAAAACCGGGGCCAAATTTGCCTGGCATCAGGATACCGCCTACGTGCCCAAGCATCAGGGCACCGATGTCACCATTTGGTGTGCGCTCGACCGCGTCGACGAGGACAACGGCACCGTCTTTATCCTTCCCTTCTCGCACGAGGGCAGCAGCCGCGAACTGGTCCCGCACGACCGCCTGCCGAACGGTGAAAGGGTCGGTCACGTCGGCGACGCCCCCGGGATTCCGGTGGCCGTGGAGCCCGGCGGTCTGGCCGCGTTCAACCCGCTTATGTTTCACCGTAGCGGGCCCAACATCTCGGACCGCTGGCGCCGGGCGCTGGTGGTCCAGTTCAGCCAGGAGCCCATCCTTACCGAGGACGGCGCCAAGCCCTGGCACTCGGCCGATCCGTTCATAAGAGACGGGCGCCGCGTCGACGTCACCTAAGCCGGCAGGCGGCGGCCGGGCCGCGTTCGGAGCTGCATGGACTCGTGAGGTAACCCTGCTTACGCTATGGGCGAGCCGGTCGAGCCGGCGAGGAGGCCCATGGCGGAGAGTATAGAGCGCAGGCTGGCCGCGATCTTGAGCGCCGACGTGGTCGGCTACACCCACCTCATGCGGGCCGACGAGGAGGGCACGTTCGCCCACCTGCGCGCTGATCGCATCGAAATCATCGAGCCCAAGATCGCCGCGCACCGGGGGCGGATCGTCAAGCTGATGGGCGATGGTTGGTTGGTCGAGTTCGCAAGCGTCGTCGATGCGGTGCGCTGCGCGACCGAGATTCAAACCGCTATGGCCGCGCACAATGCCGGGGTGCCCGAGGAAGAGCGGATCGTGCTGCGCATTGGCATCAACCTCGGCGACGTGATCGTCGAGGGCGAGGACATCCACGGCGACGGGGTCAACGTGGCGGCGCGCATGCAGGAGATCGCGCCGCCGGGCGGCATCTCGGTCTCCGGCGTGGTCTATGACAGCGTTCGGGACAAGCTGGCCCCGGAGTTCGTGGATCTTGGTCCGCAGAAGGTCAAGAACCTGACCGAGCCGGTACGCGCCTACCAGGTGGTGCTGGATCCCGAGGCGGCCGGCAGAAGGGATGCGGGCCCACAACCCGAGGCGGCCGGCGCGAGGCAGGCGCCGCCCGATCCACAGCCGGCCGCCGCGAGCGCGGTGCCGAAGGTGGCCGTTTCGACCCAGGTTCCGAGGGCCGAGCGCGTACTTTCGGTCCTGAGTGGCGTCGTTCGGCGAGGCGCGTGGCGGGTGCCCAAGAGGCTGCGCGTAGTCGCGGCCATGGGCGGGGCCGATCTAGATTTTCGCGAAGCCCAGTTCGGCCCCGGCGTCAGCGAAATGGAGGTGATCGCCGTGATGGGCGGGATCAGCGTTGTCGTTCCGCCCGATCTTCAGGTCGAGTGCGAAGGGATCGGCATCATGGGCGCCTTCGAGGGATTGAACCAAGGCCGCGGCGAGCGCGATCCGGACGCGCCTTGCTTGCGCATCACCGGGATCGCCGTGATGGGCGCCTTGGAAATCTCCACGCGGGGTCGGGAAGAGACCATGAAGGCAGATCCAAACGCGAACATCGGCGAGATCGGCCGTCGCTAGCTAGTGCTCCAGGATCTGGCTCAAGAAGAGCTGCGTGCGGTCGGACTTCGGGGCGGTGAAGAAGACCTCGGGTTCGGCGGCTTCGATGATCTCGCCGCTGCCCATGAAGAGGGGTGACGCGGATCATGGTCATGCCCTCTTCGGCGAGGCTGATCATCACGTCGAGGACTTCCTTGATCATCTCGGGATCAAGCGCGCTGGTGGGCTCGTCGAAGCGCATGATCTTGGGGCTCATGGCCGCCGCGACGCCGTCCTGAGCACGTCGCGGGACCTGCCCTTGCACCAGCCGAAGTGGGCATCGACCGGGCTGGCGCCGTGTGCCAAAGATGACCACGGGGGCCAACATCGACTCATCTGGTTGCGAAAGCTATGTTCGCTGTCGGTGCATCAAACCTCCTTGGCAAAGATCGTTACGCGAGGCGCGGGATCGGACGATGGGCGAGCGGGGCGACGAAATCAGGGAACGCTATCTGCGCGAGGGCTACGTCGTCCGCGATGTCTTGACGATGGACGAGGTCGTGGCGTGGCGGGCCGAGATCGCGGCCGTCTGCCGCGGCGAGCGCGGCGAGGTCGACGGGCTGCAACCGCTTCCCGCCGAGACTTCCGACGAAGAGGCGTTCGCCAGCGTCCTCAACATCAACCACCCGCACAAGGTTTCGCCCTACATCGCCGAGCGAATGGCGCACCCGCGCATCGTCGAGACGCTGCGACGGATCATCGGTCCCAACGTCAAGTGCATCAACTGCGTCATCTTCAACCGCCACCC
>CAYUNL010000349.1:0-2609 GCA_964446055.1 uncultured Alphaproteobacteria bacterium | reverse complement strand
AAGGTCCGCGTTACTCTGACTTGGCCGAGGGAAAGAGGCCGGCGAGACTGGCGTAATAGGCGGCGACGGCGCGCGAGTCCCCGAGGGAGAGGCCGGCGGTGACTTCGTACATGGGCTTGTTGTTGCGAACGCCCAGCCTGTAATCCCTCATCGCCGCGAGGAGGTAGCTGACATACTGCCCGTCCAGGTTGGGGACGCCTTTCTTGGTCTTCCTGGCCGCGGCGCCATGGCACTTGAAACAGGCGCCCTCCGCCACCGCGGCGCCGCGCGCCACCATGCGCTCGTCCGGCGTGCCGGCGGCGTAGCTCGGCAGCTCGGTACCGTCCAAGTTGGAGATGTACGCGGCCAGGCCCGGGATGACCTCGCTGGGAAGCATCTCGGCCGGGCTGTTCATCAGCCAGTGATTTCGCCTTCCCTCCCGGTATTCCAAGATCTCGGCCAACACATAATCGGCGTCCTGGCCGGCGATCTTCGGTGGCACGTAGCGCGGATAGGGGAAGCCGCTGGGGTCGGCGGCGTGGCAGTTGAAGCAATACCGCGTGTAGCGGTCGTCGAACGGCGTGTCGTCCTCCGCCGCCCGCGTGGCGACCGGCAGCGCCACGAAGAGCGAGACCAGGAGTGCGGCGATGGCGCGGGTGATCGTCATGGCCGGGCTCAATACCAGACGTTGCCGAAATCGTAGCGCACGCCGAACAGCAGCCGGTAGCTCATGAGGCTATCGGACCCGCGCACCGCATCGACCCAGGTGGCCGCACCTTCGCTGTAGAGGCGGAATTGGCTGCCGATCTTGTGGTCTACGTAGTAGCCGCCACCGACGTACCCGTCATAGAGATCCTCGTCGACGACGGTCGCGAGGCTGAGGTGCAGCTCGTTGTCGGGGCGCACCTGGATCGTGGCCAGGAGGTTGAAGGACTTGGTATCGGCGTCCGAGGAGTCGGTGACGAGATGGGCGCCCGCCGCGAGAGACCACTGCTCGCTGCCATATTCGGCGGCGCCGCCCAAGCGGTTGACGGGCGAGCCGGCACGCAACTCCTCGTGATCGAAGGCGGCGCCGAAGCTGAAGCGGCTCAGCCACTGGCGGTAGCGGATACCGGCGCCGAACCTCGTCTCGATCCTCTGGTCGCCGTTGGGCCCGTCCGGCCGGTAGTCGAGATCGAGCTCCAGCTTGCCGAGCGAAGTCGAGAATTTCACCAGGTCGGAGCTGAGCTCCAACCCGCCGGCATGGGGCGTCGTATATCCCGTGGCGTAGAAGGCCTGGGACTTGTCGATGAAGGTCCCATAGTACTGCTTGAATGCGAGCGCCTGCTTGCCGAACGTGAATTTGCCGAGGAAGTTCTCGAACCCGATCCAGGACTTGAAGGGCCGCGCATCGTCCCACGTATCCTCGATATCCGAGACCTTTCCGCCGTATTCGTAATGGCCGAGAACCTTGTAGCTGTAGCCCACGTCCCATTGCCAATCGATGCCGACGAAGGACTTCACGCTTTGCAGGTCCTGATCGTCGCCCGCCGAGACAGTGTCGCCCAGCTTGCCGTCCTCGACATTGACGCCCAGGTTCGCCGTCGCGAACAGGGTCAGGTTCCCGTAGCCGGGAATGGCGATGTTCTCGGCCCTGGCACCGTGCGCACAGAGGATCGCCGCCAGCGCGAACGCGGCAAGTGCGACCAATCCATGTGCTCTCGGCAGGGTCATATCGGACGCTCGATCGCTCTCCGTCTCAATGAATCGAGAAGATGGCAACGTCGTGGTGATAGGGGTCAAACTGGTACATGCGCAGCCGTCGCGTGGGCTCGAAATCGACGTCGATGACGACCTTGTGCCGGCCCGGCCCGTTCTCGTCGGCCGGCGGCACGTCGATCAAGCCCCACGGCCCGCCGGCGTTGATCCACCAATGGGCGCGGCCGAAGGTGAACCAGGCGCCCGCCCCTTTTCCGATCACGGTCGATTGGAACTGGTTTTCCCACCCCCGGCTGCCGCCGAAATCGACGTTGGTGTAGCCGTGAAGGTAATAGTCGCCGTTGATCAGCGAGGCGACGAAGCGCTGCGGGCGGGTCTTCCATTTCTCCAGGCGGAACTCGCCGCCGCCCTTCATCTCCCCATAGATGGTGTTGTTGGCGTAAAAGAGCGTCATATCGGCGTCGGGGTCGGCCTCGATCCCGCGCGGCAACTCTGTTCGGTGCCGCCAATCGAGGTATGCGTCCCCCGCTTCGTCGATGAAAGACGCGGCCGCCGCGGGCGTGGCGGCGTCGAGCGCGCCCCGGAACGCGGCCCACATGCGCTTGGCCGGAGCCAGGTCGCCGATCATGGCGATGGCGGCGAGCTGCGCATCCCGGCTCGCGGTCGGGTCGTCGCCGAAGACGCGGCGCTCCCAGGCCGGCAGGGTACGGCCGTTGATGGTCTTCAATGCGTTCTCGGCGACCTGGATGCGGGGCGGGTGGATACGCCAGCCCCAGTGATAGGTGAGGGTGAAGTACTTGCCCTTCGTCATCTTGATCTTCACGACGTAGCGGTTGCCCTCCAGCATGGGAAAGAACGTCTGGTCCATGCCGATATGGGCCTTGGGCGGCGATCCCGGCGGCTACCTGGGCACGGAGCTGGACCTGGGGCTG
>CAYUNL010000348.1:0-2616 GCA_964446055.1 uncultured Alphaproteobacteria bacterium | reverse complement strand
GATCAGGCCGAGCGTGGTGTGGCGGAGATTCAAGGGCGATACCGCGATCTTTTCGAAGGTCTCGGGCGCGCCGTAGCCGGTGAGGTAGTTGAACAAGGAAGCGGCGTCGCTGCAGAGCCCGGGATCGCTGGTGAAGAACGACATGTCGGTATAGATCTTGGCGGTCACCGGGTGGTAGTTGCCGGTGCCGAAGTGGACGTAGCTGGTAAGGCCCGCGGCCGAGCGGCGGACCACCAGCGTCACCTTGCAATGGGTCTTGAGGCCGATGAAGCCGTAGACCACCTGGACCCCCACTCGCTCCATGTCGCGAGCCCACTTGATGTTGGCCTCTTCGTCGAAACGCGCCTTGAGCTCGACGAGCGCGGTCACCGACTTGCCCGATTCGGCGGCGGCGATCAGCGCGTTGACGATCGGCGAATCGTCTGAGGTGCGGTAGAGCGTCTGCTTGATCGCCAGCACCTGCGGGTCGGCCGCCGCTTGTTCGAGGAACTGGACGACGACGTCGAAACTCTCGTAGGGGTGGTGGACGATGAGGTCTTTGTCGCGAATCGCGGCGAAGCAATCGCCGGCGTTCTCGCGCACCCGCTCGGGATAGCGCGGCCGGTAGGGCGCGAAACGGAGGTCGGGCCGGTCCTCGACCACCAAGGCGGCGGTATCGGCGAGGCCCAGCAGGCCGTCGACGACAGTCAGACCGTGCTCGCCGATCGGCAGCTCGCCGGCGACCAGTTGGCGGAGTTCATCGGGCATCGCGGCATCGACCTTGAGCCGAATGACGCTGCCGCGGCGGCGGCGCTTGAGCGCGGATTCGAAGGAGCGAACCAGGTCCTCGGCCTCTTCCTCGACCTCGATGTCGGAATCGCGGATCAGGCGGAACAGGCCGCGGCCGACCGGCTCGTAACCGGGAAAGAGCCGCTCGAGGAAGAGCCCGACCAGGTTCTCGAGCGAGAGGAAGCGGATCGCGGCGCCGGGCAGGCGGACGAAACGCTCGATCTGGCGCGGCAGCGGCACCAAGGCGTCGAGCGCGGTCCCATCGCGCTTGCGGCGAAGTTCGAGCACCAGCGCGAAGCCGAGGTTGGTGATGAAGGGAAAGGGGTGCGCGGGATCGATGGCGAGTGGCGTCAGCACCGGCAACACCTGTTCGACAAAGCGGGCCTCGAGCCAGGTGTGCTCTTCGGCGGTGAGCTCGCCAGGCTCGACCACGGCGATGCCATGGCTGCGCAGCGCCACGCAGAGATCGCGCCAACAGCGCTGTTGACGGGCCATCAGCTCGGCGGCGGCGGCGTTGACGCGCCGCAGCTGTTCGGCCGGGGTAAGGCCGTCTTGGCTTTTCTCCTTGATGCCGGCCTCGACCTGGCCCCACAGGCCGGCGACCCGGACCATGAAGAACTCGTCGAGGTTAGTGGCCGAGATCGACAGGAAGTTTACGCGTTCGAGGATCGGATGGGCCGGATTCTCGGCCTCTTCCAAGACGCGGAGGTTGAAGGCGAGCCAGCTCAGCTCGCGATTGATGAACCGCGCCGTCGAATCGGGGCCGACGGCGGGCGTGGCTTCGGCCGGGGCGCGCGTCTCGGAGGGCATGGGCCGAGCCTACACCAAGCGGGGACGCGGTGTCATGGAGGGGACTAGCCGGGGACGCGGGTCCAGATCGCGGTCCTGCCGAGGAGAGATATGCCGATGAAGCCGCGGACCTTCAAGGTATCGGGGTCCTTGGGCTCCATCTTGGCCTTGTAGAGCTTGCCGTTCTCGGGATCGTAAATGTGCCCCTTCTTCCATTTGCCCTCGCCGCTCTCGACGAAGCCGGTCATGATCTCGAGCCCGACGATGGGGCGGTCGTTCATGGCCGGGTCCTGGTTGTTGATGTCGAGCTTCTCGGTGCCTTGCTCGTTCAAGGGTTCCTTGAGCCAGATGATGCGCCCACACAATTGCTCGCCGCAGGTGTAGATCTCGACGTGGCTCTTCTCCTCCTCGGTCGCCCACACCCCCAGCGCCCCGGGCTCGGCCGCGGCGGGCGCGGCGAGAAGCAGCAGGGCGAAGAATGCTCCCACCCATCTAGTACTCAGCTGTCGCATTTGGACCTCCTTTGAGGTTGGGCCAGGTCGCCGGTTCACATTGTGCCGGGGTAGGCGGCGCCGTCGATGAGGACGTTTTGGGCGGTGAGGTAGCCGGCCTGGGCGCTGCAGAGGTAGGCGCAGCAATCGCCGAACTCGGCGGGATCGCCGAAGCGGCCCGCGGGGATACCTTTCAGGCGTGCTGCTTTCGCAGCCTCGTCCATATGCTCGCGCAGGCGGTCGGTTTCGAAGGCGCCGGGCAGCAAGTTGTTGATGGTGACGTTGTGCGCCGCCACCTGGCGGGCGAGACCGGCGATGAAGCCGGTGAGGCCGCCGCGGGCGCCGTTGGAGAGGCCGAGCGCGGCGATCGGCGATTTGACGGCGCTCGAGGTGATATTGACGATGCGCCCGAAGCGGCGCTCGATCATGCCATCGACGGTGGCCTTGATGAGGTCGATGGGGGTGAGCATGTTGGCCTCGAGCGCGGCGTTCCACATCGCGCGGTCCCAGTCGCGGAAATCGCCGGGCGGTGGGCCGCCGGCGTTGTTGACCAGAATGTCGGGCGAAG
>CAYUNL010000347.1:0-2621 GCA_964446055.1 uncultured Alphaproteobacteria bacterium | reverse complement strand
TGCCTTTGCCGAGCAGGCGGACACCGTCCCAGCGACCCTTGATCAGCCCGGCATCCCGTAATGTGGCGCTGTCGATGCGGGATTTCGAATCAATCTTTCCGGCGTCGATCGCGGCCTGCAGGCGGCCGAGGTTGACGATCTCAAAGCGCTTGGAAAAAATGTTGTTGAAACCACGCTTGGGCACGCGGCGCGTGAGCGGCATCTGGCCACCCTCGAACCCTTTGAGGCTGACGCCACTGCGCGATTTCTGACCCTTGTCGCCGCGTCCCGATCTCTTGCCTTTGCCCGAACCCGGGCCGCGACCACGGCGGGTGGCGGCGGTTCGCGCCCCGGGACGATCCGAAAGCTGGTTCAGCTTCATGCTTCGGCCGTCCTCTTGGTCCCTTCCGCGGGCTCGATTCGGACCAAATGGCTGACCTTGGCGACCATCCCTCGAACCGAGGGCGTGTCCTCGAGTTCGACGGTACGATGGCGCCTTCCCAGCCCAAGGCCGAAAAGCGTCGCCCGCTGGCCGCGCGGTCGCCCGATCACGCTGCCGAGCTGGGTCACTCGGATACGTGGCGGCTCAGCCATCGGACTGTGCCGGTGCCGGCCTGCTGCGAACGCGCCCACCGCCGAGCTGACTCACCTTCTTGCCCCGACGGGCCGCCACGGAGCGCGGCGACATCATGGTTTGCAGCGCATCAAAGGTCGCGCGCACCATGGCGTGGGGATTCGAGCTGCCCACGGACTACGTCACTACATCCTGGACACCAAGTGTCTCGAAGACCGCGCGCATCGGACCGCCGGCGATGATGCCGGTGCCAGGCGGCGCCGCACGCAAGACGGCACGGCCGGCGCCCGATCGACCCTGGACATCATGATGCAGGGTTCGGCCGTCACGCAGCGGCACCTGTATCATCTTACGTTTCGCCGACTCGGTCGCTTTGCGGATGGCCTCGGGTACCTCTCGCGCTTTGCCGCTGCCAAAGCCGACACGGCCCTTCTGATCGCCGACCACGACAAGCGCGGCGAAGCCAAATCGACGACCGCCCTTCACGACCTTGGCAACACGGTTGATGCTGACCAACCGGTCGACGAGTTCGCCCTCTGCGTCCGCTATCCTCTGGGGTCGATTCGCCACAATTCTACGCCTCTATGATCATTCCGACGATGCGCCTAAAATACCAGCCCGCCCTCGCGGGCAGCCTCGGCCAAAGCCTTGACCCGACCGTGATAAAGATAGCCGCCGCGATCGAATATGACCTCAGCGACGCCAGCGGCGCCGGCGCGTTCGGCGATCAGCTGACCAACCTGGCGAGCCGCTTCGATGTCGGCGCCCGACTTCAGCGAGGCCCGCAGCGTCTTGTCGAGGGTTGACGCCGCGGCCAGCGTCGCGCCCTGGTTGTCGTCGATGACTTGGGCGTAAATGTTCTTGCCCGAGCGAAACACCGAGAGGCGCGGCCGACCGCGGCCGAGTTTGCGCAGTCGCGCACGGGTTCGCGAACGCCTCCGGTCGAACAACGGCTCCCGAATTGCCATCTACTTCTTCTTGCCTTCTTTGCGCTCGACGCGCTCGCCGACGTAGCGGACTCCCTTGCCCTTGTAGGGCTCGGGTGGCTTAAACCGTCGAATCTCGGCTGCCACCTGACCGACCTGCTGGCGGTCGACGCCCGAAACCTTAATTGCTGTAGGGCGTTCGCACGCGATCTCGATTCCCTCGGGGATAGGATAGGCGATCGGGTGGGAAAAACCGAGCTGCAGGTTTAGCACGCCCCCGCCTGGCGCGGCGCGATAGCCGACGCCGTTTATCTCGAGATCGACCGAAAAGCCCTGGCTCACCCCGGTGATCAAATTGTCGATTAACGTCCGCTGGGTGCCCCACATGGCGCGCGCCCGCCTGGTGTCGTGGCGCGTCGTTACCGTGATCTCGGAGCCGGAATGGGAGATGACGAGGTCGGGAGCCAGCCGCAACGTGCCCTCGCCCTTTGGGCCCTTAGCCGAAATCTCGACCTCGTCGAGTTCGACGCTTACGCCCGACGGGATCGGGACCGGAGTCGCTCCGATGCGTGACATGGCGGCTAGATGACCCCACAAAGGACTTCACCGCCGACGTTGGCGGCGCGTGCCTCGGCATCCGACATTACGCCGCGCGGCGTGGAGACGATCGACATGCCAAGGCCACTCTGAATCCTTGGCAGCGCCTTGATCGAGGAATACACCCGGCGTCCCGGTCTGGAGATGCGCCAGATCCGCTTGATGACCGGCTGGCCGTCGTAGTACTTGAGCTCGATCCTGATCTCGGCCCGCCCGCTCTCGCTCTGTCGCGGCTCGTATCCGCGGATGTAGCCCTCGCGTTCCAGAACGTCCAGGACGCTGGCCAACAGGCGCGAGGCCGGGCTGTGAATCGAATCCGTGCGCTTATGCTGGCCGTTGCGGATGCGCGTCAGCATATCGCCCAATGGATCGCTCATCGTCATCTCTTCGCTACTCCTACCAGCTTGACTTGACCATCCCCGGGACATAACCGGCCGAGCTCAGTTGACGCACCGCGATCCGGGACATCTTGAGTTTCCGATAATAGCCGCGGGGCCTTCCGGTCAGTAGGCAGCGGTTGCGAATCCGCACCGGCGAGGAGTTGC
>CAYUNL010000346.1:2328-2635 GCA_964446055.1 uncultured Alphaproteobacteria bacterium | reverse complement strand
CTGTAGCCGTTTGCGGGAATGGATCGAGTCGTGCTTGCTAGAAAATAATATATGATATATTTATAGGCCATGAGGCGAGGCCGAGTCGCCTTGCCGACCGCGTTGCCCGGAGGACCGGATGACCGCTTACCGGTATGCCCGCCGCGCCGAGGTCCTGGGCGTTTCCATTTACGACCACGCGCCCGGGACCATCACGCTTAGCAGCGGCCTCGCCTACCCGCCGACCTTGCCCGACATCGCGCGCGAGGCGATGGAGGCGGCGCGCGACCGCCCCGGGGAGACGCTGCAATACGGCCCGCTCATGGGG
>CAYUNL010000346.1:0-2318 GCA_964446055.1 uncultured Alphaproteobacteria bacterium | reverse complement strand
TCATCAACGGGGCGGTCGGGGGGACTCGGGTCGATCAGCATCAGCGCAACGACGCTCAGCCCGAAGATCTTACCACCATTTATGGGCGCCTACTCTGGCGTGTTCGCCAAGCGGGGGTCGCCGAGGACGGGGTCGTCTGCGCGCGCGAGAACGTGCTCGTCACGTACGGCGCCAAGAGCGCCCTCGACCTCGCGTGTCGGGTGTTCGTCGAGCCGGGCGACCGCGTCATCGTCACCCGCCCGACCTACATGACGGCGCTCCAGATCATGCGCACCCACGGCGTCGCCTTCCTCGACGTCGGCCAGGACGACGAGGGGTTCGACGCGGACGAGCTCGAGGACAAGCTCGCCCAGCTGCGCGCGAACGGCGAGCGCATGCCGAAACTCCTGTTCGACGTACCCGATTTCCACAACCCGACCGGCATCACCACCAGCGCCGCCCGCCGCCAGCGCATCGTCGAGCTCGCCGAGCGCCACGGCTTCATCGTCCTCGAGGACGACCCCTACCGCCGGGTCCGCTTCGAGGGCGATCCCATGCCGCCGATGAAGTCCTTCGACGAGACGGGCGTCGTCGTGGCTCTCGGCACCATGTCGAAGGTGCTCGCCCCCGGTGTGCGCGTCGGCTGGGCCATCGGCGCCCGCGAGGTGGTCGACAGGATGGCCATGCAGAAGGCCGATGGCGGCACCAGCCCGCTCACCCAGCGCATCGTCGCCGACCTGATGCGCGGCAACAAGATCGCGCGCCATATCGCCGACCTCGCCACCGAGATGCGCCGCCACCGCGACGCTATGGTCGAGAGCTTCTCCGAGCACCTGCCCGACGCCCGCGTGCGGGCGCCGCAAGGCGGCTACTTCCTGTGGGCGTCCCTGCCCGAGGGGACGGATGCCGAGGCGGTCGCTGCACTCGCCCTCGAGCATGGCGCCGAAGTCAGCCCGGGGCGGCTCTGCTTCCCCAACGAGGATCCGGGCCATCACCTGCGCCTCGCCTACAGCTTCGTCACCACCGAGGCCATCCGCGACGGCGTGCGCGCCCTCGGCGATGCCTATGCCGCATACCGGTCGCGGGCCTGAGCCCGACCCCGGCGGGCCGCGACCCAGCCCGAAAGCAAGAGGTTCGATCATGCCCTGCCCCAAAGTCAGTCTTGCCCCCGCCTGCGAAATCGACCTGTCCGCCCCCGGCAAGCAGCACGGCTACATCCGCATCCAGTATTCGAGTCATCGCTCGGCCTACGGCTGGCTGCCGGTGCCTATCATGTCGATCCGCGGCGGCGAGGGACCGTGCGCGCTTCTCATCGCCGGCAACCACGGCGACGAGTACGAGGGCATCTCCATCCTCATCGACCTCTATCAGAGCCTCGCGCCCGAGGACATCGCCGGCCAGATCATCTTCCTGCCCGCGGCCAACGCACCCGCGGTTTTCTCGGGCCGCCGGACATCACCGCTCGACCACGGCGGCGAGGCCAACCTGAACCGGCTCTTCCCCGGCGACCAGTACGGCTCGCCCACCGAGATGATCGCCTGGTTCATCACCAACCACATGATCGACCACGCCGACGCGATCTTCGACCTGCACTCCGCCGGCTCCTCGATCGATCACTGGCCCTCGTGCAAGATCCGTCTCATGGGCGACGCGGCCAAGGACGCCATGCAGATGGACTTCCTGAAGCTCTTCGGCACCCCGCTCGGCATCGTCGGCGACCGGGTGCACGAGACCACGCTCTCGGGCGAGGCCGTGCCGCGGGACATCATCTATGTGAGCACCGAGCTCGGCGGCGCCGGCCGCATCACGCCCTGGATCCGGGACCTGGGCGACAAGGGCCTCAAGCGCTGCCTCAAGCGCATGGGCATCCTGCCCGAGAGCCATGCCGTCGACCCACCCGAGCACGACACCCGGCTCATGAGCATGCAGTCGGGCGACAACTACGTCTTCGCCAGCGCCGACGGCATGTTCGAGCCCCGCGCCGATCTCGGCGACGAGGTCGAGGACGGCCAATTCGCAGGCTATATCTGGAACATCCGCGAGCCCTGGCACGCCCCGGTCGAGCTCCGCTTCGAGAGGGGCGGCGTCGTCTTCTGCAAGCGCCACCCGGCCCTGTGCGAGATCGGCGACACTCTGTTCTTCACGCTCAACGACCACGAGGGGCAGGCGTGATGAGCCCGGCCGCTCGGCCGCGGACTTGAGGGCGCCCGCGTGGCCGCCACGGAGGAGTTCGACTACGTGGTGGTCGGCGCCGGCAGCGCCGGCTCCGTCATCGCCGCGCGGCTCTCCGAGGACCCGGCGACGCGCGTGCTCCTGCTCGAGGACGGGCCGCGGGACAG
>CAYUNL010000345.1:0-2653 GCA_964446055.1 uncultured Alphaproteobacteria bacterium | reverse complement strand
TGGTCGATAAGGGCGAGGTGTTCGAGCGCATGGTCCAGGAGCCGACCATCCTGAGCATCTTCTCCGCCATTCTCGGCGCCGAGGTAAGGCTTGGCTCGTTCACGGCCCGCATCGTGCATTCCGGGACCGAGCCGCAGGTGCCGCACTGCGACTATCCCTACTGGGACCTCAACAAGGCCAAGACCTTCCCGATGGGGCTGAACGGCAGCTACTTCATGAACTGTCAATCGACGATCATGCTCGAAGACTTCACCATCGAGAACGGCGCCACGCGGGTCGCGCCCGGAACCCAGGTACGGGGCCGGTTTCCGACCGCCGAGGAATTCGATCCCATCGCAATCCAGACCACCGGCCCGGCCGGCTCGGCGATGTTGATGACCGGGCTCTTGTGGCACTGCGCCGGTGTCAGCCGCAGCGAGACGCCGCGGGTCGGTATCCTGGGCCAATACCTGCCGAAGTTCGTCAAACCTATGGAGGACCAGCTCGGGAGCGTCGGCCAGGCCGTGATCGAGCGCGCCAGCCCCGAGCTTCGCTCGCTGCTGGGCGTGGATGATCCCTACCCGCAGGTCCTTGACCCGATGTTGGCATGAACATGCACGATACCGATGACATCGTTCGCGAGCTGACCGAGGGCCAGGGCTATGTCATCCTCGAAGGTCTGTTCGACGCCGATACGGTGGCCGAAGCGAGGGCGCGGATCCTCGAGTGCGCGAAGGCCAACGCCGCGCTGGGCAAGCGTGTCGACACCCCCATCTACCGCGCCGAGGACCAGGTCTACAACTTGGTCGACAAGGGCCGGGTTTTCGAGGAGATGGTTCAGGAACCGACGATCTTGGCGGTGTTCTCACGCATCCTGGGATCGGAGCTGAAGCTCGGCTCGTTTGCCGCCCGCATCGTGCGACGCGGTAGCGAATCGCAAGCAGTGCACTTCGATTATCCGTACTGGACCCTTTACAAAGACCGCTCGCTGCCAATGAACATGAACCAGAGTTTCTTCCTCAACTGCCAGGCGACGATGATGATGGAGGACTTCACCGCCGAGAACGGCGCCACCATGGTCGCACCGGGATCGCAGGCCCATGGCCGCCGCCCGACCAAAGAAGAGTTCGAAAGCGCGTGCGTCCAGGCCACCGGACCGGCCGGCTCGGTGATGCTGATGACCGGGCTGTTGTGGCATCGGGCGGGCGACAATCACACCGACACACCGCGCGTCGGCATTTTGGGCCAGTACCTTGCGAAGTTCGTCAAGCCGATGGAGGACGTCGTCCGCGGTCTAAGCGACGAGCTGGTCGAGCGCGCGAACCCGACCCTGCGCGCACTCCTAGGCGTCGATTATCCGTATCCCCAGGTACTGGATACTTCACGCACCTGAGCGCCATGCGCGATCCCGACGCGATCGTCCGCGAACTCACCGAAGGCCGGGGCTATGTCGTTCTCGAAGGGTTGTTCGACCGCGAGACGGTGGCCGAGGCCAAGGCCCGGCTGATCGAACTGGCCACGATCAAGAAGTCGGCGGGCGGAGACCCTTTGCCGTCCGAGATCTTCCAGGGTGAGGACCAAATCTACAACCTCATCAACAAGGGCCGCGTGTTCGAGCATATGGCCGAAGAACCGACCATCCTGGCCGTCTTCTCGCGCATTCTCGGGTCGCAGCTGCTGCTCGGCTCATTGGCCGCGCGCATCGTGCGGCGCGAGTCCGACCCCCTGCCGGCACACCTCGACTACCCATACTGGGACTACTACAAGCAAGAGACGTTTCCGATGGGGCTCAATGGCAGCTTCTTCCTGAACTGCCAGGCGACGATCATGATCGACGACTTCACGACCGAGAATGGGGCGACGCTGGTCGCACCCGGCACCCAGCGCCACGCCCACTTCCCGACCGAGGACGAATTTGCCCCAGCGAGCGTGGCGGCGACCGGGCCCGCCGGCACCGCGATGCTGATGACTGGGCTGCTGTGGCACCGCTCCGGTGTGAACCACACCGCAACCCCACGTATCGGCGTGCTGGGCCAATACCTGGCGAAGTTCGTCAAGCCGATGGAGGACCAGCGCCGCGGCGTCCGCCAAGAGGTGATCGACCGCGCGAGTCCGACGCTGCGCGCTCTCCTGGGTGTCGACTACCCCTACCCTCAACTGCTGGACATCAGCCCCAAGGCCAAGGTCTAGCGCGCGAGCCAGCCACCGTCGACGGCGATGGTGTGCCCGGTCACCATGGCCGAAGCATCGCAAGCCAGGAATACCAGCGCACCCATCATGTCTTCGACCTCGGCGATACGGCCGATCGGCGTGTTGTCCTCGACCGCCGCCGCCATCGCCGGATCGCCCAAGAGGTTGGTGGTGAGCGGGGTGTGGACGAAGCCCGGCGCGATCCCGTTCACCCGCACCCCGCGCGCGGCCCACTCGACAGCCAAAGTGCGCGTCAGATTCACCAGACCGCCCTTGGCGGCGTGGTAGGCGACATTGGTGTAGAGCGCGTTGCCGACGAAGCCCATGATCGAGGCGACATTGATAATGCTGCCCGAGCCCTGGCGCAGCATGCGACGGCCAGCCTCGCGCGAGCATAGAAACGCGCCGCTGAGGTTGACGGCGATGACCCGGTTCCAGGTCTCGGCGGCCATGTCCTCAGCGGGCTCGCGCGCGGCGACACCGG
>CAYUNL010000344.1:0-2675 GCA_964446055.1 uncultured Alphaproteobacteria bacterium | reverse complement strand
GCAATGTCGATCTCGACAAGATCAATCGCGATTTCGACGCCCTCGGCACCGAGTCGCGGCGCGCCGCGCCGCCGACGGTCTACCGGGCGCTCGCCTTTCTCATGGAGCAAGGGCTGGTGCACCGGCTCGAATCGCGGAACGCCTATATCGGGTGCGCGATGCCCGCCGCCCCGCACTCGGGCCAGTTCCTCATCTGCCGCGATTGCGGCAGCGTCGGCGAGGTCGCCGATCCGGCGATCACGCAAACCGTGGCGCGGCGCACCGAAGAGCTTGGGTTCTCGTTGCACGGCCAGACCATTGAGCTTACTGGCCTGTGCCCGCAGTGCCGGGAGACCCCACCGGCGGCCCGCGATGGACGCTGAGGCGGCCGCGCCGCCGCTGGTCGAGGCCGCGGCGCTTACGGTGTGCCGCGGCGGCCGTACGGTCGTCGATGCGGTAGACCTCGCGGTGCACGCGGGCGAGATCGTCACCCTCATCGGCCCCAACGGGTCGGGCAAGACGACGCTGGTGCGCGCCGTCCTCGGCGTCCTCGCGCCCGATGCCGGCATGGTGCGGCGGCGGCCGGGACTCAGGCTCGCATATGTTCCCCAGCAGCTTGAGATCGATCGCAGCCTGCCGCTGACCGTGGGTCGCTTTCTAACCCTCGGCGGCCGTGTGCACCGACCCTGCCTCATCGAAGCGTTGGGCGAGGTGGGTGGCGGAGAGCTCCTCGGCCGTCCCATCCAGGCGATCTCGGGCGGCGAGCTGAGGCGCGTCGCCTTGGCCCGGGCCCTGCTTCGCGAACCCGACCTCCTGGTCCTCGACGAGCCCATGTCCGGCGTCGACGTCACCGGCCAGGCCGACCTCTACGCGCTGATCGCCCGCATCCGCCATGACCGCCGCTGCGGCGTGCTGTTGGTCTCGCACGACCTCCATTTGGTGATGTCGGAGACCGACATCGTCATCTGCCTCAACCGCCACGTTTGCTGCCGCGGGCGGCCCGAATCGGTCGCTCGCGATCCCGCGTACATGGCCCTGTTTGGCGCAACGGCGGCGGCGCAGTTTGCCGTCTATGCCCACGGCCACGACCACGTTCACGGCGCCGGCGATGAGATCATTCCGGTGGTGCCGCGGGCCGATGCGGGAGGTGCGCGGTAAACCGATGGATGAGTTTCTGGTCCGTGCGCTCCTCGGCGGCGTCGGGGCGGCGCTCGTCGCCGGTCCGTTTGGCGTGTTCGTGGTGTGGCGACGGATGGCGTACTTCGGTGCGACGCTGGCACACGCTGCGATTCTGGGCGTTGCGCTGGGCCTGATCCTCGGTCTCAACCCGATCGTCGGCGTTGCCATCGTCTGCCTTTTGGTCGCCGCCGCCCTGTTCACGCTCGGCGAGCGCGGGCCGTTGGCCCAAGACACGCTGCTGGGCATTCTCGCGCACGGCGCGCTCGCGCTCGGCCTAGTGGTCGTCGCTTTCATAGAATCGGCGCGCTTCGACCTCTTCGCAACCCTTTTTGGCGACATCCTGGCGATCGGTAACAGCGACATTGCCTGGATCTACGGCGGCGGGGCGGCGGCGCTCGGCTTCCTGGCCTGGCTCTGGCGGCCGCTCCTCTCGGTGACGGTCCACGAGGAACTGGCGCGGGTCGAGGGCGTGCGCACCGGTGCCGTCCAGCTTACCTTCATGCTCCTGATCGCCGTCGTGGTCGCCGCGGCCATGAAGATCGTCGGCGTCCTTTTGATCGTTTCGCTTCTGATCATTCCCGCGGCCACGGCGCGGCGCTTCGCCGGCGGCCCCGAACACATGGCGATGCTCGCCGCGCTCATCGGTTGCATCGCGGTGGCGGGCGGCCTTGTCGCCTCGCTCGAATGGGACACCCCCGCGGGCCCATCGATCGTGGTCGTGGCGACGGTGTTGTTTTTCCTCGCCCTGGCCGCGCCGCCACGCGGCGTCGGGCGGCGCGCCTGACCTCTAGAAGCTCGAGCCCGGCTCGTCTAGGAAGGCCAACTCCTCTGCCGTCGAATCCCGCCCGAGAAGGGCGTTGCGGTGCGGGAAGCGACCGAAGCGCTCGACGATGTCACGGTGCTGGATAGCCGACTTAACGCTCTCCGGGCCCATCGCCGAGTCGGCCACGGACTCCATGAGCGCGACCCCAGCCTCCTGGTCGGCGAGGTTCTCCGAGTGAAGGAACGGCAGATAAAAGAACTTCCGCATCAGCGGCGACATCGCGCGGTCATAGCCGCGTGCGACGGCGTGCCTGGCCGTTTCCAGCGCCGCCGGATCGGTGTCGAAGGCGCGCGGGTCGTCGCGGAAGAGATTGCGGGGGAACTGGTCGAGCACGAGAATCAGGGCCAAGCAGGTCTCCGCGGTCTCGCGCCAGCGCGCCAGCCCGCCGGCCTTCGCCTCGCCGTAGTGGCCTGCGAATCGGGCGCGTATCTCGGCATCGAACGCGGCGTCCTTTTCGAACCAGATCTTCCGCGGATTGCCGGCGTGCGCCTCCCCCGATGCCCCGAACCAGAAATCGAGCACCGCGCGTGCGCCGTCTCCGCCGCCACTCGTGTCGTCCTTCGCCATGTCCGTAGGGTAGCATCTGGCCTGCCGCCCCACACTGGCTGCGTGCGCGGCGCCACGGTTACTCTGCTATAACGAGGACTTCTCCTATGACAAGGAGCGTGACGTTTATGTCTGCCCGCAAGGGAAG
>CAYUNL010000343.1:0-2676 GCA_964446055.1 uncultured Alphaproteobacteria bacterium | reverse complement strand
GCGGGCGCCGCCCGCCGCACGCCCGCGGCTCGGCTCGCCTCGTTCTGGGCCGAGAGACTGAACCACTGGTAGCCCGAGGGAGCCATGTCACACCGCTCCGGCGCGTTGGGGGCGACAAACGCGGCGCCTGGCAGTAGCGGCGCGAGCGTCGATCCGAGACCGATCAAATCGTTTCCGTCGGCGCCCAGACCATGCAGGAGCACTACGACCTGCCGTGGCGGCCCGCCGTCCGCGGGCGCAAGCCGCGGCCCCGATAGCGAGGCTCCAGCGTCCAACGCGCGCTCCTTAAGGTTACGCGGCGCGACGCATCAGGCCGACGATCCACTCCAACACCGGTGCCATGTCTTGAAAGCGCACCAAGCAGTAGGCTGGAAACGCGGGCGTCGAGAGCGACATCGGCGACGGCACTTCCTGGCCGACATGGAGCGCGTTGTGGCGCAGGAGGTCGGCGTGAGGATGTCCGGGGTCAAGGCCGCGCGGCACGCGCTTGTAGTGGCTGCCGCCCAGCTCGTAACCTTTGGCAGTCACCTTATCCAGGAGCACCCGCAACGCTCTGCCCTTGCGCGACTCGGCAATCTCGGCTCGGTAGGCGGCCAACAGCGGCGCCTCGAAGCCGTGCATGCCAGCGCCCAACAATAGCCGCGACGCGTTCAACCGGAAGAAGAAGCCGGGACGTTCGCGGCTCGCCCCACTCCCGCCGCCGTGCCAGAACCATAGATCGAGATGGGTCTTGTAAGGTGTCTTGTCGCGGCTGAAACGGGTGTCGCGATTGATCCGGAAAATCGAGCCGCCGACCCGGGGTTCGGCCCGAATGTCGGCGGAAACCGTCACCAAGAGGTCCGCCATTGCGGCGACGAATTGCTTGGCCGGGGTCAGCAAATGGTTCTCGTACTCGGAGCGGTGGGCGTCGAACCAGGCCTTGTTGTTGTTCGCGGCCAGCCGGCGCAGAAACGACACCGACTTTTTTGGAAAGCCGGTGAACTCTTCGCTCACGACGCCGCCTCGCGCGACGGCACCGCTATTCGTCCCACGGCACCTCGAAGGTCGGTACCAGGCCCTCCACGCCTTTCATTTCGTATTCGCTGCCCTTCTTGAACGTGAGCATCTTACCCGCGCAGAGCTCGCGGACCACGCCGGCGGTAAGTATCTGGCCACCGGTTGCCTTGTCGCAGATGCGCGCCGCCAGCTGGACGGTGGCGCCGAACAGATCGCCGTCCTCGGCGATCGGCTCCCCGGCGTTCAATCCGATGTAAATCTGCAGCGGATGATCGGGATCCTCGACGTTGTGCGCGGCGGTGCTGCGTTGCATCTCGATGCAGCTCTCGACCGCGTTCACCGTGTTTTTGAACGAAGCCATGATGCCGTCGCCGGTATGCTTGATCTCCAGGCCCTCGAACCTGTCGAGCGCGCCGCGGACGATCTCGTTGTGCTTGCGCACGACGACCTGGGCAACCTCGTCGCCCAGGGTCTGGTTCATCCGAGTTGAGCCGACGATATCGGTAAACATCACTGTCGTCGGTCCGGTGTTTTGGTCCTCTTCCTCGGCGCCGGTCTGCTTCCATCGCTCGACCGACTTGGTCAACAGCGTAGTCGCGTCGCCGGCGCCCTGGAAGAAGCGTTGCATGGCGTCGCGGCCGGACTTGAACATCCGGGTGTACTTCGGCTCCAGCAGGTACTCTTCGTACTTTTCGCTGAACCGCTCGGCGGTTTCCTTCTTGGTACCGAGAATCTCGACCCCGCCTTCAAGGATGTCGAACATTTGCTTGGGGTTGAGACCCGACTTCTGGGCCGCGATCTCGCAGGCGCCGGCCAGGAACAGGTGGCAGCCGAACCGGGTGAACCCGTCCAGATTGTGGCCGTTCTCGGCGATGCTCTCGAGCGAGCCTTCGAGGAACTTCATCACCTGGACCCGCGAATCGCGCACCGCATCGGCGTCGGCGCCGTCTTCCTCCTCCTCGTCCTCCTCGGCATCTTCATCGGCCGGCGCATCGTCGGCGTCCGCGTTCGCCGAAGCCGCCCCGGCAGCTTCGGTCGTCATGCTCGGCTGCGCGCGAGGCCGCGCCCCACCCGGCCGTCCGAGAATGCGCAACTCGGCGCCAGTAATGAACAGCGCGCCCAGCGTGCCCGCACAGACGACAAAAGCGATGATGAAAACTAAGAACGTCCCGCCGACCATCGACGTTTGCCCAACCAGAGATTACCCGGCGTAGGAGGAATAGACGAACGTGACCAGCGACGCGAAGCCGAAGCTCACGATCGCGACCACCAGAAGCTTGTATAGCACGATCGCCTCGCCGCTTCGAAGGCCGCGGCCGGTGGCGGCCACGGCGGCGCCGCGGCCCGGAATCTTGACGTTCGCGACGACGCTCGGCCCTTGGTCGGCGGGGCTGGTGACGCCGCCAAAATCGTAGCCCGGAATGTCGTAGACGACCGGCTCGGGCGCATCGCCTCCGCCGCCCGCCCCCGCCGCGGAAGGATCGAATGAGCGCTTCTTCTCGACGCTGCCCTCGGTCGTGTAGACGGTCTTTTCCCGGATCCGGTTGTTGTCGTCGTCATAGGTCTCGCGGACGACCCGCACTGCCTGCAATTGAGGCATGTTTTGCAGCTGCTTGGCCTCTCCGATCGCCTCATCCTTCTGATCGGATTTGTAGCGAGCCTCGAGCGTCCAGCGCCCAT
>CAYUNL010000342.1:0-2692 GCA_964446055.1 uncultured Alphaproteobacteria bacterium | reverse complement strand
TGGTGGGCAGCGAGCAGGAGATGCGGGAGGAGGCCGTCCCCAACCTGATGAAGGCGTCGGGCCTGGACCTGGCGCTCGACTTCCTCGGTGAGGCGGAGCTCGCCGAGAGGGAAACGACAATCGACCCGCGGGACCTGGCGTTCGTCGGCGCGCCCGATGTCTGCGCCCAAAGGATCCAAGCTTATCTCGACGCCGGCGTGACGCACTTCGTTTTGGATTTCCAGTACCACGGCCTGACCTCCGTCGAGTTCTCCATGAACCAGATGGAGAGGTTCGTGCGCGAGGTGGTGCCGTTGCTGTGACGGCCTCGCCGAGGCGAGGCGCCGGCGCTCGTCCGACAGGGCGTCCATGAAGAGGAGGAAGCCATGATTCCAAAGACCATGAAGGCGGTGGTGACGCGCGGCCATGGCGGGCTCGACATGCTCGACTACACGGACATGCCGGTGCCCGAGCCCAAGGCGGGCGAGGTGTTGGTGAACGTGACGGCCGCGGGCATCAACACACCGATATCTGGAACCGCATGGGCGCCTACGGCACCGACCGCGATCCCGATGCCGTTGCCGGTCCGGCCCGCAAGCCAGGCAACTTCCCGATCATCCAGGGAGTCGAGGTGGTGGGCCGCGTCGTCGCCGTGGGCGAGGGTGTGGACGGGGGCCGGATGGGCGAGCGGGTGATCCTCAACTTCGTCTCCTACGAGCCCGACCCCGACGTGCTCGGCTTCGCCGGCTCGCTCGCCACCGGTTTCAGCGGGGGCTATGCCGAGTACGTCGCCACCCAGTCGAGCTCGGCCTACGAGATCGGCGCGAGCCCGCTCTCGGACGAGGAGCTGGCAACCCTTCCCTGCACCTGCCTGACGGGCGAGCACATGCTCTCCGAGGCGGGCGTGAAGGAAGGCGAGACTGTGCTGATCACCGGCGCTTCGGGCGGCATGGGCTCGATGTTGATCCAGCTCGTCCACGCTCGCGGCGCCCGAGCCGTCGCCGTCACCAGCAAGGCATGGGCGGCCGAGGTGGCGACACTCGAGCCCCTCGCCGTGGTCAGCCGGGACGAGGGCAATTTGGTGGACGCGGTCACCGCCGCCATGGGCGCACCCCACCTCGAAGTCGTCGCGGACGTTGTCGGTGGGCCGCAGTTTCCCGACTACCTGGCGCTGCTCGGCCCCGCCGGGCGCTACGTGACGGCGGGCGCCATCGCCGGGCCGGTGGTGTCCCTCGATCTCCGCACCATCTATCTCAAGAAGCTGCGCCTCTATGGCGTGAGCATCGGCTACCAGCACCATTTCGAGGCCGCCGTCGCGCTCATCAAGGCCAGCCGCATCAGGCCGATCCTCGCCCGCACCTACCCCCTCTCGGAGATCAAGCAGGCCCAGAGCGATTTCATGGCCAAGGGCTTCTTCGGCAACCTCGTGGTCCTGCCGGGGAGTTGAGGCGGGGCGGGCTCGTGGCCGCGCGCGACCGGCCAATTTGATCCAAATCATGGCTCCAATTAGCCGTGCTCGCTATAAGCCGCCCTGGTAACCGGCCGATGCCGTACCCGCCCGCTTCGCTGGGACGTTGCCCATGGGTAAGCTTCTATCGGCGCTCGTCATTCTCGTCCTCGTCTCCGTGTTCGCGATCGCGGCGGAGCAGCGCCCTGTAAAGCCCGGTGTGGGCGCCCAGCCGGGCGGCGCCGTGCAACCACAGCCTGGCACCCTGTTGAATCCGCGGCCCGGCGACGCTTTCCGCGATTGTCCCATTTGCCCCGAAATGGTGGTCGTCCCGGCGGGCGCCTTCAAGATGGGCTCGCCGCCGAACGAGAAGGGGCGCGAGGCCAGCGAGGGCCCGAGGCACATCGTGAGAATTTTGGCACCCTTCGCGGTGGGCAGGTATGAGCCGACATTCCCCAGATGACATCCAAATTCGCGAAAATCGAACCATTTTCCGACCGCCAAGGAAATTTTGTCCCCCTTGCAGCCACCCGGGGGCATGATTTTGGTAATCGGCCTGCGCCTGGAAGGCCATTCAACCAATTTTGTCGTCATCCAGACACACCCCTCCTGTTGATTTCGCCTGACCGTCGATTTACCTGGCCTACGCCGGAACGGGTCTTCGTCGTAGATCATCAATCAATCCCAGGATTCTCTGGAACAAACTCCTTGGCACGGCAACCTCGGCCAATTGGAACGTGACATAGCGGCCATGGCGGACGACCTTGGCCCCAATCTTCACCAGCTTCTCCCGCAACGTGGTCAGCGACCAATGTTCAACCTCCTTCGGCAAAGCTAAAGTCCGCATGAAGTTGGCGAGATTGTAGGCCAGGGCATGAAGCTGGAGGCGCACCTCATTGTTGCGGAACTTGCGGCATGATAGCCGGGTCCACTTGATCGCGTTCTTGCCTTCCTTGATGTACTGCTCCGCCGTCCCACGCTTATTGTAAAACGCCACCACCCTTTCGGCAGGACGTGGCAGGTTGGTGACGATGAATCCGACGCGGGGGTACAACTCGCCGGGATGCCATTCGACCTTGGCCACCACACGGCGTCTCTTGTTCCAGCTCCCAGCCTGATAGCTGAAGCTGGCGTAATAGCGCCGCACATGGTTGGGCGGACGGCCAACGGGTCGTGTGAGCAGATGGCCGATGCTCTCCTGAAGAATCGGGTTCTTTGGCAGGCGGATCGCATACAGGAAGCCCCCAGCTTCCAGAAACTCATAGA
>CAYUNL010000341.1:0-2706 GCA_964446055.1 uncultured Alphaproteobacteria bacterium | reverse complement strand
GCGATGGGATGCGGACGCGCGGTTCAAGTGGGTGACCGAGACGTCGTGGATCGCTTTTTCGCCGGGCTCCATAGTGTGTTTATTTTATCTTAGTATGACCAAATCGTTAACAAGAAACCGGCGGGAACGGTGATGAGCTCCGAAGTCAAGACGCGAACGCGCGTCGCCAGTGCGGTCGAGTGGCGGATCGCCAAGGCATTGGTGCCCTACCCACGGGCGGTGGACGAGATGGAGCATCGGGTCGCAGAGATTCGCGAGGGGCGGGCCGACGACCTAGTGTGGCTGCTGGAGCATCCGCCGCTTTATTCCGCTGGCACCAGCGCCGATCCGGCCGAACTCCTCGATCCGGACCGCTTGCCGATTTACACCAGCGGCCGCGGCGGACGGTACACCTACCACGGTCCGGGTCAGCGGGTGGGCTACGTGGTTTTCGACCTGCGCAAACGCGGGCGCGACGTGCACCGCCACGTGCGGAACCTTGAATCGTGGGTCATCGGAACGCTTTCGAGATTTGGGGTTCGCGGCGAGCGCCGCCCTGGACGCGTCGGAATCTGGGTCGATCGCGGCGGCGGGACCGACGACAAGATTGCAGCCGTCGGCGTTCGGGTACGCCATTGGATCGCCTATCACGGCGTATCGCTTAACGTCGCGCCCGATCTTCGCAACTATGGTGGAATCGTCCCCTGCGGGGTCACCGGCCACGGCGTGACATCGCTCGAAGCCATGGGCGTCGACACAACTATGGCGGAGGTCGACGCCACGCTCCAAGCGACGTTCGTGGAGGCATTTTCCGAGATCGACCCGACGCCAGGAAAAGCCACGGTCAAAGCGTGGGCCGCTGACTGAAGTCGGTGCTTGGTTCAACGGCGGCGGGCGCGGTCTCGACCTCACTCACCCGAGCGAGATGTGGTCCCTCGTGACACGACATGACGGCGGTGGCGATTGCTGCTGGCGGACCCACAAAGAGCGCCTCGACGGAGCCGTCGCGGCGGTTGCGTACCCAGCCGCCTAGCCCCAGCGCAACGGCGCGCTCGCACAACCAGGCGCGGAAAAACACCCCTTGAACGCGGCCTCGAATCCGTGCCCGGACCGCGGCGCGTCGGTGGGACGCAGGAACGGGGTTCATCGGACGCTTTCGAACTCGACGATCACTGCGTCGGCGGCGATGACTTCGCCGGCGCGGGCGTGCACTGCCGCGATGGTCCCGTCGCGTTCGGCTCGCACTACGTTTTCCATCTTCATCGCGTCGATGATGGCGATCGGCTGCCCCTTTTCGACCACTTCCCCTGCCGCAACGGCGACCGAGATTATGAGGCCCGGCATCGGCGAAAGCACCAGTTTCGCCGTGTCTTGAATGGCCGTGGCGGGCATGAGTGCCGATAGCTCGTCGACGCGCGGGCGACGCACGATTACCGATACGGCGCCGCCGGCATGGCTCAACCGATAGCCCTCATCAAGCCTTACGAGGAGGACACTCATGAGGCGCCCCGCCACACTCGCCTCGACCACTCCCGATCCGTAGCGCCACTCGAATGCGACCGGCACCACCGCTCCGTCCAGCGCGACCTCCCAGGCCGACCCGACGGCAGCCACCGAAACCGTGTAACTGCGTTCGCCGGCCCGGACCACCCATTCCGAGGACCCCTCACCAACCGACCGTCCGCGACGAGACTCGCGATGGTGGGCCACCGCGCCGATGGCAGCGAGTGCCCTCGCGGTCCTGGCCGGAACCTTCTCGACATCGAAGCGTTCGCCGAACACCTCGTCAATGAACCCCGTGTTGAGCCGCCCTTCGACAAAATGTGGATGCCCCACGACCGCGTTGAGGAACTCGATATTGTGGTGGATGCCGCGGATGTAGAAGCGGTCGAGCGCCCCGCGCATGCGCGTGATCGCCTGTTCGCGGTCATACCCGTGGCTGCACACTTTGGCGATCAACGGATCATAAAAGACCGTGATCTCATCGCCCTCGACTACGCCGCCGTCGATGCGCACGCCAACATCCGCACCAGGCGGTGAATAGCGAACAAGCCGTCCCGAAGAGGGCAAGAATCCGCGACCGGGATCCTCGGCATAGACACGCGCTTCCAGCGCCCAACCCTCGACGCGTACCGATTCTTGCGACATTCGAAGCGGCTGGCCCGCGGCGATACGGATCATTTCCTCGACAAGGTCGATCCCGGTTACGAGCTCGGTGACCGGGTGCTCTACCTGCAGCCGGGTGTTCATCTCAAGGAAGTAGAAACGGCGCTCGGCATCGACGATGAACTCGACGGTCCCGGCCGAGCGGTATCCCACGGCGCGCGCCAAGGCGACCGCTTGGGCTCCCATCGCTCGGCGCGTGGCCTCATCGAGGTGAGGGCTGGGGCATTCCTCGATCACCTTTTGGTGGCGGCGCTGGATCGAGCATTCGCGCTCGCCGAGGTGAATGACATTGCCGTGGCCATCGGCGAGTACCTGAATCTCGATGTGGCGCGGCTCGGCGATGTATCGCTCGACAAACAACCGTCCGTCGCCGAACGATGCCTCCGCCTCGCTGGCCGCGCGGTCAAAAGCCTCGCGCACCTCGCCTTCGCCGGCGGCAATGCGCATGCCCTTGCCGCCGCCGCCCGCCGCGGCCTTGATCATCACCGGGTAGCCGACAGCGCTCGCCGCCCGCGCCGCCCGCTAGGCCGGCGCGCGCCCCCCGCAGCAAGCCGGCGACCT
>CAYUNL010000340.1:0-2707 GCA_964446055.1 uncultured Alphaproteobacteria bacterium | reverse complement strand
CTGCGGGGCGAACTGACCGAGCGCGACAACCTGCTGATCTACTACGCCGGACACGGAGTGCTCGATGAGGAGGCCGAAATCGGGTCGTGGCTGCCTGTCGATGCAGAGCAAGGAACCCAAGCAGACTGGATCAACATTTCGACGGTCACGGGAACGGTCAAAGCCATGTCCGCGAAGCACGTCATGGTAGTGTCGGACTCTTGCTACTCCGGCACGTTGACCAGGGGCATCGATACGTCCTTGAAAATCAGGACCGGCGGTGAGCGGGACGCCGTGCTCAGGCGACTGGCCGGGAAGCGTTCCCGCACGGCACTGGTTTCCGGCGGCTTGGAGCCGGTCTACGACGGAGGTGGGGACGGCCATTCCGTCTTTGCTCGCGCATTCCTGGCAGCACTACGCGAGAATTCAGACGTTCTGATGGGCCAACAGCTTTTCACCGATATCCTCGACCCGGTCGTTCTTAGTGCCGAGCAAACGCCGGAATACAACAATATCCGCTTTGCTGACCACGACGGTGGTGACTTCCTGTTCGTGCCGGTGAGTCTTGGTGTGTCCACCATGGTAGCGGCGGATGCGCCAGCGGCCCAGGCCTCGGGCGGCGTCTCGGTAGACATCCAGATATGGGACCGCATCCAGGGCAGCACAAATCCGGCGGACTTCGTGACCTTTATCGAATCGTTCCCAGCCAGCCCGATGGTGCCCTACGCGCGCAACAAGCTCAAGGCGTTGACCGAGGTGGAAACCGCGCTGGTGGTGCCGCCCGAGCCCGAGACGCCAGCGGTCACGGATGAGGCCGTGGGTGTGTACCCCCAGACCTTCCGGGACTGCCCCGAGTGCCCCGAGATGGTGGTGATCCCGCCCGGCGAGTTCGTCATGGGCTCGCCCGAGGCCGAGACCACGCGTGAAGAAGTCCCCGACGAGTACGCAAAATGGGAGCGCCCGCAGCACACCGGTTGCGGCGGCGCGCATGATGCCCGACATCGCCGCCTTGTGGAGCGGCGTGAGGCCGTCGGCGTCGCGCACCTCGAGCTCGGCGCCGCTGGCGATCAGGAGCCGCGCGATGTCCACCTCTCCCAGGTTGGCGGCGACGTGGAGCGGCGCCTCGCCGGTCGCTTCGAGCTCATCGACGTCCGCGCCCGCGGCGATCAGCGCCGCCGCGGCGTCGCTATCACCACCGCGCACCGCGGTGTGCAGGGGGCCGGCGGCAAGCCCGAGCGGAAAGACGACGCCCAGCATTGCGACCAACAGCAGCCGTGCCATGGCCAATCTCCTCATCTCTCCGAGGTGCGATTCCCGATGGCCGCGGCGAGCGTAACCGGCACCAGCGGCTTCCGCCCGAGTTTGCTCAGGACAACGACGTTTCCTGCCAACACGGTGGCGGCGCCCAAGGCCGAAAGCGAAGTCCAGGCGAATCCTTCGAATACGGTCGAAAGGGCGAGCGCGACGATCGGCAGCAAAAGAATCGTGTAGGCCGAGCGGTCGGGGCCGATGCGTCCGATAAGCAAGAGGTAGAGGACGAAGCCGACGGCCGAGCCCGGCACCGTCACCCACGCAAACGCGCCGAGGAAGAGCGGCGACCAGTCCCACGCGAAGGCCCGTCCCAGCGCTGCCGCCACGGCGACCGAGCAGGCCGCCCCATAGAGCATGCAGATGCCCGTCGTCTCAAACACGGGCAGGCCGGCGCGCTGGTTTCGCGCCGCCGCGATCGCGGACAGCGAGCCGGCCAGCATCGCCCCTACCGCCAGGGCGATCCCGAGCGGTCCGCTGCCGCCGAGCTCCATGCCGCGAATCTCGGGCCACGAGACCATGGCGATGCCGGTGATCCCCATCGCCGCGCCCACCACCACGTGTCGGCGTATCGGCATGTGGAGCAGCACCGCCGCCAGCAAGATGTTGGTGACGATCATCATCGAGACCACGAGCTGCACCAGCCCGCTGGGGACGTGCACGACCGCGTGATAGAACAGCAGGTCCACGACCGAGAACATCAGTATCCCCTGCAGGGCTAAGAAGAGGTGCTCGCGGGGCGTGAAACGGAGGGAGCGCCCGAGCGCCAGCGCCGCGCCCACCAACAACACGCCACTCCCGGCGAAACGGTAGGCGACCAAGACCTCGGGCGCGACCGGTCCGACCTGCAGCGAGATCGCAAACGGGCTGAAGCCCCAAAGCGCGACCAGCAGTATGAAGAGGACGGCAGTATTCATCGGCCCGGCGAGACATTACCTTGGCCGGGGTGTCTCGCCCGGCACGCGCCCCGCACGATGGGACCGGCGCCAGGGCATTGTCAAAGGATGTTTTGTGCCCTCGCCGGGAACTCCCGCCGTACCGGCGCTACGCTCTAGCCGGAGCGCGCTTTGCGTTTGCCTTTGCTCGGGGAGCGCGCCCGTTGTACCGGACCCAGCGCGGCTTCGATCTGCTCGAGGCTTGGCGGCGCACCGGGCATATGATCCTCCAGCGCTTCGACCATGGCGCCAAGGTGGGCGCCGGTGGAGCCGCAGCAACCGCCGATGATCGTGGCGCCGGCGTCGCGGACCATTCGCGCGTAGATCCCCATCAGCTCCGGCGTTCCGTCGTAGGAGACCCGGCCATCCCTGTAGACCGGAATGCCGCAATTGGGCTTGGCGACGATGATCGCTCCCGGCGCCGCGGCCGCGGCGATCTCCACCATCGCCCCAACATTTTTCGCAAGAACCGCGCCGCACTTGGC
>CAYUNL010000339.1:0-2759 GCA_964446055.1 uncultured Alphaproteobacteria bacterium | reverse complement strand
GCCTCGATGACCCAGACGTCACCAACTGGCTTCGCCCGCCGGCGCACCTCGATGACGCCATCGACGAAGCCACCGGCCAGCGCGTCGATCTGGTCGGCGGCCACATGGATGCCGGAGACCGTGGGCACTACCCCCATAACTCGGCCGCCATGGCGGCGTTCGCACTGGCCGCCATGGCAGTGTATCCCGACCGGGTAACGAAGCTTGGTGAGAGCCTGCAACTGCCGGAATCCGGCAACGGCGTGCCGGATCTAGTCGACGAGATCACCTACGAGGTCGACTGGCTCCAGAAGGCCGTTGAAAACATCTCCACCGGTGGCGCCCTTCCCTTCTATCTGCGACCGGCCACCGGCGGCTACGAGATGCACGTGGCGCCCGAGGGTGTCACGGGCCGTGTCTTGTTCACCGCGAGCATGGGTCCCAACCGCCCCGAGACCCTTTTCGCCGCCGGTGCGCTGGCGATGGCCGCCAACGATCCGATCGTCAAAAGACACCTGCCGGAAAAGGCAACCCGTTACGAAGCCGCGGCGGTGAAGGCCTTCAACCCGCTTTCCGCACTTCTCAAGCCCTATTTCTCCCCCCACCCCTCCGCCTGCTCGGCGGCCTGAAGCGAGAGGGCTTCGAGTTGGCCGATGAGCTCACGTAGGCGACGGTTGTTTTCGATCCAAGGCCGGTAGAGAGCGACCTGCTCGGGGGTTAGGCGGCGGGTGACCGTCTTGCGGTTGACCTTGCGGGTCCAGGTCGTGTAGGGGCCGTGGAGCTTCGGGGGGTCTGCATGGCAGCGACAGCGGGGTTTACCGCAGCGGCTGTGTACGACGTTGATCGTGCCAGGCAAGACGAAACCGATCTCGCTGATCTTCGCGATCAGCTCACCTCGACGGCGCTCGTGCTCGGGACAGGTGGGCTCCACGATGTGTCCGAGAGTATAAGTACTATCGGACACGATGGTTCGACCGATGGAGGGAGTGGGGATGCAGGACAAGGAGCCGTTTCGACTTGACTCGCGCCTGGTGGGACCGTTACCGATCGTTAACCACTTCTTCGCCCGAATGGGCGTCGACCGATTGCTCGAGTGCCACATGGACCAAGATCGGCGCCGGCGTATCTCCCTGGCGCAGATGGCTGGGGTGGTGTGCCGCAACGTGTGCGTGGGCCGCGAGCCGGTCTACGGCCTCAAGGGATGGGCGGCAAGCTATGAGCCGGGGCTTGTGGGACTCACCGACGATCAGGCCGAAGCGCTGAACGACGACCGCGCCGGTCGCGCGTTATTGGCACTGTTCGACACAGATCGCGCATCCCTTTTGACCGAGCTCATGCTCGGTGTGATAGCTGAGTTTCAGGTTGATCTCGGCGAGCTGCACAACGACTCGACGTCGATCAGCTTCACGGGCGCCTACGCAAGTGCCAAAGGAGGCGCCCGTGGCGGCAAGCCCACGCCGAAGATCACCTACGGCCACTCCAAAGATCACCGTCCGGATCTCAAACAGCTCGTATGGATCCTGACCGTATCGGCCGACGGAGCAGTTCCTGTCGCCTACCGCACCGCCGCGGGCAACACCAATGACGACAAGACCCACATCGAGACCTGGGACGGCCTGGGCTCACTGTGTGGGCGCAAAGACTTCCTGTATGTCGCCGATTCCAAGCTGTGCAACCGCGACGCGATGGCACACATCGCCGCCCGTGGTGGGCGGTTCGTGTCTGTCATGCCGCGCAGCCGCAAGGAGGATGGGTGGTTTCGTGACTTCGCCCAAAACCATGACCCCGCCTGGGACGAAGCCGCCAGGCGTCCCGGCGCGCTCAAGGGCGACTCCGATGCGGTCTGGTCGACATTCCCCGCACCAGCGCCCTCGGCGGAGGGTCACCGGATCGTCTGGGTTAAGTCAACCGACAAGCAGGCTCGCGACCAGACTGCGCGCCAGGACCGTATCGAGGCCGCCGCCGCCGAACTTGATGAGCTCGCCGAGCGGCTTGCCTTGCCGCGCAGCCGGCTGCGCACTCGCGTCGCCGTCGAGCAAGCCGCCGATGCGGCGCTCGCGAAAAGCGGCGCTACGCGCTGGGTCAACTTCACCGTCACCGAGACTCAGGAGGAACGCTACCGTCAGGAAAGGCGCGGACGCCCAGGCGTCAAGACCCGCTATCGCAAGATAACCCGTACACGGCTCGGCCTCACCTTCGAAGTCGACTCACAGGCAGTGGCCTACGACGCCCGCACCGACGGCTGTTTTCCACTCATATCCAACGACACACAACTCACCGACGCCGAGCTCTTGGCCGCCTACCGCTATCAGCCCAACCTCGAAAAGCGCCACGCCCAGCTCAAGGGCACTCAGCTTGTCGCCCCTGTCTTCTTGAAGGATCCGCCTCGGATCGAGGGACTCCTGTTTTGTTACTACATCGCGTTACTCACCCACGCGCTGATCGAGCGTCACATACGCTGGGCGATGACACGCCACAGCATCGACCAACTACCGCTCTACCACGAACAGCGTTCCTGCAAAGCGCCGACAACAGCACGCATCTTCGACGCCTTCGCCGGCATCAGCCGGCACCACCTGATCCACGACGACCACACGGTTCAGGTCTTCGAGCCCGAGCTCACCGGCCTGCAAAAGCAGCTGCTCGACCTGCTTGGCGTCCCCCACGATGCCTACACCAGCTCAGGTGGGGGGCGATAATGCCGTCGAGAAGTGCGGAAAGCGGGGTCAAGCGCGTCGGCATCGACGAAACCTCCTTCCGCCGCGGCCAGGACTACGTCT
>CAYUNL010000338.1:0-2774 GCA_964446055.1 uncultured Alphaproteobacteria bacterium | reverse complement strand
GCTTCTGAAGGATCCCGCCGCCCAGTTCCACGTGTTCGAAGCGCCCCTGGTTCGCTACCACGTCAGCGAGCACGGAATCATGAGCCACACGGAAAGCCGTCTTCGCTGTGGCCTGCGGATCGCGGTCCGTCATGCGGCCTCGTTGCGCACCCATCCGGGCTCTATCGTGGCGAGCCTTTGGTTCCGCATTACCGCGATCCACTACGAGGCCGCCTGTAGCTACGCCCGGCGGCGCCAGTTCCTGCGTATGGCCGGACTGTTGATCCGGGCGCCGGTCAACTTGGTCCGGGCGACGTATTCGCACCTCTCGGGACGCGTGAAACCGCGTGTCGCGTTCATCGAGGCGGCACTCGCGCACCGGTGCGCGGACACGCCGTCATGAGCGCACGATTGACTGCGGCATTGCTGTGGCTGTGGGTCGCCGGCGTCGCGGCTGCCTATGTCTTCCAGTTCCGCCACCTCGCGCGCCCCATCCTCGACGCCCTCGGGCTCGCATGACGGCGTTCGCGGTCGTCATTGTGCAAGGCCTCAGTTGCGTGGGCTTTGGCGCGGCCGTGCTTCGCGGACTCGGCCTCGGCGGCGCGTTGAGCTGGCACGAGCGATTGGGGTGGAGCTTCGCCGTTGGCTTCGGCGTCCTCGGTTGGTTGCTCTTCTTCGTGGGCATCTCGGGCGCCTTGGGCCGCGCCACGCTGATCACGCTTTTGCTCGTCGGCGCGTGCGGGATCGGTTTCTTGGGCCGCCCGCCCGCGCCTGCGCACGCCGCGCGCTTGCAAGGTGTCGAATGGACACTGCTCGGGCTCGTCTGCGCAGCCCTTGCCTTCGATTTCCTGGAAGCCTTGGCGCCGCCGGCGGACGCGGATTCGCTCGCCTACCACTTTGCGTTGCCGAAGCAGTTTCTCGAGTCGGGGCGGATCGAGTTCATACCCCGAGCGGTGGACGGGGCGGTGCCGCTGGGCGTTCAAATGACCTATCTGCCCGCGCTCGCGCTCGGCGGCGAACAAGCACTGACCCTTTGGACGTGGGCCAGCGGTTGGGCCTTGGCGGGGCTGTTTTACGTGGTCTCGCGGCGCTTCCTGGACCGCGGCTGGGCTCTTGGTGCCACCCTGGTCCTGGTGACCACGCCGGCGGTCGTCTATGGCGGCGGATCCGGCCAGGTCGAGGTGCGGATCGCGTTGTTCGTGATCGTCGCCGTGATCGCCGCGGCGGCGGCGATTCGCGAGGACGGCGTCGGCTACGCAGTGCTCGCGGGCCTTGCGGCCGGATTCTACATGGCGGGCAAGTACACGGGCCTGTTGTTCGTGGCCGCGGTGGGCCTGGTCTTGGTGTGCGGCCGCCGCCGGCTTGCCGGCGCGGGCGCGTTCGCCCTCGCGGCCATTCTCGCCGGCGGTCAATGGTACGTCTGGAACGCGCTGCACACGGGTGATCCCGTCTTTCCCATGCTGTACGGCTGGCTCGAATATCCGGACCAGGGCCTTTGGGACGCGGTCCACGACGCACGTTTCAAGCGCGCGTTCTTCGAAGCGGAAAGCGCGGTTCCCACGAACCCGTTTTGGCTGCTCGCCTATCCGCTCAAGGCCACGCTCGCCGCATCACCGGTCTTCGAATCGGGGCGGACGGGCCTCGGCGCCTATCCGCTTCTCGCGTTTCCGTTCGCGCTTACCGGGCTCTGGCGGTATCGCGACCGCGTATTCTCGCACCCGCTCGGCCCCGCAGCGCTGATCGTCGTAGTGTTCTACGCGCTCTGGTTTTTTACCGGCTCGTCGCAGCGCATCCGCCACTTGTTGCCCGTGCTTCCGGTCGTTCTTCTTTGTCTGAGCGTCGCGGCGCGACGCTGGTGCGACCGGCCGGCGTATCTCTTTCCCTTAGGTGCCGCACTGGCCTTCACGGTTGTCGCGCAGCTCGCCGGGCACGCGCTCTTTTCGGCGAGCTACGCCCGTCATCTGGTTTCGGGCGAGGACCGCGGGGCCTTCCACGAACGCACCGTGACCGGCTACGGTCCGGTACCGTGGATCAACGCAAACCTCGAGGCGGGCGACCGATTGGCCCTGACCGAACGGCAACTGATCTATGTTATCGAGGCGCCGACGTTCCTCGCCCATCCGGTACAACAGGCGCTGGTCGAACTTGCCACGCCCGCGCCCGACGCAGGCCGGTTCCTCCGTGAGCTCCGGTCACAAGGCGTGACCCACTTGCTGGTCGGCCACGCGAGCGACGGCCGGCCCACGTTTGCCATGCTGGCACGCGCGCTCGAGGATGCCGGCTGCGCGACGCGGCTGGCGACGTTGGAAACGCGGACCTTCGCGTCAAGGACGTTGCCCGGACTCGGTTCCGGGACCGGCCGCGCCGACGTGCTCGCGCTAACACTGAACGATTGCCCGCTCACATGAAGCTCTCGATCGTCATCCCCTGCTACAACGAGGCCGCAACCCTTGAAACCCTCGTCGGCCGGGTACTGGCGGCGGACATTCTCGGCATCGAGAGAGAGCTGGTCATCGTCGACGACGCCTCCAGCGACGATTCGTTCGCCCGCGCCGAGGCCCTCGCCGCCGCCAACGAATCGATCGTCGTCGCCGGCCACGCGGCCAATCGCGGCAAGGGCGCGGCGGTCCGGACCGGATTCGAACTTGCGAGCGGCGACGTGCTGGTGGTCCAGGACGCCGATCTCGAGTACGACCCCGCCGATTACGGAAAGCTGCTGGCGCCCATCCTCAACACCGGTGCCGACGTCGTCTACGGCTCGCGCTTTCGCGGCGGCGACAGCACCCGGGTCCTCT
>CAYUNL010000337.1:0-2793 GCA_964446055.1 uncultured Alphaproteobacteria bacterium | reverse complement strand
ATCGTCGTGTGGATCAACTATCCCTATCGCGTGGTGTACATCCGGTTCATCGGCACGCACCGCCAGTATGATCGGATCGCCGCGCAGACGGTCCGAAGGAGCGCAAGCAATGGACGTCACACCGATCAAGACCAAGCGCGACCATCATCGTGCGCTCAAGGAGATCGAGGGGCTCATGGATGCGAAGCGCGGGACCCCAGCGGGCGATCGTTTGGACGTGATGGTCACGCTCGTGGAGGCGTGGGAGGCGAAGCACTACCCGATCGATCTGCCCGACCCCGTCGCGGCGATCCGGTACCACATGGAGAGCCAGGGTCTGGAGCCCAAAGATCTCGTCCCCCACATCGGCAGCCGCAACCGCGTCTACGAGGTGCTCAACCGCAAGCGCCCGCTTACTCTGAAGATGGTCTGGCGGCTGCACACCGGGCTCGGCATCCCCGCCGAGTCGCTCATCAAGGTGTCGGAGGAACAGGCCGCCTGACCGTTCGGCACAGATGACGGCGCGCGCGCCGCTCGGGGCCGCCTCACTCGCAAACAAAACCATCGCTCGCGTCAATGAATCGAAACTCCTCCAGGAGCAGCTGCACCAACGGTTCACCCCATATCTCGAAGCTCCCCATCCCCGCCGGCACGGGGCAACTGCTCGTCGCGAAGAACTCCCGCGATTCTAGAGGTTGCATGAAGGTTTGGTATTTTATGGCGTCGGAAAAGGATTGGTGACGCTAAGGATCGTCGAACCGCCCGAGAATTTAAGCTTGAAGACCAGGGTCCTTTCCGGGTGCTCGACCGAATCGGGCTCGACGTAGCGCAGCTCGCCCACTGCACCATCGGTTTTCTCGCTCTCAACGAACACGGTCTCGCCGGTCACAATACTGACGAGGCCTTTGTAGACATACGGCGCCCTACGCAGGTCGACCCGGTGTGCGGTGTCGCCACCGATGTCCAGGCGAACGGTTGTCGCCGGCCGGCACGGCACCGAGGCGCAAACCTCCTCAAGTGTCACCTCGGCGGGGAAAGCAACGGACGCATTGACGATCGTGCCGAGAAAAATGACGAAGGGGATGGCTGCTCGATTCATGCGCCGTGCCGCCGCCCTCTCAACTCCGCCGGGCCTGGACCAGGTGGCCCTGGATGGTTTCCTCACCCAGCGCCTTGCACGCCTCCAGCCGGTGCAGACCCTCGACCAGCACGTAGCGCTTGCCGTCGGCGCGGACCAGGATCGGCGTCCGTTGCCCCTCTTCGAGGATGCTCTCGGCGAGCGCGTCGACCGTCTCCTGATCGAGCGTTTTGCGCCGCTTTACCGGCACGTAGATGTCCTCGACCTTGAAGGACTGCGTCTCCATCAGCATCGGCGGATCATAGCACCCCGCCGCCCCGCTTCGTGCTATCGTCATCAGCATCGGCGGATCATAGCACCCCGCCGCCCCGCTTCGTGCTATCGTCGCACCAACAGGGAAGCGATGGAGCGGGGATGGCCGAAGACCTAAGCGTGCAGCCTAGCGAGCTACCCAAGGCGGCGCCGGCCGCTCCACCCACAGGGGTGCTGGGGCGCTTCGCCGCGCAGTTCGCCGATTCGCCGGTGTCGTTCGATGTGACCCTGCCCGACGGCGGGGTACAGCGCTTCGGGCCCGGCGCGGCCAGTTTCCACGTCACACTCAAGAACAAGCGCGGCCTGCGTGCCGTCACCAGCATCGACGAGGGGCGCATCGGCGACGCCTATGTCAACGGCGACATCGACGTCGAGGGCGATATGCTCGATCCGTTCGTGCTCCGCGCCGCGATGAAGGATGCGCACCCGCTGGTCGCGGCCTGGCGTTTCGTCCAACCGCTCCTGTTCGGCCAGGTCCACACCGACCGCCAGGCGATCACCGCCCATTACGACCTCGACACCAACTTATTCCTCGCCTTTCTCGATCCCGCGGCGCCGCTCTACTCCCAAGGCATCTACGAGCGTGACGACGAAACGCTGGAGGCGGCGACGCTGCGCAAATTCGACTATGCCTTCCAGCGCCTGGGGCTCAAGGCGGGTGATCACATCCTGGAAATCGGACCCGGCTGGGGCGCGTGGTTCGAATACGCCTCGGCCCGCGGCGTCAAATGCACCGGTCTCTCGATCTCCAAGGTTTCGATAGACTACCTCACCGGGCGGGCCAAGGAGCTCGGCTACGACTGGGAGTTGATCGACGCCGATCTCCTGGAGCACAAGGCCGACACCAAGTACGACGCCATCGTCATCATGGGCGTGATCGAGCACCTGCCGAACTACGCGCGCGTGCTCGAGCAGTTCATGTCGATGCTCAAGCCGGGCAAGCACATCTTCCTCGACGGCAGCGCCTGCACCAAGAAGTACGAGCTATCCTCGTACATGGTCAAATACATCTACGGCGGCAACCACTCCTTCCTGGTGCTGCACGACTTCCTCGACAAGCTCGCGCAAACGCCTTTGCAAGTGCTCGAGATTTTCAACGACCGTCACAGTTACTTCCTGACCTTCCAGCAGTGGGCGCGCAACCTCGATGACAACCGCGAGTCCATCATCGAGCGCTTTGGCGAGTTCGACTACCGCCGCTTCCGCTTCTACCTGTGGGGCGCGACCTACGAGTTCCTGAGCCGCAGCCTGTCGTGCTACCGCATGGTCATCCACTACCCGGGCGAAGAACCGACCGCCTAGACGCGCAGCGGCCTCCTGATATGCGCGTCGCCAGCATGCCCATGTACGACATGCCGGAGACTTGCGCGGCGCTCGATTCACTGTGGGCCGGGCTCGCCCGTTACCTCCGCGCCGAAGGCGTG
>CAYUNL010000336.1:0-2809 GCA_964446055.1 uncultured Alphaproteobacteria bacterium | reverse complement strand
GCCCGGCTTATCCATCAAACTCTCGGCGCTGCACCCGCGGTTCGAGTACGCCCAGTCCGAGCGCGTCATGGCCGAGCTCAGCCCCCGCCTGCGCGCCTTGGCGCTCGATGCGCGGAGCCACGGAATTGGGCTCACCATCGATGCCGAGGAGGCGGACCGCCTCGATCTCACGCTCGATCTCTTTGCGTCGGTGTACGGTGACGGTCGGGCACTCGCCGGGTGGGACGGGTTGGGAATCGCGGTGCAGGCATACCTGAAGCGCGCTCGCGCGGTCATCGCGTGGTTGGCCGAGCAATCGAGAAGCGCGGGTCACCGCATCCCGGTTCGTCTCGTCAAGGGCGCCTACTGGGACACCGAGATCAAGCTCGCTCAGGAGCGCGGCCTCGATGACTATCCGGTGTTCACGCGCAAGGTGGCGACCGATGTCTGCTACCTTGCTTGCGCTCGCGATCTGTTCTCGGCCGGTTCTCTGGTTTACCCACAGTTCGCGACCCATAACGCCCACGCAGTCGCCGCGGTAACGACGCTGGCGGGCGAGCGCACCGGTTACGAGTTTCAGCGCCTGCACGGGATGGGCGAGGCGCTCTACCATGCCCTTGCCGAATGCACTGGCGAGGCGATGCCGTGCCGCGTCTATGCGCCGGTGGGCAGCCACGAGGACCTGTTGCCCTACCTCGTCCGCCGTTTGCTGGAGAACGGCGCCAACACTTCGTTCGTCAATCGCATCGTCGATGACACGGCGCCGATTGAAGACCTGGTCGCCGATCCCGCCGAGACCCTCTCTCGCCTCGAGTCGAAACCCCACCCCCGTATCCCGTTGCCGGCCCGCCTCTTCGGCGCAGAGCGGCGCAACTCGGAAGGGATCGATTTCAGCGATCCGCGCGCGCTTTCCGCGCTGGCGAAGGACATGCGAGCGGTCGACGGCGTTTGGGCGGCGGCCCCGCTGGTCGACGGAACGCCGATGACGGGTGCGACTAGGGCCATCCAGGATCCATCCGACAATCGCCGCCAGGTTGGCAGCGTGAGTGATGCCGACGCCGACGCCGTGGCTACCGCGCTGGCGAGTGCCGCAGCGGCAGCCGAGGATTGGGACCGAGTGCCAGCGGACCGCCGGGCCCAGGTACTGGAAACCGCCGCCGATCTGATCGAGGCGGAGCGCCCCCGGCTTATGGCACTCGCCGTTCGTGAGGCCGGCAAGACGATCCCGGACGCCCTGGCCGAGGTGCGCGAGGCGGCTGACTTCTGCCGCTACTACGCCTGGCGCGCCCGTATTGACTTTGCCGAGGCCCTTGTCCTCCTGGGGCCGACGGGCGAAGACAATCGGATCACGCTGCACGGTCGAGGCACGTTTGGCTGTATTAGCCCCTGGAACTTTCCGCTCGCCATCTTTGCCGGTCAGGTGAGCGCGGCGCTCGCGGCCGGCAACGCGGTCATCGCAAAGCCGGCCGAGCAAACCCCGCTCATCGCGTACGCGGCGGTCGAGATTCTTCAGCGCGCCGGCGTGCCTGCCGAGGTTTTGCACCTGCTTCCCGGCGGAGGTGAAAGCGTGGGCGCGGCGCTGGTGCGCGACCCTCGTATCGCAGGCGTTGCATTTACCGGCTCGGCGGAGGCCGCACACCGAATCAACCGGGATCTCGCGGAGCGCGGCGGGCCGATCGTGCCGCTGATCGCTGAAACCGGCGGTCAGAACGCGATGATCGTCGATTCCTCGGCGCTGCCCGAACAGGTGACCGCCGATGTCATCCAATCCGCGTTCCTGAGCGCCGGCCAGCGGTGCTCGGCGCTGCGTGTATTGTTCGTGCAGTCAGATGTGGCGGAAAAGATTCTCGACATGGTGGCGGGCGCCATGGCCGAACTCGTCGTCAGCGACCCGGCGCTGCTGTCGAGCGATGTTGGGCCGGCGATTGATCGCGAGTCCGTCGCCACCCTCGAGGCGCACGCCGGCCGGATGGCCAAAGAGGGGAAACTCATCTTTGAGACTCCGCTTGGCCCGGGCACCGAGCATGGGTCGTTCTTCGCCCCCCGGGCCTTCGAGATCGAGAGCCTCGATCTCCTGAAGCGTGAAGTTTTCGGCCCCATATTGCATGTCGTGCGCTATGACGCAGAGCATCTTGAAGCGGTGTGCGAAGCGATCAACCGCACCGGCTACGGGCTGACGCTGGGGATCCACAGCCGCATCGACGAAACGGCGCGGCAAATCACTCGGATGGTCCGCGTGGGTAATACCTACATCAACCGAAACATGGTCGGTGCCGTTGTCGGCGTTCAGCCTTTTGGCGGCGAGGGGTTGTCGGGCAGCGGGCCCAAAGCCGGCGGACCGCGGACCCTTGCGCGCTTCGCCACCGAGCGCACCGTCACCATGAACACCACAGCGAGCGGCGGCAACGCTGCCCTAATGTCGCTCGGGGACTCCTAGTCGTACCGCTGCTCGCGGGACCGTGCCCCGATGCGAGTGTCGGGGCTGCACACGCGAACGTTGCTCGCACTTCTATCTTCGCTAGCCAACCGCTCTCGAACGCCGGTCTGCGCCACCGCGGATGGAACGCCAACAATTCTGGACGCCGGACGCCTCGATCCTGAATCCCTCGGCTTCGCCGACCCGGTCGGCGTCGAAGGTCCGCAGGTCCTCGCAGTGGGCGCGGGCGAACAGCACCGCTCGCCCTTGGACCTCAGACTCGCGCACGGCGCCGATCATCGGGCGCTGATCCAGATCAATCGGCCGTGGGGGAGGTCCCGTCCCGATCCGACTCAGGCGGCGAGGGCTCTTCCAATGGCCGGAACCACCGCCAGCAGCCCGGCGCGTTCCGCC
>CAYUNL010000335.1:0-2836 GCA_964446055.1 uncultured Alphaproteobacteria bacterium | reverse complement strand
CCAGGCCACCGCCGCCCAGGCGAACACCGCCGCGTAGGCCACCAACAACACTCGCGCGTTGCGTATCATGGCCGCGTGCTCGCTCTGCGGCACGAACTCGCGAGCCTCCTTCGAGAGCAAGCCGAAGGTGTGCAGCACCAGCGCTCTCAGCTGATCGCGGGCGTGGGGAATGCGGACGAAATCGGCAACCAACTTCCACAGGTTGGCCGGCCGCTGCAGGTCGATTTCCGGGTCGCGACCGACCAGCAGCGTGTGGGTGTGGTGCGCCGAGTGCATCCATCGGCTAAGGATCGGCTCGCGGTAAGCCATGAAACAGGCGATCCAATGCACCGTCTCGTTGAGCCAGGCGCTGCGGAAGGGGGTCCGGTGCTGGCACTCGTGTGCCGGCACCTCGCAAAAGCCATATAGCGTGCCATAGACGAAGAACGCCGGCACCGCCCACCACGTTCCCCAGGTGAGATATGCCACCGCCCCGGTTGCGGCGATCAAGCTCATGTACCCGCCGAAGTAGACAAGCCCTTGCCAGTCGCTGCGCCGCGACAGCCCTTTCAAGGTCTTACGGTCGATCTCGCAGCGGTACCACTCGTCTTCGGCGTACTGGAACTGCATCCCGCGCCTCCGAGTTTGGCTGCCCCATGTTAGCGAACCCGCCAGCCCCGGGCAAACGCGCCCCACGGGGCGTCGTCCGCGGTACCGTCGCCACCCGAGGTCGTGGTATTCTTGCCTGCGCGACGGAAGGCTGGCCCGGGAGACAGCGATGGAAGAGATCAGGAACCGCGAGGCGGTCTCAGACCAATCCGACGACGTTCTCGCCTACCGCCGCTGGCTGCCCCGGGGACCGAACATCGGCAAGGCCGAGCGCGAGGTGCTGCGCCGCCTCGCCGGCGAGGTCGCCGAACTCGCGGCGCGCCCCGTCGAGGCCGAGAAACGGCAGCTGTGGGAAACCCACAACGCGCTCGGGCGGACCCGTCCGCTGATTCTTTGCGAGCCCGAGAACGGGTGGAACGAGATCATCACCCCCGCGGCGATCGAATGCCAAAGCGTCCTTGCCCAGCAATGGGAGTTCCGGCTCCGGAAGGAGGTCTTCTGGGGCGCGCGCATGGGCGATGACTACACCATCCGGCCCTACTTTCCGGTCCCCCACGTCTACGCGCCGATCGAATGGGGCCTCAAGGAGACCCGCATCCACGACGAGGCCGGCTGGTGCTACGCCTGGGACTCGCCGATCAAGTCCGATGCCGACGTCGACAAGCTCCACCACCCCACGATCGACGTCGATCACGCCGCCACCGAGCGCATCCGCGCGACGGCCGACGAAATTTTCGGGGATCTCTTGCCGGTGCGCGTGATGACCAACTGGTGGGGCTCGCTGGTCACCACCCAGACGCTGGTGGACCTCCGCGGCGCCCAGCAGATCATGCACGACATGTACCGCAATCCCGACATCCTCCACCGCATCATGCGGATCCTGAGCGAGGGCACCATGGCGATGCTCGACGAGCTCGAGGACCGCGGCCTCCTCAGCCTCAACAACGACGGCACCTATGTCGGCTCGGGCGGCGTCGGCTGGTCGCGCGAGCTACCGCAGCCCGATTTTGATGGCACGGTGCGCTGCCAGGACATGTGGGGCCATAGCGAGAGCCAGGAGACCGCCGCCGTCTCGCCCGAGATGTTCGCTGAATTCGTCTTCCCCTATCAGCTGCCCGCGGTCGAGCGCTTTGGCCTCAACTGCTATGGCTGCTGCGAGGCGCTGGACAAACGCTGGCACGTCATCGAGAAGATTCCCAACTTGCGGCGGGTCTCCGTCTCACCCTGGTCCGACACCGCCGCGATGGCCGAGCGCCTGGGGGACCGCTACGTCTTCTCGGTCAAGCCCCAGCCCGCCCATCTCGCGATGGCGACCTTTGACGAGGCGCCCATCCGCGCCGAGCTCCGCGAGATTCTTCGGATCACCCGGGACTGCTGCGTCGAAATCGTCATGAAGGACAACCACACCCTCCGCAACGACCCCGAGCGCGTCATCCGCTGGGTCCAGATCGCCCGCGAAGAAGTCGCGCGGGCCTAAGGTCGCCGCGGCGCCAACCCACGTTCCCCCACCCAGGAGCCGACATGGAACTGCGCCCCAATCGCGTGAAACGCAAGCTCGCCAAGGGTGAGCTCACCTTGGTCGTCGCCGGCATCACCGACCCCGACGACATTGACGCCTTCGGGCCCAATGGCTTCGACGGTGTCTGGCTCGAGGGCGAACACGGCCTGGTGGACGCCGCCGAGATCGGCCACCTAACCCGGGTGTGCGATCTCTGGGGGATGACCTCGATCGTGCGGGTCAACCGCAACGACCAGGGCCTTATCTACCGCACCTTTGACCGCGGCGCTCAGGCGGTCTGTGTGCCCCACGTCAACACCCGCGCCGAGGCCGAAAACGTGGTTCAGGGGGGAAAGTTCGCCCCCATCGGCCAGCGCGGCATGTTTACCAGCCGCCAAGGTCACGGCGTCGACGATTACTTCGCTCACGCCAACGACGAGACGGCGCTGATCGTGCTGATCGAAGACATCGTCGCGGCCGAGAACCTCGATGAGATTCTCAAGGTCGATCATATCGACGCCTTCTTCGTCGCGCCCTCGGACTTCGGCGCCTCGATGGGCCACATCGGCAACCACGGCCACGCGGAGGTCCAGGCCAAGGTCGACGAAACCCTGCAGCGAATAATCGCCGCGGGCCGCAGCGCCGGCACCCTGGCCCCCACCGCCGACGTCGCCCGCTTCGTCGCGCTTGGCGTAAACCTCGTCATGGCCACCGTCCATCCCTGGCTCGCCGCCGGCGCCGCCGAGTACA
>CAYUNL010000334.1:0-2840 GCA_964446055.1 uncultured Alphaproteobacteria bacterium | reverse complement strand
TGTCTCCATCCCTCGTGCGCGTACAGCAGCCATTGTGCCGGCGCGGCGTCACAAAGGTCCCCCGACCGGCCCCTTGCGGTCACTGATTTGGATCAATTCGCGGGACCCGCGTAAGCTAGGCACCGATGGCAACGGCGACCGACGACGATCCCGGTAGCGGCCTCGCGGCCGTCACCTTCGAGCACGACGATGATTCGGTGGTGGTCATCGTCGGCTCGGGCGCCGGCGGCGGGACGCTCGCCAACGAGCTCAGCCAGAAGGGCATCGACGTCGTCGTCTTGGAGGCGGGACCGTGGATTCCCGAGGACGAGTTCGAAAACGACGAGTATGCGGCACCGGCCAAGCTCGGCTGGAACGACCCCCGCACCTGCACCGGCAATTCGTACGTGGCGCGCAGGTTTGCCGATACGCCGGTCTCGATGTGCAAGGGCGTGGGCGGTACGACCCTGCACTGGGCCGGCCTGTGCCCGCGCTTTCAAGCCCATGAGTTCAAGGCCGCCACCACCTATGGCGCCATCGACGGGGCGGCGCTCGCCGACTGGCCGCTGGGGCTCGCCGACCTCGAGCCCTATTACGACCTTGCCGAGGCCAAGATGGGCGTGACCGGCACCCACGGTATCCCGCGTCACCGCGGCCCCAACAACTACCGGGTGGTGGCAGCCGGCGCCCGGCGTATCGGCTACACCGAGATCCGCACCGGCAATCTGGCCATCAACGTCGAGCCGCGCGACGGGCGCAACGGCTGTGACCAGATCGGCTTTTGCATGCAGGGATGCCGCTCCGGCGCCAAGTGGACGACCGCCAATTCCGAGATCCCCAAGGCCGAGGCCACGGGCCGCTGCGAGGTGCGGCCCGAGTGCATGGCGCTCCAGATCGAGCACGACGCCCGCGGCCGGGTGAGCGGTGTCTTGTACGCCGACCGTGGCGGCGCCCATCATGTGCAGAAGGCCCGCGCGGTGTGCGTCGCCGGAAACGCCATCGAGACGCCGCGGCTGTTGCTCAACTCCGAGACCTCGACTTGCCCTGACGGCCTCGGTAATTCCTCGGGCGCGGTGGGGCGATACTACATGCACCATACCTCGGGCAACGTGTTCGCCGAGTTCGACCGGCCGGTGAACATGTACCGGGGAATCCAGAACCCCGGGCAAATCTTCGACGAGAATGGCCACGACCCCTCACGCGGCTTCGCCGGCGGGTTCATTTTCGCCAGCAGCATGTTCGGTTTGCCAAATCATGCTGCGCTTCTGTCGCCAGGCTCCTGGGGCCGCGATTACGCCAGCTGGATCGAGGCTTACGAGCACCTTGCCGATATCGGCTTTGCCGGCGAGGACCTGCCGCTGGCGGACAATCGGGTGAGCTTGCATCCCGAGCGAAAGGACCGCCACGGCCTGCCGATCCCCAGCCTTCACATCGACGAGTGCCACAACGAGCGCGCGATGCGGAACTACGCGTACAAAAAGGCTGGCGAGCTTCTTGTAGCGATCGGCGCAAGACGCACCATCGAAGCGCCGCCGCTGCCCTCGGGCCACAACCTCGGCACCTGCCGGATGAGCGCCGAGGCCGGCGACGGCGTCGTCGATCGGTTCGGTCGCGTCCACGATATCGCCAACCTGTTCGTCTCCGACGGCAGCCAGTTCACCACCAGCGCTGCGGCCAACCCGACGCTCACCATCGTCGCGCTCGCCATCCGCCAGGCCGAGGTCATCGCCGAGCAGATGGGCCGCGGCGATCTTTGACGTCGAGGCCCTGTAGAACATTCGGCTGCACTGAGCTAGGATGGGATAGAGAGGAGGGCGACATAGAAACCCTTCGTCGATTCTTCCGATATCGTCATGGACGGCGCCGCGCTCGACCGCCGCATGGCGCGCGACGGCTATCTGTTCCTCAAAGGATTCATTCCCCGCGATGTGATCGCCGACCTCCGGCATCAGTTCATGGGAATCGTGGCCGAGGCCGGCTGGCTCAAGCCCGGCACTTCCGTCGATGACGCGGTGGTCAAGCCCGAGGCGGCGTGCACCGATCCCGACCCGCGATGCCTCGAGGTCCTCAAGCGCCAGTACGTCCTAGAGGACTACCACGCCCTGTTCCACCGCCCCGAGGTCATGGGTCTGTTCGAGCGCATGTTCGGCGAGCCGGTGCTGAAGCATCCCGAAACTCTGATCCGGGTGATCTTCCCCAAGCAGTTCAATTTCGAGAACACCACCGGAGCGCACCAAGACTTCCCCCACGTGCAGGGCACCGCCGAGTGCTTCACCTATTTAGGTGCCGCTTGGCGACTGTCCGACCGAGATGGGCCCCGTGGCGGTCGCCCCCGGCTCGCACCGCGACGGCGTGCGCGAGTTTCGCATCGCCTCGGACGGCGGCGGCATTCAGGTCACCGACCCGCTGGTTGGCCAATGGGTGGTGAGCGATTATGAGATCGGCGATGTCTTGATCTTCCACAGCCTGGTCGTGCATCGCGCGCTGCCCAACCTGACCGACCGGCTGCGCCAATCGATCGACGTCCGCTATCAGCGCCTGAGCGAGCCCACGCTCAAGAAGAACCTTGGGACCTACACCGGAATCTGCACCTGGGAGGAGATCTACGCCGGGTGGGAATCCAAGGAGCTTCAGTACTACTGGAAGAAGCTCGACGTGAAGACCGTCCCCTGGGACTGGCAGTATTACGACAAGCGTGCCGAGCTCGCCTTTGCCATGGCCGAGGAGGGCGACGAGGAGGCGCGCATCGTGCTCCTGCGCATCCTGCAGCAGGACGAAGATGCCAGCCGGCGCGAGGAGGCGGGGCGCTGCCTCGACCTCTTGGACGAAAAGAAGGGCGTCAAGGGGGCCGAGCGCGTAGC
>CAYUNL010000333.1:0-2841 GCA_964446055.1 uncultured Alphaproteobacteria bacterium | reverse complement strand
GTCGGCGTCTTGGCCGGGTCGCGAGCGGGCGGTTCGACGTCGCCCCGCAGCCCCAGCTCTCGCTTGATGCAGCTGATCCGGCCCAACGCGTTGCGGGTCATGACCCAGACGTCACGCGGCGTTACGTCTCCCGGTGGGGCTATTTCCACGCGGGAAATCTCGGGCATGTCGGCACGCCGGGTTTCCTTGCACAGGCGGTTCGCCTTGACCCACAGGGTGACCGCCTGGAAGAAGACTTCGCGCGGCTGGGCGTCGTGAACGTCGATCTCGGCCCGCGAGTCGCTTGGTTTGCCCAATGCTTCGCGAATGCGCTCGAGCTCGCCGCGGATGACCATGGTGCTCTGGTAGACGTCGGGCGGCTCGATCTCGGCAGCCAGAGCGCCCGGGATGAACAACCACCCCACCAGGCTCAAAGCCAACGCTCGTCGGACCGCTTTGCCAAAGCCAGCCACGGCCATCGCAACCCCCCACGACAAAGATCGCTGCCCGCCGGGCAGAGTGCTCTACGCGCGCCGCGCTGTCCAGCCGCCGCGTATTCCGCTGGTCTGGGGGTCTTAACGGGGTAGGGGAGGGACCGAGAGTCGCTTCGGCGGGTTACCCTGCGCCCAGTTCTCCCACATCATCTCATAGCCGATCTCGAGATGGCGGGTCAGCCGCTCGGTGTCGAAGAGCGGCACGCTGAGGCGATTGGCCTCAAGGGTCTCGCTCAGCGCCCGGGCGCGCTCGGGGTGGGTTGCCAGCTCGAAAGCCAGTTTCTCGTAGGCATCGACCGAGTCGGTGACGAGTTCGGACATGCCGGCCGCATGCAAAAGGGTGGCCCCGTTGCGGCCGGCCGGCGTGTCGCCGGCGATGGTCAGCACCGGTAATCCCGCCCATAGCGCGTCCGCCGTCGTCACGCCTCCGCCGTGGTAGAGATTGTCGAGGCAGAGGCCGGCGAGCCGCTGCCGGGCGAGGTGCTTGTCGTGCGGAAGGTGCTTGGCATAGACCAAACGGTCGGCGCTGACGCCACGCGTCTCGGCCTCCTGGCTCAGGTTCTTCTTCGTCGCCTCGGTGCACTCGATGAGCCACAACACGCTGCCCGGGACCTTGCGCAACAGCCGCATCCAGGTCGAGAACATGCGCGGATGTATTTTGTACTGGCCGTTGAAATTGGCGAAGACGAAGCCGTCTTCGGGAAGCCCGGCCTCGGCTCGCGACACCGGCTCCTCGGAGATCGGCGATCGCGTCGTGGCCATGAACGATTCGGGAAGGTAGAGGAGCTTCTCGGTACAGTGCGGCTCGAACTCGGGCGGCATGAACTGGCGGTCGGAAATCAGGTAGTCGATGTAATCGGCGCCGGTCGTGGTCGAGAAGCCGAGCCAATGCGCCTGGACCGGCGCCGGCCGCAGCGCGAAGATCGCCAGCCGGTTGCCGCGCGTGTGCCCCGCAAGGTCGACCAGCACGTCGATGCCGTCGTCGAATATTCGTTGGGCCAACTCGTTATGTGGCGTCTGGGCGGCGTCGATGAAGTGCTCGAAGTCATCGGGAAACAAAGGCGCGATCTTGTCGTCGTGACCGATTAGGTTCGCGATCGAGTAGCCGTAGGTTTCGAAGCGGTCGCGGTCGTGGGCCTGCAGCACGCCGCGAAACGCCACACCGACGCTGTGAAAGCGAAAATCGGGCGAGACGTAGCCCACCTTGAGCTTCTCGCCACGCGATGGCTCGTGTACGAAATCGAGAGATTTCCGAATGTCCGAGATCTTCGCCGCCGCCTTGGTCGAGACGTGCCGTGCCACCTTGTGCCGGAGCTCCATGGAGGCCGGCATGCCCTGTAGCCCGAACGGCGAGACCGAGATGTGGCTGCCCTTGCCGACCTCGTTCTCAATGTTTTCGATGACCCTTGCGGTCACCGCCTCGAGGTTACTCCAGGCGCAGGTTTGCATCAGCGAGTGCGCGAGGTAGGGGTAGATGTCTTGGTTGTCGGGACGCACCAACAGGGCCTGATTGAAGATGACGATCGATTCGTCGTAGCGGGCGATGCTCTGCAGCAAGCTGCCCAGGTTGAAGTAGACCTCGCTCCGCTCTGGGGCGTGGACCAGCACCTCGCGGTAGTAGTGAATCGCCTCGGGCACGCGACCCAAGCCCTGCATCGAGATGGCAAGATTGTTCAGGGCCTCGGAGAAACGGGGTTGCAGCTCGACCGCCTTCTTGAACGCCTGGGCCGCCTCTTCGTGGCGGTTTTGCTCCTGCAGGACGATGCCGATTCCGGTGTAGGCGCCCGACATCTCGGGATCGACCCGCAGCGCGTCCTCAAACCATTTGCGCGACTCGGTGAGCTCCCCCATTTGGTGATAGGTCAGGCCCAGGTTCATCGCCGCGATCGCGAAGTCGCGGTCGATCTCGAGCGCGCGGTTGAAGCAGGCCAGCGCCTCCTCCATCTGCGACTCGGCCATGTAGACGTGACCCAGATTGTTGTGGGCGTGAATGAAGTCCGGGTTGAGGGCGATCGCCTTCCCGAAGGCCTCGCACGCCTCGTCATAGCGCGCCAGACGCGACAGCGCGAGGCCACGGTTGTTGTGAATCTCGGGGGCGTCGCTGCGCAGCGCAACGGCGCGGTCGAAATGAATCATCGCCTCGTCGTTCTCGTCGCGGGCGTGGTAGACGTTGCCGATGTGAAACTCGGTTTCGGCGTCGTCGGGGGACAACTCGAGGCACTGGTCAAGGACTGTCAGCGCTTCGTCGTGCTGCCCCAGCTTCGAGAGCAATCCGCCGGCGTTGCGCATCGCCGCCATGTAGTCCGGCTCACGCTTCATCGCCCGGCGATACTCCTCGAGCGCTTCCTCGATCCGGTCCAATTCCTCA
>CAYUNL010000332.1:0-2865 GCA_964446055.1 uncultured Alphaproteobacteria bacterium | reverse complement strand
TGAGCTCTTTCCCTGCGGCAGCGTCAGCAAAGGCCTCGCAGAACTGGTCGGTCGGCTCCGCCTGAGCAGTGGGGACCGTGCGTGGCAACGACTGCGCGGTCTGAGCCTCCAGCGCCGCGATCGCTCGCCCGGCGTTGCGGTCACGCTCACGACGCCAGGCCGCGCGCTCGGTCCGGGCTTCGATGTGCTGGCGCACCCCCGCGGAGAGCGCTCCGCGCTTTCGCCTCTTCTTTTTGGTGCCGAGGCTGGGCGCGTGGTAGCCGAACACCTCCTTGTGTGAGCGCTTTAGCCCTCCCTTGAAGCGATGGCGCCGTTTGTAGCGGGAGCTGTGCTCGTCGATCACCTTCACCGAGACGATCTTGGTGGCCTTGGCCGGACCGTGGCTTACGGTCAGCTGGAAGTAGAGCTTGGTGTCGCGGTTGACCTGGGGGACCGCTATCAGGGCATCCGAGCCCTTCTTGGCATTGGTGATCGTCGATCGCTTGCCGTCCAACCAGCTAACGCGAGGGGCCTTTTTCTTGCAGACGCGGTAGGCGCGAAGGTCAGAGCCTTTGGTGCACAGCTGGCGCCAGCGAACGTCGGCGGGCTGGTCGCCGAGGCCCGAGGCGTGTCCGCTAAGGATCACCTCGGCTGGGTTTCGCTTCCAGTCTCCGGGGCGGGCGCTCTTTTTGCGGATGTCGGTTTCGACGACCTCCTTCGGGGAGACCGATGCTGAGGCTCGCAGGACGGGTTGCACGGTGGCCAGGCCCTGGTCGGCCACGGTGGGCTTGCCGCCGCGAGTTGTAGCCGATGCCTCGACGTTCAGCTTGCGCCCGGCCAGCGTGTGCGAGACAGGCATCTTGACCTTGAGCACCTGACGCATGAAGTCCTGCGGCTTGATGCGGCGGTTGGTCTTGCACTGCATGACGTAGGAGGAGCCCTTGAGGCTTGCGGCGCCGCAGCGAAAGCCGCTGCCCGATCCGGTCGGTCGGTGAGCCTTGCGGGGCGTCTTGACGGTCACGTAGATCGGGCCTTTGTTGGCGGCACGACCGGAGTTCGACAGGCTCACGTCGTACTCGGCCAGCCCGCCGGCTCGCTGACCGCCCGGCCCGGGAGCAACCTTGGTCGCGATGACCGGCGCGTTTGGGACAGCCGGGGGCGGCGGCGGTGGCGAGCTCTGCGGGAAGGCGACGTTCAGCTGCATCGGGGTCTTTTGGGCGTAGGACTGGACCTCTCCGGCGTCCGAAAATGACCAGGAGCGCGTCGAGAGCTTCCACTTGACGGCAGGAACCTTGCCGCTCTTGACCCGCCCACGGGTGATGGGGTCCTTGGTGACGGGGAAGTCGGGGCGCACGGTGTAGGTGAGCGTCAGCGGCGGGGATGTGGCTCCGGGTGCCAGCTCGGGGATCGTCGCCGTGCAGTTGAGCGCGCCGTCGCAGGTCCAGCCCTGGCCCGACCAGCTGGTGGTAGCGGTGAGATTCGCCGGCACAAGCCCTGAGATCGTGGCCAGGCCCGCCATTCCCGAAGGCGGTGCGACGCCTGTGCGTCCGGCGGTGCGCCCGCCGACGTTGGTGATCTTGTAGGTGGCGGTGTAGGACTGGCCGGGCGCCACGAGCTGGGGAGTGGAGGCGCTCACCTGCAGGGCGATCTGCTGGTCGGCCCCGGCGGCCACCGCCAGGCGGGTGCGGTGGCGGTTGTTGGCGGTGGCACGATCGCCGTGGGCGCGAACGTGGGCGCGGTAGGTGACGTGGCTCGGGGCGGCCTTTGGTTTTCGCTTGGCGGTGGAGGTGGCGGGCTTCTTCGGGGCCTTGGAGGCGGTCTTTTTGGCGTCTGCATCCTCCGGGTCCTTGGAGCGCCGCTTAGACGAGCGCCTGCGGGAGCGATCGCGTCTGGTGTCGACGGCCTCCTTGGCATCGGCGCCCCGTCCCTTTTTGTCGGCGGCTCGGGGTTCGTCTTCGGCGTCACGGGGGGTTTCGCGAGCGCCCACGACCGCCCGGGCGAGCTCGAACTCTCCGCGGTGAAGCCTTACCGGTTCAAGGCTTCCATTCTTGGCAACCTCGTGGAGCTCGTAGCGCCCTGCGCGCTGAATCCACCCCCTCGCGCCCAGCGAAGCTCCCGGGGCGATCGCCGGCTCCAGGGCGTGGACCGTGTGGCCCCTGGGCAGCTTTGGGATCTTGATCGACACCGGTTTGGTTCGGTGGGTCTTGGCGCGGCCGCTATTCCCCACGGTGATCGCCAGCACGGCCTTGCCATCGGGGGCGATGTCGTTGGTGTAGGACTCGACGCGGACGAAGGCGTCGGGCTCCTTGGCCTCCGCTGCCGATGGGATGAGCGCCATCGACAAGGCAAGGGCGATCGCCACAACGAGCATCGTCGCCGCGCGGCGATGCGCAACCGACGAATCGCTGGGCCTCGCCTCTCGCTCGCTCGCTCGCGACCACTCCCACCGAGTCCATTGCAGACCTCCGTGTCGTCCCTCAAGCACACGATCCCCCAGAAACTTCAGGAAAGCAGCGAGCGATGCCGGCGGAACCGCCTCTCGCTACGTCCTTCTTAGCAAGATAACAGACCGAGCAAGCTTGGGTCGCGAAGTTCCGCCAGTACCTTGCCTTACTCCCCGCGGTTGAGGTGGACGGCGACCCGCTCGTCGAAAGGGACGCCCGAGACTGGGCGGTGCGCGACGACCGGATCCAGCTGCAGATCGTCTTGAGACGTCACCACACTGAACAGCGCACTTGCCACCATCGACGACCTCTATGACCGGCGCCCGGGGGACGCCTTCGGCTTGCGGGCAGACTGGAACCCGGGCACACTGATGCTTTGCGGCGTACATACTACCCCGGCACCCAAACAGTGATGTAAAGCTCACGCAGCGGCGTAGCGAAC
>CAYUNL010000331.1:1988-2870 GCA_964446055.1 uncultured Alphaproteobacteria bacterium | reverse complement strand
CGAAGCCCGCGTAGTCCCGCATCAGCCGCCCCGCGGCGTGCCCGGCAGCCATCACGACATGGCCGGGATAGCCGACGGCGGTGGCGAGATTGCGGCCCTTGGGCAAGGGTCCGGCCATGCCCAGCGGGGCGCATTCGGTCTGCATCGAGTGGATATCGAGCAGGAAATCGGCCTGGTCGACGATGGGGCGGAGCGCGCGGGCGCGGCGCAGCTCGAGACTGTCGCGCCCCCCGTCCAACACCTCCGGCGACCAAAGCCGGTTAAAATCCTCATCGACGAAGCGCGTGGCCGTGGGGTCCGACGGATCGAAACGCTGATAGGCCTCGTGGTTGGCGAAGCTCAACGTGAGCCTGCCCCTGCTCGGGCGGACATCGTGCTTGAACAGGAAATCCACGGCGATCGCGCCGCACAGCTCATTGCCGTGGGTGACCGCATTGACCATGACGTGCGGACCCGGCCTATCGGCTTCGAAGGTCGTGACGAAGTCGACTCCGGTATTTCCGGGCCTGTACGGCTCGATGGTCGGGGGCGTGAGCTCGATCTTGTACGTTTTCTCGGACATCTCGGATTATCCCTTGGTCTTGGCGCGAGCGGCTACAATAACCGCCAAGCCGCCGATCTCCAAGACTTCGCCGTGCCTTGCTATAGTGGGCGCCATCGCAGCGCCCGAGACGACGGCGAACTGAGGCTTCGGTGGCGAGCAGTCCGCGCATCGCACTCATCGGCATGCACATCGAAAGCAGCGCCTTCGCGCCGGTCACGACCGGCGACGACTTCCGCGCCTCGTGCTACCTGGTTGAGGACGAGATCGTCGCCGAGGCGGCACGGCCCGCGCCGGCGATGCCTGCCGAGATCCCCGGCTTCGTCGACGAGATGAACCGG
>CAYUNL010000331.1:0-1978 GCA_964446055.1 uncultured Alphaproteobacteria bacterium | reverse complement strand
GAGCATGGGAACCGGCGCCGATACTCGTCGCCGCGACCGAGCCGGGCGGGCCGGTCGACCACGGTTTCTTCACCGCGACGATCGACGAGATGAGGTCGCGGCTGGCGCGCCGGCTGCCGCTCGACGCGGTCTACGTCAGCAACCACGGCGCCATGATCTCCACCGGCAGCTTCGATGCGGACGGCGAGCTCTACCGCATGGTGCGGGACGTCGTCGGGCCCCGCGTGCCGGTGGTCGCCGCGGTCGATCTGCACGCCAACATCAGCGACGAGATGGTGGCCAGCACCGACGCCATCATCTCGTACCGGACCAACCCGCACGTCGACCAAGCCGAGCGCGCGGCCGAGGCGGCGCGGCTGTTGCTCCGGATGCTCGATGGACGAACGCTTGCCCCGGCAATCCTGCGGCTGCCGATCGTGGCGCCGACGGTGACCTTGCTCACCGCGCGCGGGCCCTACGCGGACCTGATCGCGGCGGGGCAAGCGGCATCGGGGGTCGACGTCGTCTCGGTCGTCGGCGGCTTCGCTTATTCCGACACGCCGAAGAACGGTCTCGCCATTCTCGCCTACGGCGATCGGGCGCCGAAGGTGGCGCGCGACCTCGCACGGCAGGCCTGGGCCGACCGGGAGCGCTTTCAGGCGCGTCTCACACCTTTGTCCGAGGCTGTCGAGGCCGCGCTGAGCGCAGGACGGGAAGCGATGATCCCAGCGGTCTGCCTCTCAGACGTGGCGGACAACCCAGGCGGTGGCGGGCGCGGCAACACGACGAAAATTCTCGAGGCGCTGATGGCGGCGGACGCGGCCGGCGCGCTCCTCGGCCTGTTCATCGACCCGGCGCTGGCGAAGCAGATTCACACCGCGGGCGAGGGCGCGGAAATCGAGGCGGCGTTTAATCCTGAATTTATCGCCACGGTTCCTCCTCCGAATTCTCCTCCTTCACCCTCCGCTCGCGCCTGCCCTCACTTGTTCGGCGGTGCGGCCGACGAGGCGGCGGTAAAGCTCGGGGTCGGTGTCGCCTTCGCTACCGATGACGAGCACGCGGCTCGCGCCGTCGAGACCGAGGTCGCGGCGGGCCTGGGCGTCGGCCGCGACGGCGAGCAAGCCGGCAAGGCCGCCGACGCCCGATTCACCGGCAACGACGGGCCGGGGCCGGTGGCGTCCCCAGCTCTCCCACAGCTGCGCGCAAACCGCGGCAGCGAGCCCGCCCACCCCGGCCTGCACGAAGGCGTGGCTGGGCCGATCGCCGGCGGGGAGCTGGCGCATCGCTTCGTCGACCAGCACCGTGTAGCCTTGCATGACGTCGCGCGGAACTTCCAGGTAACCCTCGTATGACGTGTCGGAGACCACGAACCAGCCATCGCGCGCCGCGTCCAACGCCGCTTGTCGCACTGAATCGTCATAGGTGCCGGCGACGCGAACCACTCTGGCGCCGTGGCGCGCGATTGCTCCGCCCCGCCCCTCGCTGACCTTTGCGTGGAGGTAGACGACCGATCGGCAGCCGAAGATCACAGCGCCCCACGCGACCGCGCGCCCGTGGTTGCCGTCGGTGGCGCAGACCACGGTGATGGCCTGGGTGAGGTCCCGGTACCTTCCCTCGATGAGGTCGGCCGACCCGAGGTGACCGACACCTTTGCGGCGCGCGATCTCGCCCGCGAGCACGCGAAACACACCATATGCGCTGCCGAGCGCCTTAAAGCTGCCGAGCCCGAAGCGGTCGCTTTCGTCCTTGTACCAGATCGCCGCAACGCCCGCCGCGGCCGCGAGGCCGGGGAGTTCGACCAGGGGGGTCGGGGCGTAGCCCGGCCACGACACAATCTCGCGGGTGGCGGCGGCGCACCCCGCCCGGCTCAAGATCTCGCGCTCGGCTGGCCCGTACGCCCCCCCCCCCGGGTGGCGCGCGGGTTGCGGAACAGCGAGAAACTATGCCCTGTCGGCGTCGGCACAATGTCGATCCTTGAAGTGGGCACGCCCGCGGCGCT
>CAYUNL010000330.1:0-2871 GCA_964446055.1 uncultured Alphaproteobacteria bacterium | reverse complement strand
ATCGAGCGCAGGTGGGAAAGCGTCGCCCGATCCCCGCCCTCGCCCGGATCCGTGATGTCGGCGAGACGCTGGAGCACCGGCTTCATCTCCATCTGGGTCTCGACGAGCTTTACCAGGAGGTCCTGCTCCGAGCGCATCTGGTCACCGAGTGTGGCGAGCTTGTCGGCGAGCTCCAACAGCGAGCCTTGTGAGCCGGTGCGCTCTTCCTCAGCGCGGGTGAGTGCGCGCTGTAAATTGCCGAGGCTGTCGGCGGTCTGTTCCAACAGCGCGCCGACGTAGGCCGGCACCGACTGATCGCCCTCGCCGACGCCACCTCCGCTCGACAGCCGGGTAACGCTCGACAGCCACTCCTCGAGGTCGTTGTAGAAGTGGTTCTGGGCCTGGCTGGCCTGAAGATCGAGGAAGCCGAGCACCAGCGACCCGGCGAGCCCGAACAGCGACGAGGCGAAGGCCGTGCCCATCCCTGCAAGCGGTGCCTCAAGTCCTCGGCGCAGGGTCTCGAATTGGGCCGTGAAGTCACCCTCGATCGACAGACCCTTGATCGTCCCGCCGACTGCGTTGAGCGTCTCCAGCAGACCCCAGAACGTGCCCAACAGTCCGAGGAATATCAGGAGCCCGATCAGGTATCGGGAAATATCGCGGGATTCATCGAGCCGCGAGGAGATGCTGTCGAGGAGCGAGCGCATGGATAGCGCCGAGAGCGATACCCGACCCGGGCGCTCGCTGAACATCGTCGCCATCGGCGCCAGAAGGACCGGACTGCGCTGAACCGAGAGGCCGGGCTCGGCGCGCCGGTAGGTTTCGATCCAGCGCACCTCGGGGTACAGCATCAGCACTTGGCGAAAGATGTAGGTGATGCCCAGCACCAGGATCGCCAGGATCAGCCCGTTGAGGAAGGGATTCTGGAAGAAGGCGCGGCTGACCGGCTCGTTGAAGGCGCCGACCACTACGATGGCGACCACCAGAAACCCGATCATCCGGGTCAGATAGCGCTGCGGCCGGGTTATGCTCGCCCGTTGCTCGCGCGCGTCCATCCGCGTGCCGCCGATTTCACCGCGCGAGGTAAAGGACGTCGACCCGCTCGGCAGGCCCGCTGTCTCCGGCCGTACCCAGCGCCCTTACATCGACCCGCGTCGAGCGGACACCGGCCTCGATCAGGAACGAGCGGACCGCGAGGGCGCGCGAAAGGGATGTGCGCCGTGCGCCGCTTGCGTTCTCGCTTGAGCCACCGGCGAAGGCCTGCAGCTGTAGCCGACCGTCCGCCTCGGCAGCCGCCACGGCGACCGCGCGCAACGATTCCTCGGCCGCCGGCGAAAGCCGGGTGCCAGCACCGCTGAATTCGATCCGCAGGACCTGCCCCCCCTCGGGTGGCAACACGATGCGCGGCAGCGAGGCTACCTGCCGGGACTCGGGTTCGGGCTCGACAGCGCGCACCGGTTCCGGCTCTGGCTCGACAACGCGGACCGGCTCCGGTTCGCGCTCTGCGGGCGCCGGTTCGGGCTCGACCGCCGAGGCTGTCGGAGCCGGGTCCGGGAGCTCCTCCGCCGCCGGCGGCGCGACCGCCATTTCTTGCGCCGGCACCGGTTCGGGTGCCGCGGCATCGGGCGCGGGCGTCAGATCGAGGCGCGGTGTCTCGGGCGCCGCGCTCTCTCGCGCCGCGGTCAGGCTCACGACTTCGTCCGACGGGGCCAGGCGGCCCGGCGCCGGCCGCCGCTCGCCGGGCATCAGGAGTCGGCGCCCAGGGGCCGGAGCGATCGCCACTTGCTCCAGCGCATCGAGGTGAATCTCGACGCTCGGCAGGCCGCTGCCGCCGATTACCACGGTTTCCTGGCCGTACCCGCGAACGCTCACGCCGCCCGCCGTTACGGCGAGCGCCACCAACCCCCACCCCATTGTCGACACGACCGGCCGGCGGCGCCGATTGACCGGCCCGGGAGATGCGATCACACGCGATACTCCTCGCCCAAACGGCGCTGATCTGCGCACGTAGCTGCGCCGCACAATAACCGAGGGAATATGCCAGGACAACGCCGCTATCGCGGCGCCAGGCAGCGCCCCCCGATCAGCCGTCCGGGCGACCAAGCGCCGCGACCAGGGAGTCGTGGAGATGCCCATTCGCGGCCACGATATCGTTGCCGCCGAGGGTGCTAACCAGTCCGCCGCATTCGCGGACCAGTAGGCTGCCGGCGGCGACCTCCCAGCGATTCGGCGCGGCACAGCAGCAGCCTTCGAGTCGACCCGCGGCTACGTAGGCAAGATCGAGTGAGGTCGATCCGAGCCGCCGCAGCGAAGCGCTCTCCAGTCCCTCGGGCGCAGCCGCTGAGGCGGCCAACATCGCCCCCTCGAGCCGGCGCCGCGCCGAGACCCGCAGGCGCCCGTCGTTGAGATAACCGCCGCCGCCCTTCTCGGCCCGAAACATCTCGTCGCGCAGCGGATCGTAAATCACTCCCGCCGTGATCTCGGCGCCCGAGATGGCGGCGATCGAGAGGGCGAAATGGGGGATACCGTGGGCGAAGTTGGCGGCGCCGTCGAGCGGCCCGCCGAGCCAGCGCGGCTCGCCCTCGCCCTTGCCGGGCGGGTCATCGGCGCGGGCGAAACCGAACTCGGGGCGGGCCTTGGAAAGCTCCACGCGCAAGATACTCTCGGCGCGCGCCAGGGCGGCGCGTGAGAACTTGTCGGGCCCCTTGGCGGAAACCTGCAACTGCTGAATCTCGCCGAAGTCGCGCACCAGCCCGCGGGTCGCGCGCAGCGCGGCCCCTGTCATGACATTGATAAGCGCCGATCTGACGGCCACGGCTCGCCGCCCCGGCGGCTCTAGCCCTCGCCGCGCTTGGCGTAGGTGCCGTCGGCGGTACTGACGAGGATCTTGTC
>CAYUNL010000329.1:0-2876 GCA_964446055.1 uncultured Alphaproteobacteria bacterium | reverse complement strand
GTGCCGCGACGCCTGCCCCGCCGGCCAGCGCGCCCAGGGCTACATCGCGCTGATCGCGGCGGGGCGTATCGACGAGGCCTACCGAGCCATCAAGGAGGACAACCCCTTCCCCGCCGTGTGCGGGCGCATCTGTAACGCCCGTTGCGAAGATGCCTGCACCCGCGAGCGCATCGACGAGGCGGTCAACATCCGGGGCCTCAAGCGGTTCGTCACCGACACGGTGCAGGCCAAGCCACGGGTGCCGCCCGAACCGGCCGAGCGGCGCCACGACGAGCGCGTCGCCATCATCGGCGCCGGGCCCTGCGGCCTGACGGTGGCCCAGGACCTTTGTCTGGCCGGCTATCCGGTGAGCGTGTTCGAGGCCTTGCCGGTGGCCGGCGGCATGCTGCGGGTGGGGGTACCGGAGTATCGCCTGCCGGCGGAGATCGTCGAGCGCGAGATTCAGGACATCGTCGACCTTGGGGTCGACCTCCGGCTGTCGAGCCCGGTGACCAGCCTCGACGCGCTGTTCGAGGACGGCTTCAAGGCGGTGTTTATCGCCGTCGGCGCGCATGAGGGGATCCGCCTGGCGATCCCCGGCAACGAGCTCGAGGGCGTGCTAATCAACACCACGTTCCTGCGCGATGTGCGGCTGGCCGAGCGCGGCGAGGCCAAGTCCGAACCCGGACCCCGGGTCCGCGGCAAGCGGGTGGTGGTGCTGGGCGGCGGCGACGTTGCCTTCGACGTCGCGCGGACGGCGCTCAGGCTCGGGGCGAACGACGTCCAGATCGCCTGCCGCGGCAGCCGCGGCGGCTGGCCGGCCGACGCTCACCAGGTCGCCGCCGCCGGCGAGGAGGGCATCACACTCCACATCGGGCTCAACTACGTTCGCATGATCGACGACGGGAACGGGCGGGTCGCCGGACTCGAATGCGAGCGGGTCGAACGATTCGAGATCGCCGAGGACGGGCGCCCGGTGGCCCACGTCGCTCCCGGCTCGAACTTCGTCATCGCTGCCGACGTGGCCATCTTCTCGGTCGGCCAGAAGGCCGGGCTGGCGTTCATTCCCGAGGATGCCAGCGTCCGCGTGACCGCGAGCCGCACCATCGCCGTCAACGGCGATACTTACGCCACCGACCGGCCCGGGGTCTTCGCTGCGGGCGACGCCGTCAGCGGCACGGCCTTTGTGATCGAGGCGGTGGCGAGCGGCCATCAGGCGGCCGAGACGATTCAGCGCTACCTGCGGGGCGAGGACGTCGCGGCCGTCGCGGGCGACGGTGTTCCGGTTGCCGAGATTGGCCAGACCGAGCTCGATTCGCGGCTTCTCAAGGGCGAGATCGTCGCCGCGCCGCGGCTGCCGTTGCCCGAGATCGGGCTTGCCCAGCGCGAGGGAACGTTCACCGAGATCGAGACCGGCTACACCGAGGAACAGGCGATGGCCGAGGCCGGCCGCTGCCTCGCCTGTGGCGTCTGTTCGGAGTGCATGGCCTGCGAGCTGGCCTGCGGACCCGACGCAATCGACCACCAGATGGTCGAGCAGACCCGCGAGATCGACGTCGGCGCCGTGGTCCTGGCGCCGGGCTACCGGGTCTACCAGGCGCAACTTTCGGAGGAGTACGGCTTCGGCCGCTACCCCAACGTCATCACCGCGCTTCAGCACGAGCGCCTGTTGGCCGCCTCGGGGCCCACCTCGGGCCACGTCAAGCGGCCCTCGGACGGGCGGACGCCGAAAAAGATCGCCTTCCTGCAGTGCGTCGGCTCGCGCGACCAGAAACACGATTACTGCTCGGCGGTGTGCTGCATGTACGCCGCCAAGCAGGCGATCATGGCCAAGGAGCACGAGCCCGACACCGAGGCCCACGTGTTCATGATGGACATGCGCTCGTTCTCCAAGGGCTACGAGGCCTACTACCAGCGGGCGCGCGAGAAGTACGGCATCGGCTACACGCGCTGCCGGCCCTCGGCGATCAAGGAGATCCCGGGAAACCGCAACCTCATCATCCGCTACCCCAAGGGCGGCGACGGCCCGCCGGAGATGGTGGAAGAGGAGTTCGATCTGGTGGTGCTTTCGGTCGGCATGGAGATCTCCGAGGGCACCCGCGAACTCGGGAAACGGCTCGACGTCGAGCTCGACGATTATGGCTTCTGCCGGACCATGCAGTTCGATCCGCTGCAGACCAGCCGCCCCGGCATCTATGCCGCCGGCCCCTTCAAGGAACCCAAGGACATCCCGGAATCGTTGGTCGAGGCGAGCGCCGCCGCGGCCCAGGCCGGCGCCCTTTTGGCCCCGGCCCGCGATAGCCTGACCAGCGAGCCCGACTTCCCGCCCGAGCGCGATGTCCGCGAGGAAGACCCGCGGATCGCCGTCTTCGTCTGCCATTGCGGCACCAACATCGCGGGCTACCTGGACGTGCCCGGCGTGGCCGCGTATGCCGAGGGCCTGCCCGACGTCGTCCACGTCGAGCACCGGCTTTTCGCCTGCTCGCAGGACTCGGTGACCCAGATCACCGAGGCGGTGAAGGAAACCGGCGCCAATCGGGTGGTCATCGCCGCCTGTACGCCACTCACCCACGAACCACTTTTCCAGTCGAGTCTGCGCGCCGCCGGGCTCAACCCCTATCTCGTCGACATCGCCAACATCCGCAACCAGTGCTCGTGGGTGCACAGCCACGATTGGGACCGGGCGACGGCCAAGGCCAAGGACCTGGTGCGCATGTCGACGGCCCGGACCGCGGCGCTTCAGCCGCTGGGCACCACCGAGATGCCGATCGACAAGACGGCGCTGGTGATCGGCGGCGGTGCGGCCGGCATGACGGCGGCCTTGACGCTCGCCGACCAGGGCTTTCCGGTGCACCTGCTGGAAAGCACCGGGCAGCTGGGCGGCAACCTCAGGCATC
>CAYUNL010000328.1:0-2909 GCA_964446055.1 uncultured Alphaproteobacteria bacterium | reverse complement strand
AATCAGTAGGTCCGCGGTTCGAATCCGCGCTTCGGCACCATACTGGGGCGCCGTCGATCCTGTCGCGGTCCCGTCTCGGGAACCGGGCTCAGGGTTCGCTCGGGAGGAACCGGAAAATGACCCAACTCGTCGATCGCGAGCGCGCCAATGCGGTCATGGACGAACGCAACATCGACGTCCTGATCGGCGCCGGCTACATCAACTACGGCTACATAGCCGGATACTTTACCCATTTGGGGATGGACTATCCCGGGCCGTTGGCGGACGGCACACCCCTGGTCCGCCTTGCCGGTCTGCCCCGGGACCCCTCCCTGCCGCCCTTCCTGGTCACCTATCCCGACGAGGAATGGGACATGATCGCCTATGGGTCGTGGATCGAGGATCGATGGTACTGGGGGCAGCAGTACAACCTCCCGGGGACCGCGGCCCTGAAGGGCCTGGAGGACCCCGGCGAGTGTCTGGCCCAGGCGCTGGCCGAACGGGGTCTCGCCGAGGGTCGGGTCGGGCTCGACATGTGGGAGGTCTCGGCGGCGCTGATGGAGCGGATCCGCACAGTGCTTCCGGGTGCCGAGTTGATGGATGCCCACGAGTGCTTCGGCGTCTTGCGGATGATCAAGACAGCGCCGGAGGTCGAGAGGCTGCGGGGCGCCGTCGCCGCGGTCGAAGGGGCGCACCGGGTGGTCCGGGAGTCGCTTCGCGAGGGCATGACCGAGCTGGAGTTGGCCGCGATCGCCAAGAAGGCGGTCATCGACGAGCACACCGATCGCTACATCGTCCACGCCTGCTTTGGCGAGAAGGGGGCGACGGTGCTGGCGCCAACCGAGAGGAAGCTGAAGAAAGGCGAACTGGTATCGGTCGATTGCGGCTGCGTCCACCGGGCCTACATCGGCGACATGTTCAGGGTCTACGCCTACGGCGAGCCGCCGCCCGACGCGGTGCGGGTGCACCAAGCCATGGACCGGGTCAACGGCATCATCGTCGATTCGGTGAAACCGGGGCTCAAGGCCTCGGAACTCTATGCCATCGGCGCCGAGGCCATGAAGGGAGGAGGGTTGGACCTCTCGCTCGAGTTTGCCGGTCACGGAATCGGCCTCGATGTCCACGAGCCCCCGTTCCTGATCCCCGACGATCACACGATCCTTTGTCCCAACATGGTCATCATCATCGAGGTGGCGACGCGGAGACCCGATCTGGGGATTATTTGCTCGGAGATTCCGGTCCTGGTGACCGCGGACGGAGCCGAGGTAATGTCCTCGCTGCCCATCGAGCTCACCCACGTCGCCTAGATTCCGGGCCGTGGCGCCAAGGCCACGGTGCTCAGCGAGGACTCAGAAGCTTTTGACCCCCGGGACCCGGCACTCGCCGCGCGACCAGGTCTGGTTGATGCGGCAGCGCCGGTTCAGGTCGATGACCAGCGAACCCTTGCACGAGTTCAAGCTCACCCACGCGGTTACGCCGTCGAAATCCGAGCTGACGCGCGGCAGCCCGAACTGTGCCCGCGCGACGTACTTGGGCACCGTGCTGATGCCTGCGACATCGGCATCGTCGATGCTCAGCGCGGCAAGCCGATCCGCAACCTCGCCCTCGCACCGGAGATGCTCGCGCGCCGGCGCCGGCGTCCCTGCGAGGGCAAGTGTCCCGGCGATCACTCCGACCGCGATCACGCGCCTCATTGCGGTCTTGCGCTCGCGATTGTCAACCATCGTTCTCAGGGCCGAGCGCCGGCCTTACTGGTCGTCCGGCAGCTCGAGGATCTCGACGACCACGAAGCCGATGTCCTTGGGATAGTGGCGCTCGAGCGCGACGCGCGCATGCTCGGCGTCTTCCGCCTCGACCTCCACGTAGCGATTCTCGGCCCAGGTGTCGTAGAGGTAGTGGTGATGCTTTTCCTCCGCCACAAGCTCGCGGACGACCTGGTTGTACACCAAGGCCTCATAGGTGTGGGTTTTCGACGACGGATCGATCACCCGTAGATTCTACCGCAATTGGTCGCGGATCGGCATCTCAATCGCGAAAGGTTCATCGCCGCTGCGGCCCTGAACCTGGCGGAGTTCAGACGCCGCGGCCGGCGGTGGAGCCCCCCTCCATCTGCCAGGCGGCGCCGGTGACGAAGCGTGCCTTGTCCGAGGCAAGGTAGGCGATGGCGTGGGCGATCTCGGCGGGCTCGGCCACGGTTTGCAGCGGATGTTGGGCTGAGGCCTTGGCATAGGCCGCCTCGTGCGCCGCGGGCTCCGCGCCTGCATACATCATGTCGGTATTCACCGAGCCCGGGCAGATGCAATTGACGCGGACCTCGGGCGCAAGCTCGAGCGCCATGGCGCGGGTGAGGTTGAGCACCGCGCCTTTGGAGGCGCAGTAGACGGTCACCTCGGCATACCCCTGGAGGCTGCATTCCGAGCCGACGTTGACGATGTTGCCGCGGCGCGAGGTCAGCGAGGGAAGCGCCGCCTGGCTGACGAAGAACACGCCCTTGACGTTGGTGTCGATGACGATGTCGAACATCGCCTCGTCGTACTCGGCGATCGGGCCACCGCGATAGACCCCGGCGTTGTTGACCACCACGTCGAGGCCGCCCAGCGCGGAAATCGCGGCCTCCACGACGGCGGTGGCGCCCGCCGCGGTGGCGAGGTCGCCGGGCGCCGCCACCAAGTGCTCGCCGCCGCCGAGATCGGCGATGGCCGCGGCCACGCCCGCCTCGGTCGTTCCGTTGACGGCCACCCGGGCGCCGCGCTCATGGAACAGTTCCGCCGCCGCCTTGCCGATGCCGCGGCTCGCCCCGGTTATCAGGACCGCCTTGTCCGCAAAGTCCATGTCGCTCATCTTCCCTCTGCCTCGAAGAGCGGTGCATCGGCGCGAAACCCGCTCCAGGTGAACCAGTAGGCGATGTGGCCGGGAAGGCGCACCAGCCG
>CAYUNL010000327.1:0-2914 GCA_964446055.1 uncultured Alphaproteobacteria bacterium | reverse complement strand
TTCCCTCACCGCCGTCGGCGTTGTGAAACGCGTACTGGTCGATGAAGATGCCGTTGCGAGCCTCGGCGACCTCGACCGGGCAATTGTAGGTCTCGCCGTCGGCGACGCAGTACTGACCGTTTGCGCCGTCCGCGTCGGGCGCCGCGCCCCAGCCGCCGAGCTCGGGCTCGACCGTGATCACGAAGCGCCCGGTTTCGGGGTGGGTGGAGGCGAAGATGGTACCGCACACCGAGTGCAGGTTCCCGGCCCCCAGCCGCTCCGGCGCCACGGACGCCATCGCCTTCCAGATCAGCTCGGTGGTGTACATCATCGGATCGACGTACATGCCGGCCGAGGACGGGCGCTCCGCATGGAACATCGAGCCCTTGTCGGTGAGCACCTTGAGGGGCCGGAACGAACCGTCATTCGAGACCGAGAGCGGGCTTGTCAGGGCCTTGAAGGTGACCCGGGCGCCGGCCACGGTACAGAGATAGGGGCAGTTGAAGGGACCGATGACGGGGCCGGGGTTGCCGCGCAGATCAACGATGAACTGATCGTCCGTCACTTTGATTCTGGCCCGGATCGTAAGGCCATCGTCGGTCGAGTCCTCGGCATCATACACCCCGTTGGGGAGTTCCGCCAGCGCCCGCCGCGACGCCACCTCGGCAGTGTCCAAGATGTCTTCCATCGCATATTCGAAGGTCTCCCGGCCGTATTTTTCGGCTAGCTCCACAAGTCGGCGCGCGCCGGCGCGGATCGAGGCGATCCCCGCCCACATATCGCCGAGCGTGGTCTCCGGGGTACGGCTGTTGGCCGCGATCATGTCGATCACCGACTGAATCGGCGTTCCGCGCTCAAAGAGCTTGACCTCGGGAAACTGCAGGCCCTCTTGAAAGAGTTCGGTGGCCTCGGTGGAGATGCCGCCCGCCACCATGCCGCCGATATCCCCCCAATGCGCCTTGTTTGCCGTCCAGGCGATCAACTTGCCGCCATGGAAGGCGGGCATGATGACGTCGACGTCGTTGAGATGGGTGACACCGCCCGAGTGGCAATCGTTGGTGATGAAGATATCGCCCGGATGGATGTCGTTCTTGGGACCGAACTTGGCGATGACCGCCTTGGCGGCCGCATCCAAGGCACCGATGAAGACCGGGACGCCTGCCCCCTGCGCCGCGAGTTCGCCCTTCGCATTCATCATGCCGACGCCGAAGTCGAGGACCTCGTAGATGATCGAGCTCATCGCCGCCCTGCGCATGACGGAGAACATCTCGTCGGAAACCGAGGCGAAGGAGTCCTGGATGATCTCAACCGTGAACGGATCGTTGGTAGCAGTCATCTCTTCATGTCCGAGACCCTCCTCGGGGCTCCCCGAATCTCTACTTCCACACCTCGCGCACCACCCGCAAGTAATTCTCGCCGAGAATGCCGCGAACGTCGGCTTCCGAATGGCCGCGCTTCAGCATCTCCTCGGTCACCGCCGGCAGCGTCTCGGGCTGTAAGAACTGCGCCGGCGGCGAGTCGCCGTAGTCGCGCCAGTAGCGGTCCTTGTTGGCAAGGAAGAATCGGTTCCAGCCCTCGATATCGTAAACGAGGTCGATGCCCAAGCCGACGTGCTCGGGGCCAGCGAGGTCGACCATGTGGTCGAGGTGGCGCATGAAGGTCTCCACCGAGGCGTCGTCCTCGCCGAGGAAGATGCCGATGCCGGTCACCCCGACCAGCCCGCCGGTCGCCGCGCAGGCTCTGATCTGGTCGTCCTTGATGTTGCGGCCGTGGGACTTCAACGAATGGGCGTTCGAGTGCGAGAAGACGACCGGCGCCTCGCTCACCTCCATCGCCTGCATCGTCGCCCGGTAGCCCGTGTGCGAGCAGTCGAGCAGCATCCCGACCCGGTTCATCTCGCGTACCAGATCGATGCCGAACTGGCTGAGGCCGCCGTCAGCTTCCTCGTGACAGCCGTCTGCGGCCAGGTTGCGAACGTTGTAGGCCAGGATCATCTGTCGTACGCCGAGTTTGTAATACGCCTCGACCAAGTTGATGTCGCCGCCAAGCCCGTTCGAGCCTTGGAAATTGAAGCCAACGCCGAGCTTACCCTCGGCCTTGGCGCGCAGGATGTCGTCAGCGGTCTCCACGAGAACGCAATCTTCGGACCGGCCCAGGAAGTACGCGCGCTGGGCGGCGACGTGGCGCAGCGTGGCTTCGATCCAGGTCCAATCATCGACCAATGTGAGCGAAACGAAATCGACGCCCGAGGCGGGGTAACGGGGAAGGACCGCATGGCGCGCGTCCACGTCGAGGTCCTCCTCCCAGTTCACCGTGATGTCGCAGACCAGCGCATCCGCGTGGAGCGCGGCGGTCCGCTCCGAGACCGCGTGGTCGGCTTGCTTGGCGGCCTCAGGCATGGGCCTCGATCAATGGCTCGGCGCGATCCTTCGCCGGCAACACGCAGGCGACGCGATGGCCCGAGCCGAGATCGACCACCGGAGGTGTTTCGCGACACGCGGGCTCAGCGAATGCACAGCGCGGGTGGAAGCGGCAGCCCGGCGGTGCCGCGGTGTAGTCGGGCACCATGCCTTCGATCGGGCGCGGCAACCCGGCGCCGGTGAGCTTGGGCACCGCGTCGAGAAGCGCCCGGGTGTACGGGTGCACGGGATCGCGAAACAGGGTTTTGACGTCGGCTTCCTCGACGATCGAACCCGCGTACATGACATAGACCCGCTGCGCGAATTCGCGCACCACGCCCAGGTTGTGGGTGATGATCAGCACCGCCGCCCCGGCCTCCTGGGTGAGGTCGTGCATCAACCGCAGCGTCTGTTCTTGTACCGTGACGTCGAGTGCCGATCCAGGCTCGTCGGCGAGCACCAGCTCAGGCCGGTTGACCAGCGCCATCGTGATCAGCACCCGCTGCGCCAGCCCGCCCGAGAGCTGGAACGGATAG
>CAYUNL010000326.1:0-2931 GCA_964446055.1 uncultured Alphaproteobacteria bacterium | reverse complement strand
AGAAAACCCGGCTCAAATCCGAGTTCTTCAACAGCCTCAGCCAGGAGCAGACGTTAGGACGGATAGCAGGCATCGGGGATCGGTTGCACGGAACCAGCTCGCGGACCAACTCTTCCACCGCGGGCACACCAAGCTACTGGGAGGCCGGGGCTTACGTCTGGGAGCGGGCGGCGCTCAGCCCCTTCAGGTACTCGTTGATCGCCGTGTACTGGCTTTCGCCGTCGAGCCCCGCCTCGGCGATGACCTTGTCCGCCTGACCGCTGCCCAAGAAATGGCCGTGCCGGAACGGATAGAGCGTCATCCGGCGGCCATATTCCGATTGCACCCAGCGATACATGGTCGGCAGGGTGAAACCGGTGATCCCCATGGCATCGCGGGCCTTCGATTCCGGGAATATCCGGTCTTGCTCGGCGCGCGGCAGCTGATCGAACAGCTCGGCGCTCGAGACGTAGTAGACGTCGATGTCGATGCCGTTCTTCCGGAGTAAGGGCAGGGTTTCTTCGACGAAAGCGTAGGCGACGTCGCTGCCCTGCAGGATCAGCGTTCCCTGGCTCTCTTTCTCGGCCCCGAGAAGAAGGTAGACGCCGGCGCGCGAATCGGTGGGAGGTGCGAGCCCCAAGGCTTCACGGTCGAGGACCGTCTCGCCCGGCCGGGTAACGAAGGGCGCGATCACCGCCGGGCGCTTGTTGAGCGCGGCCGAAACCAGCGGCCACAGCTCCTGGGGGTCCCAGGGCGTCAAGGTGACCATCGTGCGGTCGGGGAAGTTCCCCTGGAAGAGTTGCAGGGCCTGCGGATCGGCGTGGGTCGGACCGTCTTCGCCGGTCTTGACGCCGGCGTGCGCGCAGACGATGACGATCGGCCGGTACGCTCCCTCGGCGATCGCTTGGCGGGCCTGATTGGCGATCGCGTGCAGGCGGGCGGGAACGTGGCCAAGCGGCGCCGAAAAGGCACCGTACGATGCGCCGACCCCGATGTGGTGCCCGAATGAGGCGAGGCCGGCGAGGATGCCGGTCATGGCGTCCTCGCAGATTCCGCCCGTGGCCAGAAGCCGCGATCGGGGGTTGGTGGCGGCGCTGTAAAAGCCCTCGGCGAAGTCCTTTCCGATCTTCGCCACGCTCGTCGAACCGTAGAGGTCGGCGGCGGCCGTGATGAGCGCGCCGTTGCTGGCCTTGTTGTAATACCAGAGCACGCGCGCCAATTCGTCGCGCAAGGTCGTCTTCTGGCCGGGATGTAAGGCCAGCTCCTCGGGGATGGGCTCTCCCTCGCGCTTTGCGGTCTCGAAAACGGAGCCGAGGGTCGGGGAACCGGCGCGCGGCTTGCGCCTCAGAGCGTCTAGCCGTTTGCGGGCGTCGACTAGGCGCGCGGCCAGGGTCTCGACGAGCGGCCGGTCGGCTTCGAGCGCCCCGCGGACGAGGCTCAAGGCATCCCAGAGGCAGCCTTCGAGTACGTCGGGGTCCTGGCCCGAACGGCAGCGCTGCTCCACGTTTTCGGGAAGCGTCTCGCTGGCGTAGCAGCTGGGGAGGACCGCACCCGTGGTATCGACGAAAGGCTTGAGCGCCTCGTAGAAGCCCTGGCAGCAAAGCTTGTGTCCGGCGCCGTGGGAGGCCCTGCCCTCGATGCCATATTGCCAACCCTTGGTGGTCCGGTAGACCACCGCCGTGGGCTGGCCACCGTCGATCTCGACGGACAAGCGCTGGGCGGCCAGGACCTGCTGAAAATCGAAACCGTCGGGAACGTAAATGACATTCCAGTCATGCAGATACGCGAGCTCCATGGGTGTCCACTGGACGTACTCGCCCGGCACCTCGCCATCCCGGCAAACATGGTTGGAATCGATCGAGGCCTGATTCCAATCGACGTGCAGGACGACGTTCCGGATCGAGGCGGTGCCGGCCGCGGCCAAGCCCTCGCTGACCCGTCCTGGCGTCATGCCGCCCTCGCCCTCGACGATGTGAAGGAAGGGGGCGTCGTCGCCATAGGTATCGAGGGCGCCGAGGGCGAGCCCCAAGGACGTCGTGAGGCCGACCCCCGAGGCACCGGTGGCGAGGCGCACGAAGGGTGTGGCCGGCGTCGGATGCCCATCCAGCGCCTTCGACCGGTACTTCAAGAACAGCGGTGTCTTGGTGATGACGTTCCGGCGAAAGCCCAGCAGGTCCTCAAGCCGCAATTGTTGACGCTCGTCCTCGGGCAACAGCTGGGGCGCGCCGAGGCGCACGATCTCGTTGCGCAGCGCCCACATCGCGTAGAGACCCAGCGCTTTGTGGCCGGCGGCGAAGGAAATCATGTCCGCATCCTCGCGCTCGGGATCGGACACGTCGTATTCCATGACGTCGAACAAGAGGCCGGCCAGGGGCCGACCGACCGAGATCGATCCCCCCGGATGCCCCGAGGTCGGCACGTAGTTGAAGAGCAGCGCGCAAAGCGAGCGGTAGATCAGGTCAAAGGCCTCGAAGTGCGCCACCTCCTTGGCGGCCGGTGGTGGATCCGCCTTCGCCATCTCTTGGCTGATGTCGACGTAGGTTCCGCGCCTGGGTCCGAACATGAATGACATGGTCTAATCCTCTCGCGGCGGACCGCCTCGATCCATCAGATCGATCTCTCAGCGCCCCTGGGCAGTTCCGGTAAGTGAGCTTTGCTAGGCGATACTCCTTCGACTCCGATGCTTCGACCGGCGTTCCCTAACTACCGCACACCCCCGTTCATCGGACGCTTCGCCGGAACGTGGCTGCCCACGACCTGGGCCAACGGGATGCTGGCGGGTTAGGCGAGGAGGAGCTTGCTTGCTCCGACTTTGCAACCATCCGAACGAGTCTCGCCAGAGGGTGCCCGACGGTGCGCTCACACTATACCAGCCTTCGTTGCAGAGATGTCCGCTTAGGGTCGAGGCTGTTGAAGAACTCGGATTTGAGCCGGGTTTTCTGTTTCCGCTTA
>CAYUNL010000325.1:0-2948 GCA_964446055.1 uncultured Alphaproteobacteria bacterium | reverse complement strand
AGAAAGATCCGGCGGAGAAAGCGATCCGGGATATCCGCCGCAAGACGCGTCGCAAACATTCGACGGAAGAGAAAGGGAGAGGATGCCAATGAAACTTATATTGCGGAGCGCATGCGCCGTCGGTGCCGAGGACAAGCCGCCGGTCGCTATCGGCAAATCGGCGGAGCTCGTCGTCATCGACAACCACGATCAGGAATCGGCGCTCGCCGAGTTGTCGACCCCGCTCATGGGCTTCAAGCGCGGCCCAACCAAGCTCCTTTGCCCCAAGTGAGCGGGGGCCGCCAAGTGGAGCCGGAGTCGTCGGGTCTACCCTTCGACGATCCCGTCGGAGCCTTTTGCCAGCATAATCACGTTGCGCTCGAAGGGGCCTCATCGGGACCGCTTTTGGGCCTTACGTTCGCCGTCAAGGACGTCTTCCACATCGCCGGCCACCGAACCGGGTTTGGCAGCCCCGAGTGGTTGGCCACCCACGAGGCGGCGACGCAAACAGCCGCTGCCGTACAGCGCCTGCTAGACGCCGGGGCACACATGGTCGGCAAGACCCATAGCGACGAGATGGCCTACAGCCTGACCGGCGAGAACGTGCACTACGGCACGCCCCTCAACAACCGCGCTCCCGACTGCATCCCCGGCGGCTCGTCGAACGGCTCGGTGGCGGCAGTCACCGCCGGCCTGGTGGATTTTGCCATCGGCACTGACTGCGGCGGCTCGGTGCGCTTGCCGGCCAGCTATTGCGGCATCTTCGGCATGCGCCCGACGGTGGATCGGGTGCCCTTGGACGGCGTCATTCCCTTCGCCCCCCCCTTCGACGTGGCCGGCTGGTTCGCCCGCGACACCGACGTCCTGGAGGCGGTCGGGCGCGTGCTCATGGACGACGATAGCACGCCGCCACCGCCCCGGTGCCTACTCCGGGCGGCAGACGCCTTCGCCCTTGTCGATGGAGCGGTGGTAGATGCCCTGGCCCCCGCCGTCGAGCGCGTGGCCGAACAAGTCGGGGCCATCCGCGAGGTGACGGTGGCGCCCGATGGCCTCGGCGCATGGTTCGAGACCTTCCGCGTACTTCAAGCCGCCTCCATCTGGTCTAACCACGGGGAGTGGATCACGTCAACCAAGCCCGCCTTTGGACCCGGCATCAAGGAGCGCTTCGAGTGGGCGGAGGCCCTGGCCGCGGAAGACGTCGCCGCCGCCGGCAAGCATTACCGGGCTATTCGGGCGCGCGTCGCCGACGTGGTAGGCGTGGGCGACATCCTGTGCCTGCCCACCTCGCCGCGTGCCGCGCCCCTCAAGAATACGCCCGTCAACGACATTGAAATCCGCTACCGCCACCAAGCCATGCACCTACTGTGCATCGCCGGCCTCGGCGGACTGGCGCAAATTAACCTGCCCCTAGCCGAGATCGACGGGCTGCCTTTGGGATTCTCGCTGGTCGGGCCCCGGGACTCGGACATGCAGCTTCTCAGCCTCGCGCGGAAGCAGATAACACCGCCCGCCGATACATGACAAACGCGGAGAGATGCTGAGGAAGAGCCAATAGGGAGACGAAGAAATGAACGGGGATGGGGAATATTTTGTGGCCCCTGCGGTGCGGTTTCTTCCTAAACCTACAGAGATTCAGCCGCCGCCACGTGGTGCTCGTAAACGGCGCGAAAGGTTTCCGTGATGGCTTGGCGGTCTAGATCGCGGGTGATGAACACTAATCGCGACCGTCGGTCCTCACCGACCCACTGGGCCAAGGTGGCGGGCGGGTAGAAGACGTGCTGGACGCCGTGGATGGCGACTGGCCGCTCTTGACCTACCACGTTGAGTACGCCCTTAACGCGCAGCAGGCCCTCGCCGTGGGTCGATAGCAACATTTCCACCCAGATGGCGAAGGCCTTCCACTCAATGGGGTCGTCGAGGGTCATGCAAAAGGCGCTAATGCGGTCGTCATGGCGATCGACGTTATGGGCGTGGTGCTCGGCGGCGACGTAGGCTTCCTCGTTGAGCCAGCGCTCGACGTCGGTGATTTTTTTTTTGGTGTCGAAGAGCCCGCAGTCGAGAAGGTCCGCCGGTTCGGCGTCGCCGAGACGGGCGATGACGATCGGTGCGGCGGGATTGAGGCGGCGCAAATGCTCGGTGACGGTGCCGACGGCGTCCTCGTCCGCGATGTCGCTTTTGGTGAGCACCAGACGGTCGGCGATCGCCACCTGTTTCACTGATTCCGTGTGCTCTTGGAGTTGCTTGGACCCGAATACGGCGTCCACCGTCGTCACGATGCCATCGAGCCGGTAGCGGGGGATGATGATGGGGTCGGTCATCAGCGATTGGATGATGGGAGCGGGATCAGCAAGCCCCGTCGTCTCGACGACGGCGCGCTGGAACACTGGGATATCGCCCTTGGCCCGCATGACGAAGAGTTCCCTGAGCGAGTCCGGTAAATCGCCGCGCACCGCGCAACAAAGACACCCGGAATTCAGCATCACGATGTTTTCGCTGACCTCCCGCACCAGCAGGTGGTCGAGACCGACCTCGCCGAACTCATTGATGAGCACGGCCGTCTCCTCCATGTCCGAGTGTGCGAGCAGGCGGCTGAGAAGCGTCGTCTTGCCGCTGCCGAGAAACCCGGTCAGCACCGTGACTGGAATCGCTTCCGCCGCGTCCAGTCTATTATTCTCAGTCATCAATCGCAGAGAACCTTGGGATCGGCCTTCGCCTCGGCGGGCACGAGGCCGGCATCGTCACACAGAATGGACACGGTCCGTTCACGATTTGACGGCCACAACCATGTCCACCTCGGTTGCGATATTGAACGGCAGTGCATTGCTCCCGATGGCGGTGCGGACGTGCCGCCCGGCGTCACCGAATACCTCGACCATCAGGTCGGAAGCCCCATTTATAACCTTCGGCTGGTCATGAAAGCCCTCGGCGCAAGTGACGAAGCCGCGCAAGGAGAGAACCCGCTTGACGTT
>CAYUNL010000324.1:0-2960 GCA_964446055.1 uncultured Alphaproteobacteria bacterium | reverse complement strand
GTTGCGTTGCGGTGTCGGGGCGAGCACAGTGAGTCCATCGGAATGCCCATGGAGGCGCGTGATGTCTGAAGTCGCTGCCGGCACTACCGATTCCCGAGGCGAATGGCGCCCGGCGGAGGCCCCGGCGGACGCGCCGCTCTGGGCGTGGCCGCCGCGGCCGCTCAAGGCGCTGAATTGGATCTTTGGCTACCCCGGATATCTGTGGCCGTGGAACGCGTTCTTTATGGTGCTGGCGATCGTGACGTGGCTCTATACCCAGCCCGAGCTCACGCGCATGGCTGAATTGCAAGTCGACTGGATCGCGCAGATATTCTTTCGCAATCTCGGGCTGCTGCTGGTGTTTACCGGGGGGTGGCACCTCTGGCTCTACAAGTTCAGGGGCCAGGGATCGAAGTACAAGTTCAGCCCGAAATGGCTGAGCGAGGAGAAATCGACGTTCCTCTGGGGCAGCCAGCTGTGGGACAACATCTTCTGGAGCGTCGCCAGCGGCTGTACCATTTGGACGGCCTACGAAGTGCTGATGATGTGGGCTTACGCCAATGATGTGATCCCGTACTTGGATTGGGAAAAGCAGCCGGTCGCGTTTGCCCTGATATTCGTCGCCATCTTGTTGTGGCATGAGGCGCACTTCTACGTGACGCACCGCATCACCCATTGGAAGCCGCTATACCGGAGTGCCCACTACGTGCATCACAAGAACACCAACATCGGCCCGTGGTCGGGCTTGTCGATGCACCCGATCGAACACATCATCTATTTCTCGAGCGTCCTGATCTTTTGGATCATGCCCTCGCATCCGATTCACGCGCTGTACGCCGTGCAGCTCGCGGGTTTGGGGCCGGTCCCCGGACACTCGGGATTCGAAAAGCTCGTGGTGAAGGGGAAACTCACCGTACCGGGCGATTTCTTCCACTACCTCCACCACCGCTTTTTCGAGTGCAACTACGGCACCCTCGTCGTGCCCTTCGACCGCTGGTTCGGCACCTTCCACGACGGCTCCCCGGAGGCGCACGCGGCCATGCAAGAGCGCTGGAGCGACAAGCGGGCCTAGTCTCGAAGCCCTCGCCGGCCTGCCGTGGCGCGCCGGGCCAAGCGCCACGCCGTGTAGTCCTCGGGCGTGTCGATGTCGGTCAAGCGTTCGAGCAAAGCGACGCGCGCGGTGCTCGGAAGATTCGCGAGGGTATCGGCAAGGGCGTGCTCGGTGGACCAGCGGACGCCGGCGAAGGGGGCGATGAGCGCGGGGCGGCGGCGCAAGCCGGCGAGCCAGTAGCCGCCGTCGGGGGCGGGGCCGAACACCGCGTCGTGGCTGCCGAGCGCGGCGAACGCCGCGACGATGTGCGGCTTGTCAAGATCGGGGATATCGCTGCCGACGATCGCCACCGGGCCCGGCGGCAGCGCGGCCAGCGGACGGGCCATGCGGCGCCCGAGATCGCCCGGTCCCTGGGGCAGCCGAGCCAGGCCCTCGGGCCAAATACCGGCGGTTTCCGCGGCGCGGTCGGGCGAGACCGCGAGCCGGGTCCGCCAGCGCTTGTCATCGCCGATGCGGTGCAGAAGCGCAGCGGTGTTGCGGCGATAGAACCGGCACGCGGCCACGGCGCCGATGCCGCCCCGACCCCAGGCCAGCCGGCGCTTCACCGCGCCGACCTCCGGTGCGCGCACGAAGATCACGAGATGGTTGGTCAGCAACGGCTCAGCCGTAAAGCTGGGCGATCAGGCGCGGCGGGACGCCAAGAAAGTAGAGCGCCAGACAGCCGAGGTTGCGGGCGCTTCGCCAGACATAGCCGGCGTGGCGATAGCGCGCTGCCGAGGTCAGCGCCGCGGTCTGGAAAAAATGCAGCCGGGCCCGCCCGATGCGGCGGACCAGCGCGACATCCTCCATCAGTGGAAGGTGCGGGAAGCCGCCCAGCCGATCGTAGAAGTGCCGCGATATCAAGAGCCCCTGATCGCCGTACGGCAGCGCCAGCACCCGGCAGCGCCAGGCGACCAGCGTTTCCAATCGGCGTGCCGCCGCCGCCGGGTCGTCGAGCGTCAGGTGAAACGCACCGGCCCGCTCGCGGTTTCCGGGCTTGGCCATGAACGCTCGGGCCTCCTCGGCCCAGCCCGGCTCGAGCACGGTATCGGCGTGGACGAACAGCAGCCACTCGCCTCGGGCGGCCCGGGCGCCGGTGCCGAGCTGAAGGCCGCGCCCGCGCTCGGTGGTCAAAACTCTCGCACCGGCGGCGGCGGCCGTGGGCGCTGTCGCGCCGGTTTCCCCGGCCGCCGCGACGATGATCTCGGTTTCCTCGGTCCAGGCCGGGGCGGCGCGCAACCCCGCAAGGCACGCGGCCAGCGAGGGCTCGGAACCGACCGTGGGAATCACGACCGAGAGACGCACCGGCCCCGGCCCAGCGGTTTTTTCCGTCATGGCAGCCATGATAGCGCATGGTCCGCCCGGAAGTTTGTTCTTGTTATGTTCGCATTTTTCGATTACCCTCAAACCCTGTCATGGTTGTCATCTTTACAGAGCCCGGCGAGAGCGCTCAAACCCTTGCCCAGGGCGGGCGAGCGGGGCGCGGCGCGCTCAGCAATGTGTCCGGCCGGTTCGAGGCCGAACGACGCATTCGGGCCGATTCCCGGTTCGATTTCGGCGCCGATGCGGACCCAACCGACGAGCCGCCGCCCCCTCTCGCTACTACCGTCACAATGGAAGCGTGCCGCACCATCATTACCCGCAATCGCTCGCCCGATCTCGGCTTCGACCGCTTGATCAATGCCTACCGCGGCTGCGAGCACGGTTGTGCGTATTGTTATGCCCGGCCGAGCCATGCCTACGTCGGGCTCTCGCCGGGGCTCGATTTCGAGAGCCGGCTGTTCGCCAAGCCCGATGCCGCGCGCGCCCTTGAGCGCGAGCTGCGGTGTCCCGGATACGAGTGCCGCATGATCGCTCTCGGCACCAACACCGACCCCAACCAGCCGATCGA
>CAYUNL010000323.1:0-2965 GCA_964446055.1 uncultured Alphaproteobacteria bacterium | reverse complement strand
TCCTGGCCCCGCGTGTTACGGCCGCGGCGGCGAGGCGCCGACGGTCACCGACGCCGATCTCTTGCTCGGCTTTCTCAATCCCGATTACTTCCTCGGCGGCGAGATGCGACTCGAGCCGCGCCGGGCCGAGCAGGCCATCGCCGGCGCGGTCGGTGAGCCGCTCGGCATGAGCCCGGTTGAGGCGGCGCTGGCGATCTCCGACGTGGTCAACAACAACATGTCGAACGCCATGCACTTCGTGACCACCAAGCGCGGTTTCGACCCCCGCGACTTCGCGCTCTTGGCGGTCGGCGGGGCCGGCCCGGTCCACGCCGGCGTCCAGGCCGAAGACCTGGGGATCGACACCGTGGTGGTGCCCTATCTGGGTCCGGTCTTTTGTGCGCTTGGCGATGATGTCGCGAACCTCAAGGTCACCGAGGCGCGGACCCATTTCTCGACCGCCGAGGATCTTCGCCTGGACGACGTCAACGAGACCTTCCAGGAAATGGAGGCGGCCGCCCACGAGAGGCTTGCCGGGCAGGGGATGACCCAGAGCTTCGAGACGCGTCGGGCGATGGACATGCGTTACCTGGACGAGGTTCACGAGGTGACGGTGCCGTTGCGCTCGCGCACGCGGCGGGTGACGGCGCTCAACATAGAGGCGACGTTGGTCGACTTCCACGAGCTCCACGAGCGCCTGTACGCGCACCAGGATCCGCTTCAGAAGGTGGAGGTGTTGACCCTCAGGCTCGACCTCATCGGTCTTCGCGAGCGCCCGCGGATCGACGAGCAGCCGTTCGATCGCGAGGACCCCTCGGCCGCCAAGAAGAGCGAGCGGCCGGTTCACTTCGCGCTCGAACCGACATCGGTGCCGATCTTCGACGGCGCGCGGCTCAAGCCGGGAAACTTCATCCCCGGACCGGCCATCATCGAGCAGTGGGGCACCACGGTCGTGGTCTTTCCCGGGCACGAGGCGTTGATCGATTCCCACCGCAATTGCGTTATCGAGGTACGGCGCACCAGTGCAGGCGATGGGGCGGACGGGGCATGATCCGCGCCCTCATCCTGTACACCAAGCTGCGCTCGATCTGCGCCCGGATGGGAGAGAATCTGCGGCGCACCTCGCGTTCGCCGCTGATCGCCGAGGACGGCGCCTTCGCCACCGCGATCATGACGGCCGACCTGCGTCTTGCGGTCCAGGTCCAGGGCGAGCCCAGCCATCTCTACGCATTGCGCGAGAGTGTCCGGCATCTGTTCGATTACTTCGCCTTCGACATTGCCGAAGGGGACGTCTTGATCGTCGCCGATCCCGCGGCGGGCGGCACCCAGAGCCAGACGGTGACAATGGCGGTGCCGGTCTTTCGCTCCGGCCAGATCGTGCTCTTTCCGGTGGTGCGGGCGCCGATGATGGACATGGCCGGCGAGTTTCCCGGCGCCTATCACCCCGAGGCCTACGAGGTCTGGCAGGAGGGTCTGCGCCTGACCCCGATCAAGCTGCGCCGGGGCGGGATGGCGCAGCGCGACATCCTGCGCTTCCTGACCACCAACAGCCGCGCGCCGAGGCTCCTCGAATCCGACCTCGACGCGATGGCCGCGGTGTGCCTCGAGGCCGGGGCCGAAATTCGCCGCATCCTCGGGCGCTACGGCGAAGACGCCGTTGGCGAGGCGCTCGAAGAGATGTTCGGCTATGGCCGGCGGCGAGTTGCGCGCCACCTACAATCGCTTCCCGGGCGCCGCCTCGAAGGCCGGGCCCGCCTTTCCATCGGGGCAACCACCGAGCTCGCGGTCGAGGTCGCCGGGCAGCGCACCGAGAAGGGTATCGTCCTCGACTTCGCGGGCACTTCCACACAGGTCGCGGCACCCTTCAACGTAACCGCAGACGCGGCCAAGGCATTTGCCGTCCTGCCCCTGGTCTCGCCGTTCCTCGACGAGCTTGCCATCAACGAGGGGATGCTCGCGCCGTTCGATATCCGCCTGCCTGAGGGCTCGCTCGTCAATCCCAGCTTCTCGGCCGCCACCGGCCTTGGTGCTGCCACCACCTGCCACATGATCGCCTCGGCGGTGACGGCCGCGCTGCGCGCCGCGGGCGTGGCCGGCGAGGCGTGCCCGGCGCTCCATGGATTCGGACCCCAGGCGGTGCTCTTTGCGCCCATCGGCACGCAGCGTGAAACCGTGCCCAGCTACCTGGCGCCGGGTTTTCCGATCTCGGCCCAGGGTTGGGGGCCACCCGGGCTGCACGGAAGCCGCCGCTTGGTCTCGGCCGAGGAGCTAGAGATTCGGGACGGGTTCCGGCTGACGACCCGCGAGCTCGGTGAGGGCGCCGCGGCGGGCATGTCGGTTCGACTGATCAACGATCGCGGTCCGCTGGAGGCCAACATGCTGGTCGTCGCCGACGCCGGCGGCAGCTGTGGTGCGATTCGCATCCGGGGGACAAGCGATACCCTCGTCGAGGGTGCCCAGAGCGGCGTTGTCGTTGCCGCCGGCGATGTGCTTGAATTCGTCTACCCGGCAGTCATGGAGGTCGGCGATGAGTAAACGTGATGTCATCATGGCGCAGATCGTGGGCGGCTCGCTCGACACCATCGCGCGCGAGATGGGGACCGCAGTCACGCGCACTGCGCGCTCACCGATCTTCAACGAGGCCCACGACTTCACGACCGCCATTTTCGATCTCGTCGGGATGAAGTCGCGACTGGTGGCGCAAGCGCCGGGCTGCACCGTCCACCTCTACGCGGTGGCCTCGGCGGTCGACAGCGCGGTGAAGGCCTTTCGCTACGACCTCCATCCCGGCGACGTGATCCTGGCCAGCGATCCTTACGACGGTGGCTCGCACATTCCCGATCAGGTGATCGTGACGCCGGTCTTCCACGAGCGGCGGCCGATCCTGTTTCCCGCCGTGCGCGCCCACATGGGCGACGTGGGCGGCCCGGTCGCCGGCGGCTACAATCCGCGTGCGCGCGACATCTGGCAGGACGGCGTGATCGTC
>CAYUNL010000322.1:0-2985 GCA_964446055.1 uncultured Alphaproteobacteria bacterium | reverse complement strand
CATCGGGAGCGGGTTTGCGGGTGATTCGCTTGCCCTCCAACTGCGGAACTCCGGTAACAGCGGGCGTCGTTTTCCGGCGCCGCCTACGTCATGGCCTTCGAGCGCCAGACCCAGCAGGCCTTCTTGGAGGGCCACGTCCATGCGCTCGACTGGTTTTGCGGTGTCTTCAAGACAATCCGCTACGACAACCTGAAAAGCGCGGCGAAGAAGGTCTTCAAAGGCCGCCGCCGGATCGAGTCCGACCGCTTCGTGGCGCTTCGCTCCCACTACCTCTACGACTCCTGGTTTACGCTGGTCGGCAAGGAAGGCGCCCATGAGAAGGGAGGTGTCGAGGGCGAAGTCGGCCGGTTTCGGCGAAACCACCTGGTCCCGGTACCCGAGGTCTCCTCGCTCGAAGAGCTGAACGCGCTGGTATCTGCGGCCGTGGAGGGTGACCTTCATCGGCGAATCGAGCATCGGCCGATCACCGTCGGCGAGGCCCTTCAAACCGAGCGTGAGCACCTGAGGGCGCTTCCACTGGAGCCATATCCCGCCTGGGAGGAAACGACGCCGCGGGTCAACTCCAAGTCGATGGTGACGCTACGCCGCAACCAGTACTCGGTTCCCGTGTCGCTGGTGGGGCTTTCCGTCACCGCCAGGATCGGGGCCCGCGAGATCCGGGTCTTCCACCAAGGCAGGGAAGTCTCCTGCCATCCGAGACTGCGCGGCGTTTCGCAGCGCAGTGCCCATCTCGATCACTACCTCGATCTTCTGAAGCGAAAGCCCGGAGCCCTTGGCTGCGCGCTCGCCCTGCGCCAGGAACGCGAGCGGGGTGCCTGGCCATCGTGCTTCGACGAACTCTGGAACGCGATCACCGAGCGCGTAGGCGCCTCCGAGGCCGCACGCCAGATGGTCGACGTCGTTTTGTTGTGCCGCAGCCACGGGCCAGAGCCAGTCGAGCTCGCCGTCAAGGGCGCGCTGTGTGCTGGCGCCCACGATGGCCGCGCCGTCGCGGTACTGGCCCGCCGCCAAAAGCGCCCCGAAGCACTGCCTTTGACCGGGTTAGATGGCTCCCTGGTCGCCACACAAGGGCCCGAGCCGGGCCTTGAAGGCTACGACGCGCTTTGCGCCGAGGGGGGTGGCAGATGATGTCTTCCCACCGCTTTGAGGTCGAGGTAGTTGACACAGAGCGCCTGGTAGACGCCAGCTTGGCATCGCTTGTCACGCTCAGGCTCTACGACGGGCCCGGCGTCGTGGGCCCACACGACGAACCCGTCGAGCTTGCAGACGTATTCACCGATCTACGCCCAGACGAAGCTCGTCGGCTCGCCTGCGATCTCTGGTCGGGCGCTTTAGAGGCCGAGTGCCAGTCCCTGAAGGAACGCCAATGAGCGCGCCGGCGAAGACCCAGGCCCTGGAGGCACTCGTAGAAGCTCATGCAAGGGAGCTGCATCTGCCGACGGTACGCCAGAGGTTCCGTTCGCTGCGCGAAGAGGCGACCCGCGAGCAACAGACTCCGCTTGCCTACCTGGCAGCACTCCTGGAGGCAGAAGTCGCCGAGCGCTGCGAGCGTCGAGAGCGCCGGCGCCTTCTGGCGGCCCGTTTCCCGATCGTGAAACGTCTCGAGGACTTCCGCTTCCAAGACAACACCAACGTTCCCCAAGCGACAATCGCCTCCCTGGCCGAGGGCACTTGGATCGACAACCGCGAGTCGGTCATCTTCATCGGCGAATCCGGCACGGGCAAAACGATGCTGGCCACGGCCCTTGGCGTCTGTGCCTGCCAGCAGGGGCGCCGGGTTCGCTTCACGACCCTTGCCGGCCTGGCCAACGAACTCCAGGAGGCTCAGGGCAGCCAGGCCCTTGCCCGCGTGCTACGTCGCTACGGGCGCATAGAGCTTCTGATCTGTGATGAACTGGGGTATCTCGCTTTGCCCGAGGGCGCCGCCGAGCTTGTCTTCCAGGTCATCTCCGAGCGCAACGAACGCGGCTCGGTCATCGTTACGACCAACCTCCCGTTCAGCGAGTGGACCAAGGTCTTTCCCGATCCCCGGCTGGCCAAGGCCGCGGTCGACCGCTTGACCCACCGAGCCCACATCATCGAGACCGGCACCGAGTCCTGGCGGTTTCACCACGGCCTTGCTCGAAAGAACAGGTCGAAAGGTGCCCGCAAATGACCTGGCAGCCCGTCGCCGCTACGCCTCGCCCTCCGGGCTCGGACTCCGCGGCGACGGGCTGCCTCCACGTGTGTCCGCACGATCAGGCAGTATTCGTAACAACAGTCCAACCGACGCCGGGGTGGGGCCACTTCAAGCCGTCGCGGTGGGGCCAGTGCAAGCCGTCGTTACCAGACGGGCCTGCTGAATCGCGAAGACGACGTAGTCGTGGCCAGCGCGGATCGCCTGGCGTATTGGTTGCGGGCGCTTCCCCCAGCGCCTTACCCTGTCGATCTCAAGGCAGTTAGGCGAGCCGTCCAACAGGCTCGTGGCTAACCGCCACGTACCTGCCTGGGTTAGCGGCTCCGCTGCTTGGTGCGTGACGTGGAGAGAGTTGTGTGGCCGCTCAGTGCTCCCGACTCACTACCCTCGGATGGAGTGACTTCTTCGGGTGGAATGGCTCGTTCCACCACCATCAACGCCGTATATACGCCGTTGTTCGCGGTGTATTGGACCGAGACTATCTGCTCACGGGGCCACGTTTTCAACGTTCGCGATACGCCGTAAACAAGATCCAACATGTCGCGAGTGTGGATACCGACAGTTTTGTAGGAACCCTCATCGCGGATCCACATGTCGTATTCGGGGTCATAGTCTTGCTCGGGCATAGCCTCCACTATCGTGGATGCCTCCGTTCAGCGCTGCACTTCGATTCGAAGGGGGCGAACTTCCGGCGCTCGGCCTCTAATAGGTGCCGGCCCGCCCTGGCCCGCGGCTTTGATCTGTGGATCGCGATCCAGTCCGCGCTCGGCGGGGCGGCCGTTCACCAGCGGCGCCTGCCGGGCGGATAG
>CAYUNL010000321.1:0-2996 GCA_964446055.1 uncultured Alphaproteobacteria bacterium | reverse complement strand
CAATCGGCTCATCGTCTTGCAGTTCCTCAAGAACCTCAAACTCCGTTACGGACCGGTCTTGTTCAATTGCCTCGAAAGCATTTGATATATGGCTGTCGATTCGGGCCGGGTCTTTTATTTCGCGGCGCGCAAGGTTATGCCTCCTTTGGAAGGATAATTCTGTCTTCGCCGCGCTCAACAACGTAATGATCGTGATGCGTCGTGATTACTATTTCATCTTCGCCAATAACGCGATCCGTCATGTACCAAAGCGCGACGGGCAACACAACATTGACAAACCCCGACTTCAGAAGAGACGGAAGTTTTTTCGTGACAGTTCGTATGCGGGTTCTGAAACTGCCCGGTCCAACACCATCGATTACTATCTCGATTGAGGAATCCGGATTAACTGCCGCGTTGATCTCGCGAAGAGCCTCGGACAAGCCCAGCAGAGCGTTCGCGAACGTGAAAGCATCAACCTGTCCTGGGCGCCCTCCAAAGTGGACAACGAACTCCTCCCTACTGGACCGCCGTAAATCGTATGTGGCCATCAGCGCCGGCCTGCCGCAAGGACAGTCCCGCACGTAGAGGGGATCACCCTGGATAGCGCCAATTCGACCACCTCATTTGTTTGGCGCCCTATTCGCCGAGAATGCGGCGGCGTTCTTCGAACTCCTGGGCGTCGATCTCGCCGCGGGCATAGCGCTCTTCGAGAATGCGCAGAGCCGTTTTTTCGGTACGCCCGCGGTGGGCCGATGACCCTCCGAGCCAGCGAACCAAGAGAACGATGACGCCGACGATCACCGCGATCACCAAGATCATGACAATCAGGCCGAAGAACATGCCAAAGCCTCCCCCACCGCCCCACATCTGCGGATGGTCGAATGCCCGACCGTGTTCGCCACCGGCGAAGGCCAGGGACACGGGCACGCTCGCGCCGATGAGCGCGTACAACGCGTGGGATAGGAATCGAGTCATCGCGTAGCTCCTTTCTCGTCAAGGCCGCCGGCCTGGATCCATGCCCAGGTCTCGTCCAGCGCAGCCGCATAACGGTCGAACAACTCGTCGATCTCGGCCTCGGTGATGATCAGCGGTGGGGCGAACACGGTGCGCTCGCCCAAGGGCCGCACGATCAGGCCGTGGCCTTCGGCGCGCTTGGTCACTTCTGGCGCGACGCGCCCGGCGGGATCGGAGCTCGCGCCCGTCTCCTTGTCGGCGATGTACTCGATACCCGCCATCAGACCGACCACCGCGGTCTCGCCAACCATCGGATGGTCGGCAAATCCGCGCACGCGCTCGGCGAAACGCGGCGCCACGGCACGCACGTGGCCGACGATATCACGTTCCTCCATCAGCTCTAGCGTGCGCAGCGCGACCGCCGCGGCGACCGGGTGGCCGGAGCTGGTGAAGCCATGCGCGAAGGTGCCCTGGCGCTCGCCCTCCCCTGCCACCGCCTGATAGATCTCGTCCGAGATCAGGACCGCCGAGATGGGCACGTAGGCCGAGGAGAGTTGCTTGGCCAGGGTCATCGCGTCGGGCTTGAGGTCGTAGGTCTCGCAGGCGAACAGGTTGCCGGTGCGGCCGAAGCCGCAGATCACCTCGTCGACCAAGAACAAGACATCGTGCTTGGCGAGCACCGATTGAATCTTGTCGAAGTAGGTGACGGGTGGCACGATCACCCCGCCCGCCCCCATCACCGGCTCGGCGATGAAGGCGGCGACCGTTTCGGGCCCCTCGGCGAGGATCAGGCGGTCGAGATTTTCGGCCATCCGGGTGGCGAACGCCGGTTCGGATTCGCCGGGCTCGGCGGCGCGGGCGTAGTGCGGACAGTCGGTGTGCAAGATATTGGCGATCGGCAGGTCGAAGGCGGCGTGGTTCGCGGGGATACCGGTCAGGCTTCCGCTGGCCACCGTGACCCCGTGATAGGCGAGGTGGCGGGAGATGATCTTTTTCTTCTGCGGCCGGCCACGGGCGTTGTTGTAGTACCAGACGATCTTGACCAGCGAATCGTTGGCCTCGGAACCGGAGCTGGCAAAGAACGCCTTGGCCATCGGCGCCGGGGCGATCGCGATCAGCTTCTCGGCCAGATCGATCGCCGGCTCGGTGGAGCGATGGCTGAAGCTGTGGTAGGTCGAGAGCTTGCGCATTTGGCTCGCCGCGGCCTCGATCAGCGCCTCCTCGCCGTAGCCGAGCGAGCAGCACCACAGGCCCGACAGACCCTCGATGTATTCGTTGCCGGCGGCGTCGGTCACCATGACGCCTTTGCCCGAGACGACGATGAACGGGCCCTGGTCCTCGTGCGCGCGGGGGTTGGTGTAGGGATGCAAAACGTGCGCGATATCGCGCGCCGAGGCCGAATTCGCTCTACTCACTCGCTGTTCCCTTCTTGCAACCGGCGCAGCGCCGCCACGCCGACCGGCGCGCCATCGAACTCGACCATCGCGTCGGCCAAGCATGAGAACATATACCGTGCCGAGGCGAAATCGGTCAGGAGGTGGTACCCCGGCGTTGCGCGCAAGTCGTCACGAATGACGATGGTGTTGAGACGCGCCAGCGAGGTCTGCGCCACCATCCCCGGGGCGAAGCGAGCGGGTCTGAAATCGACGCCGCAGAGTTTGGCGAGCATCGCCGGACCATGTTCACCGGCGATCGCGAACCAGCAGTTGGCGTCCGCGCGCGGTACCGGGTAGACACCTTCGGGCCTGGTTTCGGACCACGCCGCCACTAGCTCGCCCGCAACCCTCGCACGGCCCGAGAGATCGCCAAGCAGCAGTATTTCGCTGTCGGCGAGACGGGCGAGCAGCGTGCCATCGTCCTGGGTGTAGGTGCGGTTGTTCTCGGGCCCGAGGGCGGCACCGCGCTTGCTCGCCCATTCGATCGCGCCCCAACCCTTGAACCCGCCGCGCGGCAAGACCGAGAGATCGCATACCCCGAGCGTACGGGCCTGCGCGACCTCGGCGTCTGCATCCGCCCCGCAGCGCGCCGCGCAAGCCGCGCCCGCCACCTCCTCGAACTCT
>CAYUNL010000320.1:0-3067 GCA_964446055.1 uncultured Alphaproteobacteria bacterium | reverse complement strand
TAACGCGCGCCGATCTGGAGCCAGGGTCCCACACTTTCCGGCCGGCGGTTGACGAGGTTGGTGCGCGCCGACCAATAGGCGCCGGCGGCGGCGTTCCAGTCCGAGGCAATCGGCGAACGCGCCAGCGCTTCGAAGTAGGTTTCGGCGTCGCCCAGGCGATCCAGCCGCCAGGCCGCGAGCCCGGCGATCCAGTCGGCCGTCTCGATGTGGGCGCGCGAACGGTCGGCTGCCGCCGAGGCGAGTTCGAACGCCTTTTCATCCTCGTTCTGGAAGAAGAGCGCCGCCGCGATCTCGGATTTGATCTGGTCGAATTCGACCGGGTCGAACAGGTCCTGCATGACCCGGCCGGGCAGATGCTTGAGGGCGCCGGCGGTGTCGCCGCGCCGGATATGGCGGCGGATATGGGCCTGCTCGTTGGCGATCTGGCGGCGGATATCGCGGGAACGCGGTCGCGGCGAGCGATACACCGACCGTGCCGGCGGCGCGCTCGCGATGATTTCACCCTCTTCGTCGTCTTCGTCGAACGCAAGTTGCACTTTTTGCGGCGGCGGCGGATTGCGGTAGTTCGAGGGCTTGCGCGTCAGCGCGAGACGATAGATGCGGTAGGCGCCCGGATGGTCGCGATACTGTTTCATCCAGGTCGAGAGTTCGAGAAACTTCGACCGGTAATCGGTGGGGTGCATGTAGCGCTGAAACTGCACATGGCCCATCAGGATCGGATCGGCGATGTGGGCGATCTCGTGGTCGGCCTGGCGCCAATTGCCGGTTTCTTGAAGCGCGAAAATCTTGCGGTAGCGTTCGATGTCGGCCGCCGACAGCGTACCGAGCCCGTCGCCGTCGGCATCGAGCACGCGGCGGTCGGGCATCGGCCATTCCTGAGCCGTCGCGGCCCCGGCGGTCGCGGTCAACACGAAGGCCGCGCAGAGTGCGACCCTTGCCGCCCGCCATCGAATCCCGGAAAAATGCATCGGTCGCAACCCTGTTCTGTCTGCGGCCCGGCGCGATTTAATATCCGAACGCCGCCGCTGACAACCACCTTGGGGGCGGTGTCCCGTCGGGCCCGGAAGCGCGAGGCTCTAGGGGCCGCCGTCGAGGCGGTCCTTGAGGGTCAAAAGATCCTGCCAGGCCAGATGCTTGAGGGCAGGCTGGCGCAGCAGGTAGGCGGGATGAAAGATCGCCAACGCGGGAATCTCGCCGCCGCCCGATGAATACGTTAACCATCGCCCACGCAGCCTGGTGATCCCTTCGCGCCGGTCCAGAAGCGTCGAGGCCGCCACCCCGCCCACCAGAACCAGCACCTCGGGCGCCACGATCTCGATGTGACGGCGGATGAACGGCAGGCACACCATGACCTCGGCCTGGTCGGGCTTGCGGTTGCCGGGGGGGCGCCACGGCAGAATGTTGGTGATGTAGGCACTCGATCGGTCGCGTCCGATCGCCGCCAGCATTTTGTCCAGAAGCTGGCCGCTGACGCCCACAAACGGAACACCTTCGCGGTCCTCGTCCGCGCCCGGCGCTTCGCCCACCAGCATCAGTCCCGAGTCCGGGTCGCCGTCGCCGAACACCAGATTCATCGCCGTGTTCCTGAGGGCGCAACCGTCGAATCCGGCCATCGCGGCCCGCAGTTCGTCAAGCGTGGTGCAGTTCTGGGCAAGCGCTTGCGCACTCAGGCCGGCGGCTCCGGGCGCCTGCATCGGCAACGGGACGCCCGCGGCGCGCCGGGGGGCGGCCTTCACCGGGGTCTTCCGAATCGTGCCGGGGTCTGCGGTTTGGGGGCTCGGGCTCGGCGGCGGCGTCGTAAATCGGTCGCGTGGTGCGTTGCCGACGGCTTCGTCTGCGCCCGCCTCGATCTGCCAGGCGAGTGCGGCCAGGTTTTCCCGCGGTCCGGTCATGGCCCGATCCTACCATGGACCTAACGCGCCCATCGATTGACCGCTCCTGCCACGCGGGCGCATAAGGGGACCATGGGGGCGATGTCACCAACCGCACCGGACTCCAACATGAACGACGAACCTCCCGCCCGCGAATCGATGGAATACGACGTTGTTATCGTCGGCGCCGGCCCGGCCGGACTGGCGGCGGCGATCCGCCTGCGCCAGTTGGCGGTTGAGTCGGGGCGCGAGGTTTCGGTGTGCGTCCTCGAAAAGGGTTCGGAAATCGGCGCGCATATTCTGTCGGGCGCGGTGATCGACCCGATTGCGCTCGATGAACTGATCCCGGACTGGCGCGACAAGGGCGCCCCGATCGAAATCGCGGTCACGTCCGACCGGTTCAAGTACCTGATCGGGAACTGGGCGGTGACGATCCCGAATTTTCTTTTGCCGCCGGTGATGAGCAACCACGGTTGCTACATCGTCAGTCTGGGCAACGTCTGCCGCTGGCTCGCGGCCGAGGCAGAGGCCGCAGGCGTCGAGATTTTCGCAGGCTTCGCCGCGGCCGAGGTGCTGTACGACGGCGAGGGCCGCGTCGCGGGCGTGGCGACGGGGGACATGGGCCGCGACCATGACGGCGCGCCAAAGCCGGGTTTCGAGCCCGGTGTCGAACTCCGCGGCAAGTTCACGCTGATCGGCGAGGGCGTGCGCGGATCGCTCGCCAAACAACTGATCGCGCACTTCGGTCTCGACGCCGAAAGCGATTTTCCCAAGTTCGGGCTCGGCATGAAGGAATTGTGGGAAATCGATCCTGCCAAACACAATACCGGGTCGGTCATGCACACGGTCGGCTGGCCGCTCGACAACCGCACCGGTGGCGGCGGGTTCATCTATCAACTCGAAGACAACCAGCTCGCCATCGGCTTCGTGGTTCACTTGAATTACAAGAACCCGCACCTTTCCCCGTTCGAGGAATTCCAGCGCTTCAAGACCCACCCGAAAATCCGCCCCCTGCTCGAAGGCGGCAAGCGGGTCTCCTATGGCGCGCGCGCGATCGCCGAGGGCGGGTGGCAGTCGGTGCCGAAGCTCGATTTCCCGGGCGGGGTGCTGATCGGTTGTTCGGCGGGGCTGCTCAACGTGCCCCGCATCAAGGGAACGCACAACGCGATGAAGTCCGGCATGCTGGCGGCCGAGGC